>NZ_CP150168.1:796132-1109198 GCF_037963785.1 Streptococcus sp. FSL W8-0197 | reverse complement strand
AAGAAATAACTAAAGGAGAGTCAAACTATGGCTTCTAAAGATTTCCACGTAGTGGCAGAAACAGGTATTCACGCACGTCCAGCAACATTGTTGGTTCAAACAGCTAGCAAATTTGCTTCAGATATCACTCTTGAATACAAAGGTAAATCAGTAAACCTTAAATCTATCATGGGTGTTATGAGTCTTGGTGTTGGCCAAGGTGCTGACGTTACAATTTCAGCTGAAGGTGCAGATGCTGACGACGCAATCGCTGCTATCACTGAAACTATGGAAAAAGAAGGATTGGCATAAGGAAAATGACAGAAATGCTTAAAGGAATCGCAGCATCTGACGGTGTTGCAGTTGCAAAAGCATATCTACTCGTTCAACCGGATTTGTCATTTGAGACTATTACAGTCGAAGATACAAACGCAGAAGAAGCTCGCCTTGATGCCGCTCTACAGGCATCACAAGACGAGCTTTCTGTTATTCGCGAGAAAGCAGTAGGTACGCTCGGTGAAGAAGCAGCTCAAGTTTTTGACGCTCACTTAATGGTTCTTGCTGACCCAGAAATGATCAGCCAAATCAAGGAAACAATCCGTGCGAAGAAAGTGAATGCAGAAGCAGGTCTGAAAGAAGTAACAGACATGTTTATCACTATCTTTGAAGGCATGGAAGACAACCCATACATGCAAGAACGCGCAGCGGATATCCGCGACGTAACAAAACGTGTATTGGCAAACCTTCTTGGTAAAAAATTGCCAAACCCAGCTTCTATTAATGAAGAAGTAATTGTGATTGCTCACGACTTAACTCCTTCTGATACAGCTCAGTTGGATAAGAACTTTGTAAAAGCTTTTGTAACCAACATCGGTGGACGTACAAGTCACTCAGCGATTATGGCACGTACACTTGAAATTGCGGCTGTTTTGGGAACAAATAATATCACTGACATCGTAAAAGATGGCGATATCCTTGCTGTTAACGGTATCACTGGTGAAGTGATTATCAACCCAACTGATGAGCAAGCGGCAGAATTCAAGGCTGCTGGTGAAGCTTATGCGAAGCAGAAAGCTGAATGGGCACTTTTGAAAGATGCTCAAACAGTAACTGCTGATGGTAAACACTTTGAATTGGCTGCCAACATCGGTACTCCAAAAGACGTTGAAGGTGTCAATGACAACGGTGCTGAAGCTGTTGGTCTTTACCGTACAGAGTTCTTGTACATGGATTCTCAAGACTTCCCAACAGAAGACGAGCAATACGAAGCCTACAAAGCTGTACTTGAAGGAATGAACGGTAAACCTGTTGTTGTTCGTACAATGGACATTGGTGGAGATAAGGAACTTCCTTACTTCGATATGCCTCACGAAATGAACCCATTCCTTGGATTCCGTGCCCTTCGTATCTCTATCTCTGAGACTGGAGATGCTATGTTCCGCACACAAATCCGTGCCCTTCTTCGTGCGTCTGTTCACGGTCAATTGCGTATCATGTTCCCAATGGTTGCGCTCTTGAAAGAATTCCGTGCAGCGAAAGCAGTCTTTGACGAAGAAAAAGCAAACCTTCTTGCTGAAGGTGTTGCAGTTGCGGATAATATCCAAGTTGGTATCATGATCGAAATCCCAGCAGCAGCCATGCTTGCAGATCAATTTGCTAAAGAAGTTGACTTCTTCTCAATTGGTACAAACGACTTGATCCAATACACAATGGCAGCAGACCGTATGAACGAACAAGTTTCATACCTTTACCAACCATACAACCCATCAATCCTACGCTTGATCAACAATGTGATCAAAGCAGCTCACGCTGAAGGGAAATGGGCTGGAATGTGTGGTGAGATGGCTGGTGATCAACAAGCTGTTCCACTTCTTGTCGGAATGGGCTTGGATGAGTTCTCTATGTCAGCAACATCTGTACTTCGTACGCGTAGCTTGATGAAGAAATTGGATACAGCTAAGATGGAAGAGTACGCAAACCGTGCCCTTACAGAATGCTCAACAATGGAAGAAGTCCTTGAACTTCAAAAAGAATACGTTAATTTTGATTAATCGAAAAGTCCTTGCAACTCAGTTGCAGGGGCTTTTTTAAAGAATTTTCAAGAAAATCTTTTTTATATAAAGTCCATTCTAGAGAAAGTAGCGGTGAAGAATAAAAAAATACTTAACTGGTTCATAAAATTCTTGACAAGTTGCAAATTTAGGAGTAAACTATTAACCAGTTAATTAATAGAGAGGAGTTTCTGCAATTTAGAAATGAATTGCAAATAAAAATATTAAAAAAGAAAGAGAGTTTCGATGAAAATTAATAAAAAATACCTTGCTGGTTCTGCGGCAGCTTTAATTTTAAGTGTTTGCTCTTACGAGTTGGGACTGTATCAAGCCAGAACGGTCAAGGAAAATAACCGTGTGTCTTACGTTGATGGTAAACAAACTGCGCAAAAAACGGAGAATCTGACTCCTGATGAGGTTAGCAAGAAAGAAGGCATCAATGCCGAGCAAATCGTCATCAAGATAACAGACCAAGGCTATGTCACTTCACATGGTGACCACTATCATTATTACAATGGCAAGGTTCCTTATGATGCCATCATCAGTGAAGAGTTGCTGATGAAGGATCCAAACTACCAGCTCAAGGACGAGGATATTGTCAGTGAAATCAAGGGCGGTTATGTTATCAAGGTAGATGGAAAATACTATGTTTACCTTAAGGACACTGCACATGCGGATAATGTCCGTACGAAAGAAGAAATCAATCGGCAAAAACAAGAACATAGTCAGCATCGTGAAAGAGGGACTTCAGCAAACGATGGTGCGGTAGCCTTGGCACGTTCACAGGGACGCTACACCACAGATGATGGTTACATCTTTAATGCATCCGATATCATTGAAGATACTGGTGATGCTTATATCGTTCCTCATGGCGACCATTACCATTACATTCCCAAGAGCGAGTTATCAGCCAGCGAATTGGCTGCAGCAGAAGCCTTTCTATCTGGTAGAAGTGGCCAATCAAATACGCCTACTTATCGCCGTACCAATAACAACAGTGCTAGCAGCGATGTAGATAGATGGACTCCATCCTATAATAATCAAGGCAACAGCTATACGAACACGAACACAGCTAACAACAGTAGCGACGATAACCAAGCAAGTCAGAGTGATGAGGATATTGATAGCCTTCTGAAACAACTTTACGCCTTGCCGCTCAGCCAACGACACGTAGAATCTGATGGTCTTGTCTTCGACCCAGCACAGATTACAAGTCGAACAGCTAGAGGAGTTGCTGTGCCTCATGGGAACCATTACCATTTCATCCCTTATTCACAGATGTCTGAATTGGAAGAACGAATCGCTCGCATCATCCCACTTCGCTATCGTTCGAACCATAGGGTGCCAGATTCAAGACCAGAACAACCAAGTCCACAACCGACTCCGGAACCTAGTCCAAGCCCACAACCTGCACCAAATCCTCAACCATCTCCAAGCAATCCAATTGACGAAAAATTGGTCAAACAGGTGATTCGAAAAGTAGCTGATGGTTATGTATTTGAGGAAAATGGAACATCTCGTTATATTCCTGCCAAGGAACTTTCAGCAGAAACTGCTGCAGCCATTGATAGTAAACTAGCTAAGCAAGAAAGTTTAGCTCATAAGCTAGGAGCTAAGAAAACCAACCTCCCATCTAGTGATCAAGGATTTTACAATAAGGCTTATGACTTGCTAGCAAGAATTCATCAAGACTTACTTGCTAATAAAGGGCGTCAAGCTGAATTTGACACTTTGGATAAACTGTTGGAACGTCTCAATGATGCCTCAAGTGATAAAATCAAGTTGGTGGATGATATCTTGGCCTTTTTAGCACCGATTCGTCATCCAGAACGTTTAGGAAAACCAAATGCGCAAATTGCCTACACTAATGATGAGATTCAGGTAGCTAAGTTGGCAGGCAAGTATACAACAGAAGATGGCTATATCTTTGATCCTCGTGATATCACTAGTGATGAGGGGGATGCCTATGTAACTCCACATATGACCCATAGCCATTGGATTAAAAAAGATAGTTTGTCTGAAGCCGAAAGAGCGGCAGCCCAGGTTTATGCTAAAGAGAAAGGTTTGACTCCTCCTTCAACAGACCATCAGAATCCAGGAAATACGGAGGCTAAAGGAGCAGAAGCTATCTACAACCGCGTGAAAGCAGCTAAGAAGGTGCCGCTTGATCGTATGCCTTACAATCTCCAACATACCGTGGAAGTTAAAAATGGTAGTTTAATCATTCCTCATTATGATCATTACCATAACATCAAATTTGAGTGGTTTGACGAAGGACTTTATGAGGCACCTAAGGGGTATAGTCTAGAAGATCTCTTTGCGACTGTCAAGTACTATGTCGAACATCCAAACGAACGTCCGCATTCAGATAGTGGTTGGGGCAATGCAAGTGACCATGTTCAAAGAAACCAAAATGGTCAAGCTGATACCAATCAAACGGAAAAACCATCAGAGGAGAAACCTCGGACAGACAAACCTGAGGAAGAAAAGCCACGCGAAGAGAAGCCTCAAAGTGAGAAACCAGAATCTCCAAAACCAACTGAGGAGCCGGAAGAAGAATCACCAGAGGAACCAGAAGAACCTCAGGTCGAGACTGAAAAGGTTGAAGCGAAGTTGAGAGAGGCTGAAGAGCTACTTGCAAAGATCCAAGACCCCATTATCAAGTCCAATGCCAAAGAAACTCTCACTGGCTTAAAAAATAACCTGCTATTTGGTGCTCAGGATAACAATACCATTATGGCTGATGCTGAAAAGTTGTTGGCTTTATTAAAGGAGAGCAAGTAAAGGTAGGAGCATTTTCTAGATCCTAAAAACAGGATAGGAGATCTAGAAAAGATAAAATCGAAAATGAGAGCAGAATGTGAGTTCTAGTTCTCATTTTTTTCATGAAAATGTGAAAAATATCTTGACATATAGTGTAAATAAAGATAAACTATTTACTAGTTAATTAAATGGTTAAGTACTAGTTAAGGAGTAACAATGAAAAAAAGAACATTTCTATTATTAGTGGCAGGTCTGTTGGTTCTTGTCTTAGGAGCATGTAGCCAAAAAGAAAAACAAGAAGCAAAAGGGATGAAGATTGTAACAAGTTTTTACCCAATCTATGCCATGGTCAAAGAGGTATCTGGGGACTTGAATGATGTACGGATGATTCAGTCAAGTAGTGGAATTCACTCCTTTGAACCTTCAGCAAATGACATTGCTGCTATCTATGACGCAGATGTCTTTGTCTACCACTCTCATACGCTCGAATCTTGGGCTGGAAGTCTAGATCCTAACTTGAAAAACTCAAAAGTTAAGGTTTTAGAAGCTTCTGAAGGAATGACCTTGGAGCGTGTTCCAGGTTTAGAAGATGTAGAAGCTGGTGACGGTATTGATGAAAAAACACTCTACGACCCTCACACTTGGTTAGATCCAGAAAAAGCAGGTGAAGAAGCTCAGATTATCGCTGACAAACTTTCGGAGATTGATAGTTCTAATAAGGAAACGTATCAAAAGAATGCTAAAAACTTTATCGCTAAAGCCCAAGAATTGACTAAGAAGTACCAGCCTATTTTTGAAAAAGCGAGTCAAAAGACCTTTGTTACACAACACACAGCCTTTTCTTATCTCGCTAAACGCTTTGGTTTGAAACAACTTGGTATAGCAGGGATTTCCCCTGAACAAGAACCAAGTCCGAGACAACTAACAGAAATTCAGGAATTCGTTAAGACCTATAAGGTTAAAACCATCTTTACTGAGAGCAATGCTTCTTCTAAAGTCGCTGAGACCTTGGTCAAATCAACAGGAGTTAGCCTAAAGACACTCAATCCTTTAGAAGCAGATCCTGAAAATGACAAAACTTACTTAGAAAATCTAGAAGAAAACATGAATGTTCTTGCAGAAGAATTAAAATGAGGAGATGATGAAAATGAAGAAGAAATACCTTGCAGCAGGATCGGCTCTTGTCCTTTCCCTAAGCCTTTGCATCTATGCATTGAACCAACACCAGGTAGAAGGAAACAAAGATAATAACCGTGTGTCTTATGTCGATGGGAAGCAAGATTCTCAAAAAACAGAGACCCAGACACCAGATCAAGTTAGCAAAAAAGAAGATATTCAGGCTGAACAAATTGTCGTGAAAATCACCGATCAAGGTTATGTGACTTCACATGGTGATCATTTCCATTATTACAATGGTAAAGTTCCTTTTGACGCGATTTTCAGCGAAGAACTGTTGATGAAAGATGCCAATTATCAACTGAAAGACGCTGATATTGTCAATGAAATCAAAGGTGGCTACATTATCAAGGTTGATGGTAAGTATTATGTCTACCTTAAAGATGCGGCTCATGCTGATAATATTCGTACGAAGGACGAAATTGAACGCCAAAAACAAGGTCATACTCACGATGCACCAACTTCTAACAGTGCAGTGACACTTGCGCGATCACAAGGCCGTTATACTACCGACGATGGCTACATCTTTAATCCATCTGATATTATAGAGGATACTGGTGATGCTTATATCGTTCCTCATGGTGGACATTACCACTACATTCCAAAGAGTTCCTTGTCTGCTAGCGAATTAGCTGCTGCTCAAGCTTACCTTTCTGGAACTAGAAAACAACCGACTGTGACGGACTATCGTCCTAGTCCAAACGCAACTGGTCAAACTACCAACCCAAGTCAACAGGCTGAAACACCAAGTAATCAAGCTGAGAGTCTTCAAAGTCTATTGCAGCAACTCTATGCTCTTCCAAGTAGTCAACGTTATGCTGAATCAGATGGCTTGATTTTTGACCCTGCTAAGATTTCGAGCAGAACACCAAGTGGCGTAGCGATTCCACACGGAAATCACTATCATTTCATCCCATATACAAAACTTTCTGCCTTGGAAGAAAAGATTGCACGTATGATTCCTTTATCTAGCGACAGTGGGAAGCCAACACCTTTGGAAAATCCAAGCAAACCAGCAGAACATCCAGCTCAACCAGATCATCATCATGACCAAGACGGTGACCATGGAAGTCAGGATACCAACCATGAAGACCATGACCATGATGGAGAGGAGCATGACCACCACCACGGTGAAGAACATGATCATGGTTTTGCAGCTGACCGTGTTATTAGTGAAGATGAGCAAGGTTTTGTAGTTTCTCATGGAGATCACGCTCATTATTTCTTTAAGAAGGACTTGACTGCAGCCCAAATCAAAGCTGCCCAAGATCACTTGAAAGAAAATCATCAGTCTCAGCACGTTCAACCACTTGCAAAGACTGTGGAAAGTTTCTCAAGAGATGCTAGCGATGAAGAAAAAATCAAGTATATCTCACAGACCTACGGGGTTCCGCTCGAAGCGATTCGTATTTCAAACGGCTTCTTTGTCTTTGGAAATCCGGATCAAGCCTATGATCCAACCCATATCCATCCTTATGCTGTTCGAAAAGAACATGTTCGTATTCCTCTCCAAACTGGAAATCCAGAACTGGATTTCCTAAATGAACTTTATACGACTGCCCTACGTGATGGGGTGTCTCCTTATAGTTTGCAAGTAGAGAATGGTAGCTTTGTGATTCCTCACGGTGATCACAATCACTACATTAAGGTTCAGACAAATGGCTATGAAGTAGCTTTGAAAAATAAGATTCCGGCCCTACAATCGACCTATCAACCTGGAGCATTTGATGAACAAACAGTTCTATCTAAGGTGGATCAACTTTTAGCAGATAGCAGAAGTCTCTACAAAGACCAGCCAATCATGCAGAGACGGGTTGAACTTGCTTTGGGGCAGTTCACCGAAAATATGAAAAAATTGGCAACAAACTCAACTGCTGGATACCTAGCAGCATTGGATCTCTTTAATAAACAGTATATCCATGTGGACCAAAATGTGGCACCGGTTGAAACTTCACCTTTAGATAAGAAGTACCAAGCTCTAGTAGATAAGATCAATACATTGGATACAGATACTTATGGCTTGCCTAAGAAAGATCTTTTGGTACATTTGCAGGAAGCAAAACTAGCACAGGATGAGACAGAGTTGGCTGTCATTGAAGCGAAACTGCAGGCCTTGCAAGATTTCCGAGATCGGACAGGGGTTACAACAGTAGAGTACATCAAGTACTTCTACGAACATGTGTCTGATGGTCGTTTGAGAGAAGAACTTCGGAACCGTGTTGCCAAGTTGACATGGGAACTTTACCAGTCACAATCTTTCCTCAAAGCAACCGACTTGAACAAGTTATTCCCAACTATTTACCAAACTAAGTTAGAAGTAGAAGAAGCTCTCAAAGAAGAACCCGTTTCTACAAAAGTTGGTAAGACTATTCTAGATACGGAAAAAGTAGATAGTCAAACTGCTAAGACAGCTATCTATGAATTCCTAAAAGAACTCTACGGTGATTTTATGCCAGAAGAGCGGGTTAGCAAGGTCAAGAAGGAAGAAGTGGATGCTCTCCTATCCAAAGTCGTTCAACTTCTAGCGCGTGTCAAGGAAGATGGTGTCAAACAATCCCTAGCTGAAGAAGCAGCTAATATCAAAGCGGCTGCTGAAAAGGAAAATGCAGACCTTGACGAAGCTAAAACACAACTTGAGGATCTTTTAAATCGTATTGCAGCGACTATCCAACGAGAGGAAAAAGAAGCAGAAAAAGATCCACAAACGGTGATCATCTATCAAAAACTATATAATGTCTTGCTCTCTCTTCACAAGTACTTAGAGGATAACAAAGGATCCGATGCTGACTTTGAACGTGTTGATGCTCTATTTGATCAACTCGCAGCTAAAAGTAGTGATAAAGAAGGTCTCCTCACTCTAGCTAAAGAGATTATTAGCTTGAACCAAGAACTTCGTTCAAAAGCAAGTGAAACTGACAGCCAATCTAAGTCTGAGAAAGGCAGTGAAACAAATGCTTCTCAATCAAATGAAAAACAAGCACAAAGTGAGTCTGAGCCAAGTACTCAACCAAACGAATAAAAAGAAAGACGAAGTAGCTGAGCTACCTCGTCTTTTTTAGTCTTTATAAGCTACAATACCAATGATGGTATCCACCGCACGCTCCATGGTCTGAAGACTGACGTATTCAAAACGTCCATGCATGTTTTCACCACCAGCAAAGATATTAGGAGTTGGGATCCCCATAAAGGAAATCTTAGACCCATCTGTTCCACCACGAATCGGTTCGATAATTGGCGCGATCCCTAAATCTTCCATAACAGCTTTAGCAATGGTAACGGGTGTCATGTCTTTCTCGATGACTTCTTTCATATTGTAGTACTGGTCTGTCAGAGTCAAGCTAACGCGATCATTCCCAAGCTCTTGATTCATCTTGTCAGCGATGGCTTGCATAGCTGCTTTACGAGCTTCAAAGGCATCTTTTTCAAAGTCACGGATGATGTAGCTTGCACGCGCCTCCTCGACACTACCTGTCACATCCATAAGATGATAGAAACCTTGATAACCATCTGTCAATTCAGGTCGGTCATTCTCTGGAAGTTGATTATGAAAATCAATCGCTAGCTGAAGGGCATTGACCATCTGTCCTTTAGCAGTACCAGGGTGAACATTGCGCCCTTGGAAATGAAGCTCAGCAGCAGCTGCTGAGAAAGTTTCATACTGAAGCTCACCTAGCGGACCACCATCAACAGTATAGGCAAAGTCAACGTTAAAGTCTTCAGCATCAAATTTGTTAGCTCCAACACCGATTTCTTCATCTGGTCCAAAACCAACTCGAATCTCACAGTGTTTGATTTCGGGATGAGCAGTCAGATATTCAATAGCAGTCATAATTTCAGCAATCCCTGACTTGTCATCAGCACCCAGCAAGGTCGTGCCATCAGTTGTGATAAGCGTTTGGCCTGGATATTTCTCAAGGCTCTTGAAATCAGCAGGATCGAGTTTAAATCCAGAATCACCCAAGTCGATAACTCCACCATCGTAATTTTCAATGACTTGCGGATTAACTCCCTCAGCATTAAAATCAGCAGTATCCATGTGGGAGATGAAGCCAATCTTGCGTGTAAGGCTGGGATCATTAGCTGGTAAGGTACCAATAGCAAAACCATTTGGAAGGTAGTAGACGTTTTGCAGACCGACACGTTTCATTTCAGGAATAAGAACATTGGTCGCAAAATCTACCTGGCTTTGCGTACTTGGAGTAGTAGTAGAGTGTTCATCAGAACGCGTATTGACCTTAACGTAGGTCAAGAAACGATCTAAAAGGTTCGGATAAGTCATAAAAACTCCTTTAACAATCATAAAATAGAATGCAAACTTCGGAAAAACCTTATTCTGAAAATTTCATGAATTTTGAAAAAATATAATAATTCAAATTCAATAGACTTTCAAATGAAATTTTGGATATTCTAGAATAAAATATATGCATTGATATTTTATGAGATTTTTTTATTCTTTTTTCATTTTACCATAGAATAGTTTGAAAGACAAAGAAGAATCATACTCTTTTATTAATTAACATAATATAAAATTAATCATATTAATTGACACTGCGTGAACTTTATTGTACAATTATCTTGTAAATGTCCTAGATTGATATAGTAACAATATTAGTACATTCTAGTTAAGGAGAATAAAATGAACATTCGCTTCGATTTTAAGAAAGTTCAAATTATTGCACGCCGTTTAGTTACACTGTTAGCTATTCTCTTTTTGTGTGCTCCGATAAGTCTGTTAAATGCTGATTCTACTACAGAACCTCAGACAACCCTTCATAAAACAATTACTCCGATATCAGGACAGGATGACAAGTATGAGTTGTCATTGGATATCACGTCCAAACTGGGAACGGAGACCCAAACGGATCCCTTGGATGTTGTTTTAGTAGCAGACCTCTCAGGAAGTATGCAGAATCAGGATGTCCAATCTTTTGATGGACGGACGATCAGTCGGATTGACGCATTGAAAAATACTCTAAAAGGAACAAATGGTCGTAAGGGCTTAATTGATACCATTCTATCCAATTCTAATAACCGTTTATCTATGGTAGGATTTGGTGGGAAAATTGACAATAAAAAGAATGATCAGTATTGGGATGGAAATAAATGGAGACTTTTTAGACCATACTGGCCCTATGAACGGATGACAAAATACTATGATGGCGTTTCACCATGGGATGATGCTAACACGATTTTAGGATGGAGTAACAATGCTCGTGCTGCTAAAACAGCGGTATACAACATGAGTATTGCAGGAGGTAATTCCATTGGTACTGAGTCAGGTATTGGTACCGGGACCAATATTGGGGCTGGATTAACCTTGGCCAACCAGTTAATGGGAAGTGCAAGATCTAATGCTAAGAAAGTCGTTATTTTGCTTTCAGATGGCTTTGCGAATATGGTCTACGATGCCAATGGTTACACTATATATAACTACAATAACGAAGATCCTAATATCGAAACAGCTCCCCAGTGGTTTTGGGATAGATTAAATAATAATCTAAATAGTCTATCATATAGCTTGGCTCCAACACTTGATGGTTTCTATTCGATTAAATTTCGTTATTCAAACAATGTCGACAGTATTACCAGTCTGCAATATTATATGAGGCAACATAATGCCTCCATTCCAAATGAAATATTCTCTGCAAATGATGAAGACCAGTTACAAGACAGTTTCAAAGATATTACTGATAAGATTCTGCCACTGGGAATCCACCACGTGACCATCAAGGATGTTCTTTCTAAGTATGTCCAGCTATTACCAAACGGATCGTCAGAGTTTCGTGTCGTTAAAGAGAAAGATGGTAGCAGTGAAACATTAAGCAACGAGCAAGTAACTTTTGAAACCAAGACAAGTTCAGAAGGTTTAGTGGAGGTTACAGCTAATTTTTCTCCTAATTATTCCTTGGAAGATGGCGCTAGATATGTACTAAAATTTAAAGTTACATCTAGTCAAGATGCTTTGGATGCCATTGCTGGTGATAAAAAACTAGAGGCTGGTGATGCTGAAGGTTCTGATGTCAATAAACTCTACTCCAATAAAGGTGCCAGTGTCACCTATTCCTATGGAATAGGCACCTCTCAAACCAAGACCAAAGAATACTCTGACAACCCAACCTTTAAGCCTTCAGATCCATTAACGGTACCAGTGGAAGTTGAATGGCAAGGTGTGACGGGTGCGAGAACTGTTATTACAGCTGATCAACCGAGTAATGTTGAACTGAAACTGGTTCAAAAGAACAAGAACGGAGGTCCTGATAATCAAGACTATCGAAAGACTAATGTAAATGTTAGAACAAATATCTTTAATGAAACGAGGAACTTTGAAAAAGTTGCCAAAGGATATCAATACGATTTAATTGCACCGGACGTCCCAGCCTTTACCAAAGAAATAAAAAATGTTGGTACAGAAACTAAACCATCCTTCAAGGTAATCTATAAACAATTGCCAAGTCTGACGATTAAGAAAGTGTTGGAAGCTGAAAGTAACTTGAACAAAGAGTTTAGGATTAAGGTAAAACTAACCTCTCCTAATTCTACGCCATTGAATGGAACTTTTGGCGAGATAACTGTTGTGAATGGAGAAGCGGAGATCCGTGTCGAAAAACGAAAACGTTGGAAAGGTATTCTAAGCTATCTTCCTCGAGGAACCCATTACAAGGTTGAAGAAGAAGCGGCATCAACGAATGGTTACCACGTTACATATGAGAATCAAGAGGGCGATCTGAATAAAGACGAAACCAGTATTGTCACGAATCACAAGCTTCCAAGTTTATCAGTTACAAAAAAGGTTACGGGTGTATTTGCCAACCTATTAAAATCCTTCAAGATTACCATTAACATTAGGGATGCTCAGAATAGTCCACTGAATGGAACCTATACTGCAACGGTAAATAATAAAAGAACCCCTCTGCAATTTACGAATGGTCGAGTGTCTATTGATCTCAACAAAGATCAAACCATAAAAATTGATGGACTTCCACTCAATAGTCACTATACCGTAGAAGAGGAATCAAACTCTTCTAGTGGATATCAGGTATCTTATGAAAATCAAGAAGGCAAGCTGGATGGAGACAAGTCCGCGACAGTCACGAATAATAAGAATAGCGTGCCTGAAACCGGAGTTGACTTCCTCAGCAGTACACTCATGTTAGGAATAATCCTTCCTCTAGGGGGAATCTTCTTTACAATCCTACTCGGATATCTAGTGGTACATAGGAGAAAATAATGCTACTTAAAAAGAAACATAAGAAAACAGTAACACAAGTCAATCGGGATAAGTCTCCGCCGAGTGTATGGGGAGATATCCTCTACTTAGTCAGTAAGCTTCTGATGGTTGGGTTTGTACTGGCCACCCTTTACTTTTTTGTCTTTGGACTATTGAGATACAATGACGATGGCATGAAGCCAGCCTTAAAAGATGGCGACTTGGTTGTCTACTATAGGTTGGATAAACGTTATTCGATTGGTGATCTGCTCGTCTATAGTTATAAGGGTAAGGAAAGAGTGGCGCGTGTCATTGCAACCGAAGGAAGTACGATCGATATAAACGAAAATGGTCTCATCATCAACGGTTCTCCTCAACAAGAGCAGGATATCTACAAAGAAACGCTGCTCTATAAGGAAGGGGCTACCTTCCCAATGAAAGTCCCAGCAGGACAACTCTTTGTCCTCGGAGACAATCGAACAACGGCTGTAGATAGTCGTGCTTTTGGAACCATTCCTATACAGGATACCCATGGCAAGGTGGTAACAGTCCTAAGGCGACGGGGCTTTTGATGACAGTTTATGAAAAAAGAAATTTAAAAATAAAAGGAATAATCATGAAAAAAACATTTTTGAAAAAATTAGTTACTGCAAGTATTGCAGCTGTAACCGCCTTGTCGGTCTTTAGAGGAGTGCCAACATTTGCGGATGATAATGATGTGGCAACTGCCAAAGCAACTGGTGAAACAAGTGCAAAAGTTTCTATTAATAAGGTGTTGAATATTGCGGAAGGAATTACAACACCTGAAGCAACTTTTACATTTACTTTCACCCCTAAAACTGGTACATCATCAAATGGTGCACCTTATGAAACGATTGATTCTTCTAATGGTCAAATTACAGATAAAAATGTATCTTATTCTGGAACAGACGTTTTAGCAACTGGCCAAACTAACATTAAGAAAGAAACCGGCGATATTTTTAGAGAAGTGAACTATACACATGCTGGTGAATATGTCTATACTGTTGCTGAAAAACAAAATGTTGGTTGGAATGTTATTCAAAAAAATGGTTCACCTATTGATTTTATGACATATGATAATCGCAACTATGAAATGCACGTTATTGTTAAGAACAAAACTACAGGAGGAACATATATTTCTTCTGTGTATTTTAAACAAGTATCCCCAAGTGTGAATGGAAAAGTAAAACCATCTGAAAGTGGAACTACTTACAAATATGATCTTTTCACTAACATCTATCGTAAAAATGCTGGTAAAATTACAGATCCAAATGAACCAAACCCTAATAAACCAAATGTTTCAAAAGTTGACCCAAATGCTAAATCTTTAGTAATTAAAAAAGTTGTGTCAGGTGCTACTGCAGATAAATCAAAAGATTTTACTTTCAAGCTTACTTTCACAAAAGCATCTACAGAAACTTCACAATCAATCACTGGTAAAATCGGTGAAACCTCAAAAACATTTGTCTATGGTCAAGAAACGACTATAACACTACGTCACGATCAATCTTTAGTGTTTGACACAATTCCTGCTGGTACTCGTTATAAATTGGTTGAAACTGGATCTCAAGGTTACACAGCTTCAGCTGCATATAAGGAGAACGGAGCATCAAAAAATCAAGCTGGTACAGTTTCTACAAATTTCACTCAAGATAGTATCCTTATTGGTGAAAAACCAAACGATAACACTATCACAAATAGCTTACCAGACGTTACCCCTACTGGTCTCTTGATTGACAACCTTCCTTTCATCTTGATGATTGGTCTTGGTTTGGCTGGATTTGTTGTTTTGTCTAAAAAACGCAGACAAGCTTAAGCAAGTGGTTTGACCGATGAAAATCAAGCGTGAGAAACCAAAAAGGAGTTTGTCTAGGCGTCTGGTACTTGCTGTAGATGCATTGATGAATCATATCTTGCTCCTCTTGGCAGCCTTAGTCTTTCTATTTGGTTTCTACGCCCTCTGGGATGCCAATCAGGTTTATTCTCAGGCTTCATCAAGTGAGTATGAGGCCTATAGACCTGTTAGTACCAGTGAGAAGGATGAGCTTGCTAGTTTTTCTGGCTTTCACAAGCTACAGCAAGTCAATCCAGAGGTTCTCGGTTGGATCAATGTCTATGGCACCAATATCGACTATCCCTTAGTTCAAGCCAAGGACAATGAAAAATACCTGAACAAGGATTCCAAGGGAGAATTTGCAGCTACAGGGGCTATTTTCCTTGAGGCTCGAAATGAATCCAAGTTCGAAGACTTTAATACCATCATCTACGGTCACCATGTAGAAAATGGGGTTATGTTTGGAGATGTAG
This sequence comes from Streptococcus sp. FSL W8-0197, assembly GCF_037963785.1. Lineage (GTDB taxonomy): Bacteria > Bacillota > Bacilli > Lactobacillales > Streptococcaceae > Streptococcus > Streptococcus oralis_CQ. The sequence goes on along the minus strand of NZ_CP150168.1, from coordinate 1,093,694 downwards.
CAAAGTTTTCTGATAAGGAATTTTTTGACCAGCATCGCTACGGCAGTATTTACTATAATGGTGTTGAAAAAGGTCTTGAGATCTTTGAGATGCTCGAGGTAGACGCCTATGACTTTAACATCTACGATCCAGGTATTAATGGGGATGATCGGCGCCAAGAATATATCGATCACTTACTCTCGGTTGCCATCCACAAACGAGACATTACACTGGGGCCAAATGACCATATCATTCTTCTCAGTACCTGTTTCCTAGACGTAACAAATGGGAGACATATCGTAGTTGCCAAGATTACGGATACAGTTCCAAAGAACACCTTCCATACGAAAAAATCAAAACCATTTCCTTACAGCGTCTTTGATGATTCGTCGCTCGGACGATTTCTCTCATCGATTCCTTTGTGGATATGGTATATCATCTTATTTATCTTGCTCTTGCTGTTAATCTTCTTGCTCATCATCCTCTACTTGATCTTGCGTCGTAGAAGAGAAGCAAATAAAGAAGGAGCAGATACTATTACTGACTAAACTACCAATAAAAGAGAAAGGGACAGCCTCTCTTGCTCTTTTATTTTCAAGGCTAGAAAGGAGAAAGAAGGAAATATGGAAACAAGTACGAGTCACAAGACCATAATGGTCATTCTATCCCTCTTTCTAGTTTTTTTCTGTCTTTTTACAGCTGATAGAGCTCTTGCGAGCGACTACGATCATTATAATCCCATTGAAAAGGATGCCAGCAGTACGGGCTTTGAAACATTGCAGCACCTCAACAAGGATGTTTGTGGTTGGATTAGCCTTGATGGGACCAAGGTAGACTATCCCCTCTTGCAGAGTCAGGACAATGTCAAATACCTTGACCGCAATGCTTTTGGCGATTATACTGTGTCAGGTTCTATATTCCTAGACTATCGTTTTAACCCAAATTTTACGGACTTTAACACCATCATTTATGGTCACTCCATGGCTTCTGGTGCTATGTTTGGGGAGATTCAAAAATTTGCGGATCAAGATTTTTTTGAAAAGCATCGCTATGGTTCTATATACTACAATGGTCGTGAACGTGGTCTTGAGATATTTGGGATTTTAGAAGTGGATGCCTATGACACGGAGATTTACCGAACTTTGAGTTCCAACGATGAGGAACACCAGGCTTACTATCAATATCTGCTAAGTAAAGCCAAGTACAAGCGAGATGTTTCGCTGACTTCAACGGACAAGATTGTTTTATTAAGCACCTGTTTCCTTAATATTACCAACGGACGGCATATCCTCTTAGCTAAAATAACGGATGCACCAGTAAAAGCCTCCCAGTATAAAAGTGGGGAAGCATTAGGAACACGCTATTTTGACCAAGGTATACCAACGCATTGGATTTATATCCTTGCCTTTCTTCTCCTGATTATCGTCATTTTACTCCTTGTCGTTATCATCCTAATCATAAGACGAGATAGAAAAACAAAAGAACAAAAGAAATAGTAGACGTCGGAAGCGTTTACTATTTTTTTCTTTCATGATAGAATAGATAGTGAAAATAATAACATAAGGATGATAACATGAAAAAAGCAATATTAATGATGACCTTTGGATCTCCAGAGGAGATTAGTTTTGAAGGAGTAGCAGAATTTTTTACAAACATTCGTCGTGGAGTCAGACCCCAAGATCACGAAATTCAGACCCTCTATGACAACTACGTCCTTATCGGTGGGACGCCCTTGCAGCGGATTACACGTGAGGAGGTTGATTTAGTCAAGGAACGTTTAGGCGAGGAGTACGGTATCTACTTTGCCAACAAATTTTCTCGTCCCTTTATCCCAGACGTGATCAAGCAGATGGAAGCTGATGGTGTTGAAGAATGTATCTGCTTGATTTTGGAACCTCATTATTCTTTTTACTCAGTCATGGGGTATGAAAAGTTTCTGGAAAGCCAGCAGATCCGATTTTTAGTCATTAAGGACTGGTATCAACAACAGGCTTTGTTGGACTTTTGGACAGATGAGATTAGGAAAATTTTACAAGACCAGGTGGGAGAAGAATCTTTCAAGGTAATCTTTTCAGCACACAGTGTTCCCATTTTTGCCTTAGACTATGGAGATCCATATATCGATCAGATTTTCGATAATAGCAAGCTAATTGCTGAACAACTCGGCCTAATGACAGACCACTATACCAATACTTGGCAGAGCGAAAGCGATATTGGAATCCCTTGGATCAAGCCAGATGTTTTAGAATATTTACGAGAACAAAAGCAACATCCCGAGCATTATATTTTTGTCCCGATTAGTTTTATCAGTGAGCACATCGAAGTCTTGTTTGACAACGATGTAGAATGTTATGAGTTGTGTCAAGAATTAGGTGTCACCTACCATCGTCCACCTATGCCCAATACGGATAGCCGTTTAATTGACGCTTTAGTTGCTACTGTAAGAGCCAATGAAGACAAAGAATTTAAAGCTTTTCTCCCAGAAGAAGAAACTTTTGATGAGTTAGCTCCTTCGGCAACTACCAAGGACATCATGGAGGAGACAGACGACCTTCAGATGCCAGAATTTGTCAAAAAACTCATTGAGAAAAAAGGTCGTGAAAATGTGAAGATGCCGTACTTAATTAAGAAAATGCTCGAAAAGGCTGGGAAGTTACCAAAAGAGTAAAGAAAAAAGGATTTAGCTTTAAGCTAGATCCTTTATCTGTTTTATTTTTTCTCAAGAAGAGCTTTGATTTCTTGAAGAACTTCAAGTTCAGTTGGAGCAGCAGGTGCTTCCTCAACCACTTCCTCTTTCTTACGAAGGCTTTGAGCTTTTTCAATACCTTTGATAACGAAGAAGAGAACTGTACCCACAACGAGAAAGTTGATAATAGCACTCAAGAATTTACCATATGTAACACCATTCCATGCAAGCTCAGCGATGTTTTGTACTTTCGCAGCTTCCAAAGCTGGGTTCAATAGAAGTGGAGTGATGATATCGTTAACAAATGAAGTAACGATAGCACCAAATGCAGAGGCAATGATCACACCGACAGCGAGGTCAACGACATTACCACGAAGCAAGAATTCTTTAAGATCCTTTAACATTTTCATAAATTCCTTTCCTAATTTTCTAATTTATTATATCCTAAATTGTGACAAAAAGCAACTTGAACTCTCAAAGTGGTCAGTTGTTCCCTTTAAAAATATAGATTTTGCTGAAAATATAGTTTAAAATGATGATCAAGATTTGTGCTAGAATAGTTTCAATCGTATTAACCCTATCTATATTAAATTCGACAAACTGGCCAATAATATCAGGGAAAGTTGTAACAAAGATATAAGTTAAAAGAACGTCAAGACCAAGAGTAGAAAGACGAGCTAAGAAAAACTTAGCCAGGCGGGTTGGCCAATTCCTTCTCTCTTGTTTAAAGACGATTGTATCATTTGTGAGAAAGGCAAAGAGAATCCCGATAATATTTGCGAGGGCAGTTGCGAGGATTTCCTGGTGGCTGATATGGTAAATAACCAAACGTGATACAATAGAAATCAAAGTCGTAGCACCACCGAAAAATAGGTAGGAGAGAATCTCGTTATCAAAGAAAGCTCTTATTAGTTTTTTCATGATTTTAGTATAGCATAAAGTCATATATTGTGCTATACTGGTAAGGTTGATTCAATCAACCCTTGGTGCTTAGCTTCTTTCACCAAGCATATTTTACGCGGGAAACCGCTAAAGGAGAAAACATGAAAAAATTAACTGTTCGTGACATGGCAGACATCGCTATCGTTGCTGCGATCTATGTAGTTTTGACTATTACGCCACCAATCAATGTTCTTAGTTTTGGTGTGTATCAGTTCCGTATTTCAGAAATGCTGAATTTCTTGGCATTTTACAACCCTAAATACATTTTCGGTGTGACAATTGGATGTATGATTGCTAATTTATTTGGTAGTTTTGGCCTAATAGATGTCTTTGTCGGTGGAGGTTCTACCCTAGTTTTCCTTAGTCTAGGTGTATGGCTCTTTGCAAAATACAGCAAAGATTACCTCTTTAACGGATTGATTCGAAAAGATCATTTCTTCTTTTCAATCCTCTTCTCCATTTCAATGATTACCATTGCAGCTGAACTCCATATCTTGACAGAAGCTCCCTTCTTCTTCACATGGTTCTCTACTGGAATTGGTGAGTTTGCATCACTTATAGTGGGAGCGATTTTGATTGGTAAATTGGGACAGCGAATCGATCTAACAAAATAAGAAGTTTATAAGCTAGATTCTTGCTAAATCTAGCTTTTTTCATTCCATAAAATTAAAAGAGAGCGCTTGACAAGAACATAGAACTATAGTATACTTTTTAGGTAAGCTGATTTAGCTCAGTTGGCAGAGCGCATCCATGGTAAGGATGAGGTCGCCGGTTCAATCCCGGCAATTAGCATTAAATAGATACAAAAACTCTTATTTACAAGGGTTTTTGTTATGTCTGCCCCAAATTTTTCAAAGATATTTCTTATGCACCTGTATAAATGAAGCAAAGAGTTTTGGCTGTTGACAAAAGTGACTCTATCTAGTAGAATAGTAGATGCGATGAGTCGATAGGCAGTCTTCGGACTGCTATTGAGCATAAGGAGGTCATAACGCAGGAGCGGACCTTGATGAGTTGTGTGAACCTGCTCATCACATGAAGATGCCTCTTAGTCCCTGGTCAATGACTAGGGATTTTTAATTTTCAGAAAATATAACCCAAAAATGCTTTTCAATTTCTGGAAAAAGTAGTATAATACATCTATTATAGAAATTTTTAGAAAATTCCGAAAGAGGTTATTTATGGGATATACAGTTGCTGTAGTCGGCGCGACAGGTGCTGTCGGAGCTCAGATGATAAAAATGTTGGAAGAATCAACACTTCCAATCGATAAAATTCGTTACCTTGCTTCTGCACGTTCAGCAGGCAAGACTTTGAAATTTAAAGACCAAGATATTACGATTGAAGAAACGACTGAGACCGCTTTTGAGGGTGTTGATATTGCACTCTTCTCAGCAGGTGGTTCGACATCAGCTAAGTATGCACCATACGCAGTTCAAGCTGGAGCGGTAGTAGTAGATAACACATCTTATTTCCGTCAAAATCCAGATGTACCATTGGTTGTGCCGGAAGTCAATGCTCACGCACTTGATGCCCACAACGGGATTATTGCTTGCCCTAACTGTTCAACAATCCAAATGATGGTGGCTCTTGAGCCTGTTCGTCAAAAATGGGGCTTGGACCGTATCATCGTTTCAACATACCAAGCAGTCTCTGGTGCTGGTATGGGAGCGATCCTTGAAACACAACGTGAACTTCGTGAAGTCTTGAATGACGATGTGAATCCACGTGATTTGCATGCGGAAATCTTGCCTTCAGGCGGTGATAAGAAACACTATCCTATCGCCTTTAACGCTCTTCCACAAATCGATGTCTTCACTGACAATGATTACACTTACGAAGAGATGAAGATGACTAAGGAAACGAAGAAAATCATGGAAGATGATAGCATCGCAGTGTCTGCAACATGTGTTCGTATTCCAGTCTTATCAGCTCACTCTGAGTCAGTTTATATCGAAACAAAAGAAGTGGCCCCAATCGAAGAAGTGAAAGCAGCTATCGCAGCCTTTCCAGGTGCAGTTCTTGAGGATGACGTAGCGCATCAAATCTATCCGCAAGCCATCAATGCAGTTGGTTCACGTGATACCTTTGTTGGTCGTATCCGTAAAGACTTAGATGCTGAAAAAGGAATCCATATGTGGGTTGTTTCAGATAACCTTCTCAAAGGTGCTGCCTGGAACTCAGTTCAGATTGCAGAAACGCTTCACGAACGTGGATTGGTTCGTCCAACAGCTGAGTTGAAATTTGAATTAAAATAGTCATATCGTTTAGGAGTTCAGATGAACTCCTTCTTTGAAATAGAGAGGTGTTTCTCATGTCTTATCAAGATTTAAAAGAGTGTAAAATCATCACGGCCTTTATTACCCCTTTCCATGAGGATGGTTCCATCAACTTTGATGCTATTCCAGCCTTGATTGAGCATTTATTGGCCCATCACACAGATGCAATTCTTCTAGCTGGAACGACTGCTGAGAGTCCAACTTTGACCCACGATGAGGAGTTGGAACTCTTTGCGGCTGTACAAAAGATTGTTAATGGACGTGTTCCTTTGATTGCGGGTGTAGGTACCAATGATACGCGTGACTCGATTGAGTTTGTCAAAGAAGTCGCAGAATTTGGCGGTTTCGCTGCTGGACTTGCAATCGTACCATACTACAACAAACCTTCACAAGAAGGCATGTATCAGCACTTTAAAGCTATTGCAGATGCTTCTGACTTGCCTATTATCATCTATAACATTCCAGGGCGTGTAGTAGTGGAATTAACTCCAGAAACCATGCTTCGTTTGGCTGACCATCCAAATATCATTGGTGTCAAAGAATGTACCAGCTTGGCAAATATGGCTTACTTGATTGAGCACAAGCCAGAAGAATTCTTGATTTATACAGGTGAAGATGGAGATGCCTTCCATGCCATGAACCTTGGTGCGGATGGGGTTATTTCTGTTGCCTCCCATACAAATGGAGATGAGATGCACGAGATGTTCACTGCCATTGCAGAAAGCGATATGAAGAAAGCTGCAGCTATTCAGCGTAAATTCATTCCTAAGGTCAATGCCCTCTTCTCTTATCCAAGTCCTGCTCCAGTTAAGGCAGTTTTGAACTACATGGGATTTGAAGCGGGGCCAACTCGTCTACCTCTTGTTCCAGCACCAGAAGAAGATGCCAAACGCATCATCAAAGTTGTCGTAGATGGTGACTACGAAGCAACTAAGGCAACTGTAACAGGTGTCTTAAGACCAGATTACTAATAAAGACAATAAAATCCATGACCGCAAGAACGATCATGGATTTTTCTTATTTTCCTAAACAGAATTGGCTAAAGAGTTGGGTAATGAGTTCATCAGGAGCTGCATCACCTGTGATTTCTCCAAGAATTTCCCAAGTACGAGTCAAGTCAACTTGAAGCAAATCAACTGGCATCCCCAGTTCCAGCCCTTCATTAACAGCTTGTAAGCTTTCAACGGCCTTTTCAATCAAGGAAATATGACGGGCATTTGACAAGTAAGTAGCATCTTGCTCAACCAAACCATCATTTTCAAAGAAGAGGTCGTTAATACGCTCTTCGATTTTATCAATGTTTTGATTTTTAAGAACTGAAATACGGATGAGATCTTCAGGGAGTTCTGAAGTTTCAATCGCTTCAGGAAGATCCGTTTTATTAAGTAGAATAATGCGGTTGGTATCTTGACTGATGTCTAAAAGTTGTCTGTCTTGTGCTGTTAGTGGTTCGCTGGCATTTAGTACTAGTAGTACCAAGTCAGCTTCCTTGAGGGCTTTTCTAGAACGCTCGACACCGATTTGTTCCACGATGTCATCTGTTTCACGAATACCTGCAGTATCAATCAATTTGAGAGGAACCCCGTTAATGTTGACGTATTCTTCGATAACATCTCGTGTCGTACCAGCGATGTCTGTTACGATGGCCTTATCTTCACGCAGGAGATTGTTGAGAAGACTGGATTTCCCAACGTTGGGACGGCCGATAATGGCAGTTGAAATTCCCTCACGAAGGATTTTACCACGACGAGCTGTTCTAAGGAGATTGGTTAGCAATTGCTCAAACTCCATAGTCTTCTCGCGGACAACAGCAGTAGTAGCTTCCTCAACATCATCATACTCAGGATAGTCAATATTGACCTCAACTTGGGCAAGTGTATTGAGGATTTCTTGGCGAGTATTATTAATGAGGTCAGAAAGAGAACCGTCCAATTGTTTGACTGCAATATTCATGGCCTTGTCTGTCTTGGCACGGATGATGTCCATCACTGCCTCGGCCTGTGTCAAGTCCACACGACCGTTTAGAAAGGCGCGTTTGGTAAATTCACCAGGTTCTGCCAACCGAGCTCCTTCACGGATAGCTAGTTGGAGAATCTCATTGGTCACCGCAATCCCACCGTGAGTGTTAATCTCGATAATATCCTCACGAGTGAAGGTCTTTGGAGACTTCATAGCTCCAACCATAACTTCGTCCATGACCTTCCCTGTCTGCGGGTCAATAATGTGACCGTAGTTGAGGGTATGGCTTGCAACCTTGCTCAAGTCTTTTCCTTTAAAAATCTTTTGCGCAATGGCAAAGCTATCTGTTCCGCTCAGGCGGACAATACCAATGGCTCCTTCACCTAGTGGAGTAGAGATAGCAGCGATGGTATCAAATTCACGTGTAATCATACTAATTCCTTTTGTATTTCTTTTCTTAGGATAGGTATCCAAGCATCTCTTCAAATTGTAACAAAATTAGACTATTTCTTCAATGGATGCTACTTGGAGATTGAAAAAGCCTAAGCAATTCTGCTTAAGCTGGATTATTTGGTGCGCATTTCCCCTTGAGGGAAGTAGGTTCCTTCTGGCATGTCGTTGATGATGACATGAACGGCTGATTGAGGGGCTCCAGTGTTGCGGACAACAGCTTCCGTTACTTCCTTAGCAAGAGCTTTCTTTTGCTCGAGCGTTCGACCTTCAAATAAATCGATGCGTACAAATGGCATAGTAGCTTCCTCCACTAGTTTTTGATTTCTTCTATTTTACCACATTTTGCCGTTTAAAGCTTCAGAAAATTATGATATACTAGAATGTAGCAAAAATTTAGAAATGGACGTAAAATAGAAGCATGGCACAGTTGTATTATCGTTATGGGACCATGAACTCTGGTAAGACGATTGAGATTCTCAAGGTGGCCTATAACTACGAGGAGCAAGGAAAGGGAGTTGTGATTATGACTTCGGCTCTGGATACGCGTGACGGTGTTGGCTATGTGTCGAGCCGAATCGGCATGAAACGCCCAGCCATTGCGATTGAGGAAACGACGGATATCTTCGGCTATATCCGAGACTTACCTGAGAAACCATACTGTGTGCTAGTCGATGAGGCTCAATTTCTCAAGCGTCACCATGTTTACGACCTAGCTCGTGTTGTTGATGAGTTAGACATACCTGTCATGGCTTTTGGTTTGAAGAATGACTTTCGCAATGAATTGTTCGAAGGTTCAAAATACCTCTTGCTCTTAGCAGACAAGATTGACGAAATCAAGACCATCTGTCAGTATTGTAAGAAAAAGGCGACCATGGTGTTGCGCACGCACGATGGTGTACCAGTCTATGATGGCGAACAAATTCAGATCGGTGGAAATGAAACCTATATCTCAGTCTGCCGTAAACATTATTTTGCGCCAATGATAGTATCTAATAAGGAGCAAAACTATGACAATTGAACTAAGAGATGTTACAATGGGAAATTATTTTGATGTTTTGAATTTGGATGTCAAGGAATATCAAAAACAATTCATTGCAACCAACGCAATTAGTTTAGCTGAAGCATATGTCTATACTAAAAATGGAGATTTTGTAGCTCCATTGGCAGTTTATGATAATAATGCAATTATAGGTTTTGTGATGATAGCTTATGATAAAAAGATCGGAATTAGTAGTAAAAATTATTTACTATTTCGTTTTATGATTGATAAGAATTTTCAAAATCAAGGATATTTTAAACCAATTATGGATAAAGTGCTGGACTATGTTCGGACAGCGCCAGCAGGTTTAGGCAATAAACTTTGGTTGTCTTATGATCCAGAAAATGAACATGCAAGATCTTGTTACCTCAGTTATGGATTTAAAGAAACTGGGGAAATATTTGAGAACGAAGTAGTAGCAAACTATGATTTAACAATTGAGAAATAAGGAGAAAAAATGAACATCTATGATCAACTACAAACTGTAGAAGACCGTTATGAAGAATTAGGAGAATTGCTGAGTGACCCTGATGTCGTTTCAGACACCAAGCGTTTCATGGAGCTTTCAAAAGAAGAGGCTTCAACTCGTGATACGGTAACAGCATACCGTGAGTACAAACAAGTTCTTCAAAACATCGTTGATGCCGAAGAGATGATTAAAGAATCAGGCGGAGATGCGGACTTGGAAGAAATGGCCAAGCAAGAGCTGAAAGATGCCAAGGCTGAAAAAGAAGAATACGAAGAAAAATTGAAAATCTTGCTGCTTCCAAAGGATCCAAACGATGATAAGAACATCATCCTTGAAATCCGTGGAGCAGCTGGTGGAGATGAAGCAGCACTTTTCGCTGGAGACCTTCTAACCATGTACCAAAAGTATGCGGAAGCACAAGGCTGGCGCTTTGAAGTCATGGAAGCCTCTATGAACGGTGTCGGTGGTTTCAAGGAAGTGGTTGCTATGGTTTCTGGTCAGTCTGTATACTCTAAACTCAAGTATGAGTCTGGTGCCCACCGTGTGCAACGTGTCCCTGTGACAGAAAGCCAAGGTCGTGTACACACTTCAACTGCGACAGTTCTTGTTATGCCTGAAGTCGAAGAAGTAGAATACGATATTGATCCAAAAGACCTTCGTGTTGATATCTACCACGCATCTGGTGCTGGTGGACAGAACGTCAACAAGGTTGCGACTGCCGTGCGTATCGTTCACTTGCCAACCAATATCAAGGTTGAGATGCAGGAAGAACGTACCCAGCAGAAGAACCGTGAGAAGGCCATGAAAATCATTCGTGCGCGTGTTGCTGACCATTTTGCTCAGATTGCTCAAGATGAACAAGACGCTGAACGTAAGTCTACTATCGGTACTGGTGACCGTTCAGAACGTATCCGTACTTATAATTTCCCTCAAAACCGTGTCACAGACCACCGTATCGGCTTGACCCTCCAAAAACTAGATACGATTTTATCTGGTAAATTGGATGAAGTTGTGGATGCTTTGGTTCTTTATGACCAAACACAAAAATTAGAAGAATTAAACAAATAATGAAATTAGCTCAATTATTTTCAGATTTTGAAGAAGCGTTGATAAGAGAAGGAGAGGAACCAGAAAGCCTCTCTTTTGTCTATCGTAGCTTAAAAAATCTCGCTTTTACGGACTTTGTTTTTGCTCTTCAACAAGAGGTAACAGAGGATGAAAAACAATTTGTAGAAGAAATTTACCAGCAGTTAGCGGTTCACAAACCAGCTCAGTATATCATTGGTCACGCAGATTTCTTTGGAATGCAGTTAAAAGTGGATGAGCGGGTTTTGATTCCTCGTCCAGAAACAGAAGAGTTGGTGGAACTTATCCTAGCTGAAAATCCTGAGGAAAATCTTAAGGTCCTAGATATCGGGACTGGAAGTGGAGCCATAGCTCTTGGATTAGCTAAAAACAGACCAAATTGGTCAGTGACAGCAGCAGATATTTCCCAAGACGCTTTGAAGCTTGCATCAGAGAATGCTAGAAATCAAAATCTTAATATGTTTTTTAAAAAATCTGATTGTTTTGCAGAAATTTCTGAAAAATATGATATAATTGTATCCAATCCACCCTATATCTCTCGTGAAGATGAGTCAGAGGTTGGTTTGAATGTTTTGCATTCAGAACCTCATCTAGCTCTCTTTGCAGACGAGGATGGTCTAGCTATTTACCGCAGAATTGCGGAAGATGCAAAAGACTATCTCACAGATGGTGGTAAGATTTACCTTGAAATTGGATACAAGCAAGGTCAAAGTGTTCCTGCGCTTTTTAGGAAACATCTTCCTGAAAAACGGGTACGAACACTCAAGGACCAGTTTGGTCAAGATAGGATGGTTGTAGTTGATGATGGACAGGATTAGACAAGAGTTGGAAAAAGGCGGAGCTGTTGTTTTGCCTACAGAGACAGTTTATGGTCTCTTTGCTAAGGCCTTAGACGAAAAAGCTGTCGACCATGTTTACCAACTCAAACGTCGTCCTAGAGATAAGGCACTCAATCTTAATGTCGCTTCTCTAGAGGACATCTTGCACTTTTCAAAGAATCAGCCAACTTATCTACAAAAGCTTGTAGAGGTCTTTTTACCGGGTCCCTTGACCATTATCCTCGAAGCCAATGACCGAGTTCCCTATTGGGTCAACTCTGGTCTTGCAACTGTCGGATTTCGGATGCCGAGTCACCCCATTACACTTGATTTGATTCGAGAGACAGGACCCTTGATTGGGCCGTCTGCCAATATTTCGGGTCAGGCGAGTGGAGTGACCTTTTCTCAAATTCTAGAGGATTTTGACCAAGAGGTTTTGGGGCTGGAGGACGACGCTTTTCTAACTGGACAGGATTCGACTATTTTGGATTTGTCTGGAGACAAGGTGAAAATCTTACGCCAAGGGGCGATTAAGCGAGAAGATATTCTTGCACAGTTGCCAGAGATTTCTTTTGAGGAGGAATGAGATGCTAAGAGATTTGCAAGAAACAGATGTGAATGCTATATGTGAGATTAACCAAGAGGCTTTGGGCTATTCTTTTAGTCCAGAGGACACAGCTAGTCAACTAGCTAAATTATCTCAGGATTCCCATCATTTCCTACTTGGTTATGAGGATGCAGTTAGTCGTATCCTGCTTGGATATGTCCATGCTGAAGTTTATGAATCCCTCTATTCCAAAGCAGGATTTAATATTTTAGGCTTAGCGGTTTTGCCTCAAGCACAAGGACGAGGTATCGGTAAAAGCTTACTGCAAGGGTTGGATCAAGAAGCAAAAAGACGGGGTTATGGGTTTATCCGCTTAAACTCTGCTGATCATCGTCTGGGAGCTCATGCATTTTATGAAAAAGTTGGTTATACTTGTGATAAAGTGCAGAAACGGTTTATTCGCATCTTTTAGTTTATTTTCTAATTGTAAAAACAAACTAAAGGACCAGTCACACTATAAAGGAGAAGACCTATGATTTTTGACAAAGACGATTTTAAAGCATACGATGCTGATCTCTGGAATGCTATTGCCAAAGAAGAAGAACGCCAACAAAACAATATCGAGTTGATTGCTTCGGAAAACGTGGTTTCCAAGGCTGTTATGGCAGCTCAAGGGTCTATCTTGACGAATAAATACGCTGAAGGTTACCCAGGACGTCGTTATTATGGTGGAACTGATGTAGTAGACGTGGTAGAAACTCTAGCTATTGAACGTGCAAAAGAAATTTTCGGAGCTAAATTCGCCAATGTCCAACCTCACTCAGGAAGCCAAGCCAACTGTGCAGCATATATGGCTTTGATTGAGCCTGGTGACACTGTAATGGGAATGGATTTGGCAGCAGGTGGACACTTGACCCACGGAGCTCCAGTTAGCTTCTCTGGTCAAACCTACAACTTTGTTTCTTACAGTGTCGATCCTGAAACGGAACTCTTGAACTTTGATGCTATCTTGAAACAAGCCCAAGAAGTAAAACCAAAACTAATCGTAGCGGGTGCTTCAGCCTATTCTCAAATTATCGACTTCTCAAAATTCCGTGAAATCGCAGATGCTGTTGGGGCTAAGCTCATGGTCGATATGGCCCATATCGCTGGTTTGGTTGCAGCTGGACTCCATCCAAGCCCAGTGCCATACGCTCATATCACTACAACAACGACCCACAAAACTCTTCGTGGACCGCGTGGTGGTTTGATTTTGACAAATGATGAGGACTTAGCTAAGAAAATCAACTCAGCTATTTTCCCTGGTATTCAGGGTGGTCCTTTGGAGCATGTTGTGGCGGCTAAGGCGGTTTCCTTCAAAGAAGTTTTGGACCCAGCCTTCAAGGAATATGCTGCTAATGTCATCAAAAACAGCAAAGCTATGGTTGAAGTCTTCTTGCAAGACCCTGATTTCCGTATCATTTCTGGGGGGACTGAAAACCACCTATTCTTAGTGGATGTGACTAAGGTTGTTGAAAACGGAAAAGTGGCTCAAAACTTGCTGGATGAAGTTAATATTACCCTAAATAAAAATTCAATCCCTTACGAAACTTTGTCACCATTCAAGACAAGTGGAATTCGTATCGGAGCAGCAGCCATCACTGCACGTGGATTTGGTGAAGAAGAAAGCCGTAAAGTAGCTGAACTCATCATTAAAACCCTTAAGAATGCAGAAAATGAAGCTGTCTTAGAAGAAGTGAGAAGTGAAGTCAAAGCGTTGACAGATGCCTTCCCACTATACGAGGACTAATACTTTTATGGACATTTATATTAAGAAAGCTATTATCCATCAGTTCAGCCCAGATGATACTGAGTTGTTCCTAGCGGATAAATTTCTCAATATCACTCCAGAAATCGAAGAATACCTGCGCAAAAAAATCGAACGTGTGTATTCAGATGAAGCCAAGACTGGGATTTTCGAAAAAGAAAATCCCTTCTTCAATCACATCACAGATGATTTATTGGAGACATCAGTAACACTGGCTAATCTCTGGAAAGAGGAGTTTAGCATTTCTGAAAACCTCAAGACTAATGACTTGGTTTTTGTGCAATTTTCTAAAGAAGGTGTTGAACATTTTGCTTTCTTGCGAATTGCCCTGCGTGAGACCTTGACCCACCTTGGTGGAGAAGTTGATAACCCAATCAAGCTGACTCAGAATAACCTACCTGGATTTGGAACGGGGGCTGATGAGGCTTTGGTGGTTAATCTTCAAAGTCGCAAGTACCATCTCATCGAAAAACGCATCAAGTATAATGGGACTTTCTTGAATTATTTTTCAGAAAATCTCCTAGCTGTTGTTCCCAAGATTTCACCAAAGAAATCCATCAAGGAATTGGAAAAAACGGCTCAGAGAATTGCAGAGTCCTTTAACACAGATGATTTTCAATTTCAATCCAAGGTCAAATCAGCGATTTTCAACAATCTGGAAGAAAGTAATGAACTGTCTCCTGAGAAATTGGCTAACGACCTTTTTGATAACAATCTGACAGCTCGTTTGAGCTTTATCGACCAAGTCAAGGAAGCCGTACCAGAACCAGTCCAGTTTGATGAAATTGATGCCAGTCGCCAGCTCAAGAAATTTGAAAACCAAAAACTCTCCTTGTCAAATGGAATTGAACTCATCGTTCCAAATAATGTTTACCAAGACGCAGAATCGGTCGAGTTTATCCAAAATGACAATGGAACCTATTCTATCTTAATCAAAAATATCGAGGATATTCAAAGTAAATAATGTTTAAATTTATAAGAAGAGTGCTTGTGCTAGCAGTCTTCCTTTTCGCAGGATACAAAGCTTACCATATCCATCAGGATGTTAAACAAGTCATGACCTACCAACCTATGGTTCGGGAAATCCTCAGTGAAAGAGATACTCCAGCTAATGAAGAGTTGGTGCTCGCCATGATTTATACCGAAACGAAGGGTAAAGAGCGGGATGTCATGCAGTCTAGTGAGTCTGCAAGTGGTTCAACCAACACTATCAATGATAATGCCTCTAGTATTCGCCAAGGGGTACAGACACTAACAGATAACCTCTATTTGGCACAGAGCAAAGGAGTAGATGTCTGGACCGCCGTTCAAGCCTATAATTTTGGGCCTGCCTATATCGACTTTATCGCTCAGAATGGTAAGGAAAATACTTTGGCCCTAGCCAAGCGTTACTCCCGAGAAACGGTCGCTCCAATCCTAGGTAATACTACAGGGAAGACCTACACCTACATCAACCCAATTTCTATCTTTCATGGTGCAGAACTCTATGAAAATGGTGGAAATTATTACTACTCGAGACAGGTTCGCTTTAATCTCTATATCATGAAATTCTTTAATTTCTTCTAAACATCTGGTTTGACCAGGTGTTTTTTCACTATAAGTTTTCTTTAAGATTGTTTTATTACCCTAGAAAGGTAAAGGAGGGAATACCCCATGAGAAAGAAATTCTTTCTAACAAGTGCTGCAATATTGTGGGCCACAACAGCTATGACGAGTGTCCACGCAGCAACCGATGTTCAAAAAGTAATCGATGAAACCTATGTTCAACCAGAATACGTTCTAGGTTCTTCTCTATCTGAAGACCAAAAAAATCAAACTCTTAGCAAACTTGGCTATGACGCATCAAAAGACACCAAAGATATCAAAACTATGACACCTGATATCTATTCGAAAATTATGAATGTGGCTAATGATGCTAGTCTACAGCTCTATTCGTCAGCGAAGATTCAAAAGCTAGGTGACAAGTCACCTCTAGAAGTCAAGATTGAAACGCCTGAAAATATCACCAAGGTGACGCAGGATATGTACCGTAACGCAGCAGTGACGCTGGGAGTGGAGCATGCAAAAATCACAGTTGCAGCTCCTATACCAGTTACAGGTGAGAGCGCCCTAGCAGGGATTTACTATTCGTTAGAGGCCAATGGTGCCAAAGTACCGCAAGCCAATAAAGACTTGGCCCAAGAGGAGCTAAAAGCCTTATCCGATATTAATGCTGAAAACAAGGACAAATCAGGCTACGATGCCAATAAACTCAATGTCGCTTTGGCAGATATCAAGGCAGGAATCGCAAAAGCAAAAGAAGCCAAAGGTAATCTGACAGAAGAAGATGTTCGCAAAATTGTAGAAGACACACTAAAAAACTACAAACTCGATCAGGTTATAACAGGAAACCAGGTCAATATCATTATCAATTTTGCCCTCAATCTCTCAAAGAGTGACATTTTGAACAATGCTGATTTCACTAAAACCCTAAATGACCTCAAGGAAAGCATTGTCTCTCAAGCTGGAGATAGCTTTAAAAATATCAACCTCAACTTTGATGCCAATAAAGCGCTAGAAGACGGGGGCAACTTCTTTAGCTCCCTTTGGCAAGCCATTGTCAACTTCTTCAAGAGTTTTGGTGCTTAGGTCATTTCATGATATAATAGATGGTAACAGAAATGTTGCCGTCTTTTTTTGTCGGCCGATAGAAAGTGAAAAATATGCTAAAGAAAAATGATATTGTAGAAGTTGAAATTGTTGATTTGACTCATGAAGGTGCAGGGGTTGCTAAGGTAGATGGTTTGGTTTTCTTTGTAGAAAATGCTTTACCAACTGAGAAAATCCTTATGCGTGTCCTTAAAATCAATAAAAAGATTGGCTATGGAAAAGTTGAAGAATACCTTACTTACTCTCCACATCGTAACCAAGACCTTGACCTAGCTTATCTACGCTCAGGTATCGCTGATTTAGGGCATCTTGCCTATCCAGAGCAGCTCAAGTTTAAAACCAAGCAAGTCAAGGATAGTCTTTACAAGATTGCAGGAATTTCGGATGTAGAAGTTGCTGAAACACTTGGTATGGTGAATCCTGTTAAGTATCGAAATAAGGCACAGGTGCCCGTTCGTCGAGTGAATGGTATCTTGGAAACTGGCTTTTTCCGTAAGAATTCGCATGACCTCATGCCTCTTGAAGATTTCTTTATTCAGGATCCTGTCATTGACCAAGTTGTGGTAGTTCTACGCGATTTGCTTCGTCGTTTTGATTTAAAACCATATGACGAACAGGAACAGTCTGGCTTGATTCGGAACCTTGTGGTGCGTCGAGGTCATTATTTAGGACAAATCATGGTGATTTTAGTAACAACTCGTCCGAAAGTTTTTCGTGTCGACCAATTGATTGAACAAGTCATCAAGCAGTTCCCAGAGATTGTGTCTGTCATGCAAAATATCAACGACCAGAATACCAATGCGATTTTTGGTAAGGAGTGGAAGACTCTTTATGGTCAAGACTATATTACCGACCAAATGTTGGGGAATGACTTCCAAATCGCTGGACCAGCCTTCTACCAAGTTAATACTCAAATGGCAGAGAAACTCTATCAAACAGCCATTGACTTTGCGGAGTTAAAAGAAGATGACGTGGTTATTGATGCTTATTCAGGTATCGGAACGATTGGATTGTCCGTTGCCAAACATGTCAAGGAAGTCTACGGTGTTGAAGTGATTCCAGAAGCGGTTGAGAACAGCCAGAAAAATGCCCAACTGAACCATATTTCAAACGCCCACTATGTCTGTGATACAGCCGAAAATGCTATGAAGAATTGGCTTAAAGATGGAATTCAGCCAACCGTTATCTTGGTTGATCCTCCACGCAAGGGCTTAACCGAAAGCTTTATCAAGGCAAGTAGTCAAACAGGAGCAGACCGCATCGCCTATATCTCCTGTAATGTTGCGACCATGGCGCGTGATATCAAACTCTACCAAGAATTGGGATATGAGTTGAAGAAAGTCCAGCCGGTTGACTTATTTCCGCAAACGCATCATGTTGAGGCGGTAAGTTTGCTAGTCAAGGAGTAAAACGACGAAGATTAGCATTTACTTCCGCCCATGCGATAGCTGTCCGTGATTGACAAGTGCTAGCACGCAGACAGAACGGAGATAGCGAACCGCTGAGTGTGTCGCTCTGCTCGTAAAAGCTTAGAAACCTTTGAACGAAAGGGATAATGAAAGCCTTGATTGCAAGGCTTTTTGCTTTATGGTGGGTAAGTATCAGAGTGAGAAAATTTTTGGAATGAGTAGAAGTGATAGCTAGAAATTATCAGTTTCTATTTCCATTTACCCTGTGGGTACGTGTTTGTTTCCATTGACAAGGAGTTTGTGGGAATAGAAATGTACCCACCTTGTTTGAATCAAGTGAAGTGTAGTTGAAGGAAATCTGTTGAAAGCAATACTTCATTTTACCGAATAAGTAATAATTTAGGCAACTTCAAATCGATTAAAAAAAACTATTTTAAAGGTTAAGAGTAGACAAAAATTGTCCACTCTTTTTTGCAAACTCAATTTATCAATAAATGAAATGAGGGAATGTAAAATGAAATATTTTGAGGTTGAGTTAGAAAATCCTGATGAATTTTTAAAACTACAAACAGAAGATTTTGTGAAAGCTAATCGCTTGCTACTAAGGAAGATAATCCAGAGCGTTACAGTCTATGAAGAAAACTTCGTCATATCCTTTAAATCTGGCATCGAATTGGAAGTATGAGTCTCATTCCATAACTTTTATATTGAACATATCATCTTGTTGTGTTATACTATAAATTGATATAAACAAAGATGTAGGAGGAACCGAAACTATGACAGCCTCAATGCGTTTAAGATAAGCTGGCAATAAAAAAAGCAGAATCTATACCCGATGATAGGCTTTTTTGTTGTGCTTATTTATACGATATTGAGCATTCATTAGTTACGGTGAGGATATTGGTTATTTAACTATACCTTTATTTAACTATGTCTTTAATATGAATGTTTCCAAATTGTATGTATGCAGACCAAAAGCCACATTGTGGGGTTTGGCCTGCATTTTTTATTGCCTAGAATGCTATTCAAAATAGAAATTCAAGCAAAATAATATGCAGGAGATAATATAAATGGAAAAATACAACAATTGGAAACGAAAATTTTATGCAATATGGGCAGGGCAAGCAGTATCATTAATCACTAGTGCCATCCTGCAAATGGCGATTATTTTTTACCTTACAGAAAAAACAGGATCTGCGATGGTCTTGTCTATGGCTTCATTAGTAGGTTTTTTACCCTATGCGATTTTGGGACCTGCCATTGGTGTGCTAGTGGATCGTCATGATAGGAAGAAGATAATGATTGGTGCCGATTTAATTATCGCAGCAGCTGGTGCAGTGCTTGCTATTGTTGCATTCTGTATGGAGCTACCTGTCTGGATGATTATGATAGTATTGTTTATCCGTAGCATTGGAACAGCTTTTCATACCCCAGCACTCAATGCGGTTACACCACTTTTAGTACCAGAAGAACAGCTAACGAAATGCGCAGGCTATAGTCAGTCTTTGCAGTCTATAAGCTATATTGTTAGTCCGGCAGTTGCAGCACTCTTATACTCCGTTTGGGATTTAAATGCTAATATTGCCATCGACGTATTGGGTGCTGTGATTGCATCTATTACGGTAGCAATTGTACGTATACCTAAGCTGGGTAATCAAGTGCAAAGTTTAGAACCAAATTTCATAAGGGAGATGAAAGAAGGAGTTGTGGTTCTGAGACAAAACAAAGGATTGTTTGCCTTATTACTCTTAGGAACACTATATACTTTTGTTTATATGCCAATCAATGCACTATTTCCTTTAATAAGCATGGAACACTTTAATGGAACGCCTGTGCATATTTCTATTACGGAAATTTCCTTTGCATTTGGGATGCTAGCAGGAGGCTTATTATTAGGAAGATTAGGGGGCTTCGAAAAGCATGTATTACTAATAACAAGTTCATTTTTTATAATGGGGACCAGTTTAGCCGTTTCGGGAATACTTCCTCCAAATGGATTTGTAATATTCGTAGTTTGCTGTGCAATAATGGGGCTTTCGGTGCCATTTTATAGCGGTGTGCAAACAGCTCTTTTTCAGGAGAAAATTAAGCCTGAATATTTAGGACGTGTATTTTCTTTGATCGGAAGTATCATGTCACTTGCTATGCCAATTGGGTTAATTCTTTCTGGATTCTTTGCTGATAAAATCGGTGTAAATCATTGGTTTTTACTATCAGGTATTTTAATTATTGGCATTGCTATAGTTTGCCAAATGATAACTGAGGTTAGAAAATTAGATTTAAAATAAACAATATTGGAGGAATATTTATGTATCTTATTTTCATGTAACTCTTCCTGCTAAAATCGCAGGGTTTTCCCTGCATACAAGCAAATGAAAGCATGCGATTATAGACAGGAGGAAATGTTATGGAATTAATATTAAAAGCAAAAGACATTCGTGTGGAATTCAAAGGACGCGATGTTTTAGATATAAATGAATTAGAAGTATATGATTATGACCGTATTGGTTTAGTAGGAGCAAATGGTGCTGGAAAAAGCACTTTACTCAGGGTACTTTTAGGAGAATTAACTCCCCCAGGATGTAAAATGAATCGTCTGGGTGAACTTGCCTATATTCCCCAGTTGGACGAAGTAACTCTGCAGGAGGAAAAAGATTTTGCACTTGTAGGCAAGCTAGGTGTTGAGCAATTAAATATACAGACTATGAGCGGTGGTGAAGAAACAAGGCTTAAAATAGCACAGGCCTTATCGGCACAGGTTCATGGTATTTTAGCGGATGAACCTACGAGCCATTTAGACCGTGAAGGAATTGATTTTCTAATAGGACAGCTAAAATATTTTACAGGTGCACTGTTAGTTATTAGCCATGACCGCTATTTTCTTGATGAAATAGTAGATAAAATATGGGAACTGAAAGATGGCAAAATCACTGAGTATTGGGGAAACTATTCTGATTATCTTCGTCAGAAAGAGGAAGAACGTAAGAGCCAAGCTGCAGAATACGAACAATTTATTGCGGAACGTGCCCGATTGGAAAGGGCTGCGGAGGAAAAGCGAAAACAGGCTCGTAAAATAGAACAGAAGGCAAAAGGTTCTTCAAAGAAAAAAAGTACTGAAGACGGAGGGCGTTTAGCTCATCAAAAATCAATAGGAAGTAAGGAAAAAAAGATGTATAATGCTGCTAAAACCCTAGAGCACAGGATTGCGGCCTTAGGAAAAGTAGAAGCTCCGGAAGGCATTCGCAGAATTCGTTTCAGGCAAAGTAAAGCATTGGAGCTCCATAATCCATACCCTATAGTCGGTGCAGAAATTAATAAAGTATTTGGGGATAAGGCTCTGTTTGAAAATGCATCTTTTCAAATTCCGTTAGGAGCAAAAGTGGCGTTAACTGGTGGTAATGGAATCGGAAAAACAACTTTAATCCAAATGATCTTAAACCATGAAGAAGGAATTTCTATTTCGCCTAAGGCAAAAATAGGTTACTTTGCACAGAATGGTTACAAGTACAACAGTAATCAGAATGTTATGGAGTTTATGCAGAAGGATTGTGACTACAATATATCAGAAATTCGTTCAGTGCTAGCATCTATGGGGTTCAAACAGAACGATATTGGAAAAAGTTTATCTGTTTTAAGCGGTGGAGAAATTATAAAATTGTTGCTTGCTAAAATGCTCATGGGTAGATATAACATCCTAATAATGGATGAACCCAGTAACTTCCTTGACATACCAAGTTTAGAGGCTTTGGAAATACTAATGAAGGAGTACACCGGAACTATCGTGTTTATCACCCACGATAAACGATTACTCGAAAATGTAGCAGATGTAGTTTATGAAATTAGAGATAAGAAAATAAATCTGAAACATTAAATTTAAGGTAGTCGCTGGTCAGTATAGTCTGTTCTGGTTGGCGACTCCATTGTTAAAGAGTATAAAGACTTTAGATTTTATGAATATTAAAAATAGGAACAGTCAATTGAACTGCTCCTATTTTTCTGCTAAATATATTGTAGTTTTCTTATATGTATAATGATAGATTAGCGGATTCTCATCTACGGTACTTACTTCAAATATGAAGAAGTGATCGCGGTTATCTCTGGACTTTTCCTTATTGAGGACAAAGTAATTCTTACGTGAAGTCGCCATTGTTTTTAGGATATCATCAGTTAGGAAGGTCAATGGAATATTCATGTTAGAGTAGCGGTAGAAGTCACGTTCAAAATCTTGGTAGCTCTCGCTATAATAGTCCATTTGTAGGTGATTACGCTGAAACTCAAGCTGATTCATAGAGCACCTCCTCGACAAGTTCAATACTAATAATGTCTTTTAATTTCAAATTGATGTGACCTGTTGTAGTTTTTATCAAAATGAAATCTTTGGTCAGACTTGGTATTGTTCCAGTGTAGGAAACACGCTTGTTTTTTTCAATCACTTGAATGCGTGTGCGTAGCTGCCCGGCGTATACTTGACTGAGGAGTAATAATTTCTTCTCTAGTGATAAGTCAGACATGTACGTTACTTTGTTTGTATCATCAGAGAGTGCTGATGCATGTTCAGATAGGAAAAAGCCCATCCATTTTTGCATCTTTGTATCCTGGTACTCTCTTGCTGATTGAAATGGTAAATATGAACGGTCAATCATATCAAATCCTTTCTATGCAGAGGCAAGGGTATTTTTATCAAATTGAATCGTAAAACCTTGAATTCCCCCACCTGTGTAACATTCTTTAAAGCGATTGATTACCTCAGTATAGATTATCACAGATGAGCTTGTTGGCTTAATGCTAAATGTAAATTCCAATGGTAATCGGTTTTCAGATTTAGCATGTACTAGTCGTATCGATATTTCAGTTGTTTTGAGTTTTCTCTGACGAAGTTTTGAAGTTGCTGTTTCAACGATTCCATGTAAAAATCTTTCAAGCATTTCAATATCATTACATCCTTTGCTACGGATTTCTGAAAATTGTACTGTATTTTTTTCTTGTTTCATTTTAATCCCTCCAATCCACCCGCGGAATGACCACCGATAAGTTTACTGCGTTCAATATTTCTGGAACCTTCAGTTAGGACGGTTCCTTTTTGTATGGCTAAAAAACCAAACTGTTCTCTGACAACATCAATAGCTGTCTGAAGTCTATTTTCTTTTTCAATTTCTTCTACATCATGCAAAATGAGGACAACCCTTTTACTACCAAGGTGTTCTGTGCAGAATGCGGTTCAGCTTTTGGACGTAAGAACTGGACGACCAGTCGTGGCAAACGTAAAGTTTGGCAGTGTAACAACCGTTATAAGGTAAAGGGACAGATTGGTTGTCAGAATAACCATATCGATGAGGGAACACTAGAGAAAGCTGTAATGATGGCAGTTAAACTACTGAGTGAGAATATGGATTTGTTGCATGGAAAGTGGAATAAGATCTTGGAAGAAAACCAGTTATTAGAAAAGCATTACAGTGTGTTACTGGCTGAATTGATAAATAAGGAGTGTTGGGAATATGATTCCTTTGAGATGTGTCAGGTACTAGATAGTATTTTGATTTCGGAGGATGGACAGATAACCGTTAGATTTTTGGAAGGAACAGAAGTTGATTTATAAGGCTGTAGGCATAGTATAGTTCACTATGTTTGCAGCCTTTTTTCTTGTTTAGTGGTATAATTATATGTAGGATTTTTTTAATATCGGTTACTTTTTATGAATTAACCAAAAAACTAAAATGGAGTTGTTTTATAATGAGATATTCTGAAGAAGCATTACAATCATGGATTAAGCCGTTATCTGCCACTGAAGAAACACGGGTTGAAAATACTATTGGAATGATTAAAGATGCAATAGAAAGGAGTGGGCTCTCTTCAAAGTATGAATATGAAATTTTTGCCCAAGGTTCTTATGCAAATAATACGAATGTAAAGAAAAATAGCGACATTGATATCTGTATCATGGTGAAATCTTTATTTTATTGTGAGTATGTAGATGGGTTATCGGACCTAGACTATAATTACTCTAGTAGCAGCACCAATGCTAATGTATTTAAAAACGAAGTGATTAAAGCGTTAATTTCAAAATTTGGTGCAGAATCAGTTTCTATTGGCAATAAGTGTATCAATATTAATTCTAACTCATATCACGTAAATGCAGATGTAGTCCCATGTTTTCAATATCGAAATTATAGATATATTGGTAGCAGGTCATCTGAAAAATTTGTTGAAGGCATCAAATTTTTTACCTCAAACGGAAATTATGAAGTAATTAATTATCCTAAAGTTCATATACAAAATGGTATCTCTAAGAATAAATCTACTCACTATAAATATAAATATTTAGTTAGGATTATGAAGCATATTAAGAACGAGATGCAGGAGCTAGGATTGACAAACGAACGCATTTCTTCATATTTGATAGAATGTTTGGTCTGGAATATACCTGAACAGATGTTTTTCAATAGTAATAGCTACACAGGGTTGTTACAGCAAGCGTTATATTACATAGTGTCTCAAGTGAATTTAAATTGGGTTGAAGTAAGTGGAATGTATTACCTTTTTCGTTCAGAGCAGAAATGGAATTTACAGGATACAAAAACTTTTTTAGTTAGAATGATTGAATTTTTGGATTATAAATAAAACTTATGAATGAACAGCAGAAAAAATTTTTGAATATTACAATATGGGTTTTTGCAATTTGCTTGTTATTAAGATTGTTAATAAGTGGCCAAGAGATTGCAGTGAATCTTAAATCTGATATTTTGGCATTGGTATATTCAGCCATTGGGTATATTGGTGAAGCTATATCAGTTACAGCAATTATTATGGCTATTTTTGAAAAAACAGCATGGCGGTGGCCATTACTATCTAAGATTCATAATGTTCCAATTTTATTTGCGAATTATGTAGGTAGTTTCAAGACGGACTATGATCAGAATGAAAGAAATTGTGAACTTACTATTGAACAGTCATTTACGACTATTAAAGTTAAGTTTAAAACGGGTGAAAGTTCGAGCCATAGCATTACAGCATCAATTATCAATGATAATGGAACACAAAAATTAATTTATACATATTTAAATAGCCCAAGGGCTGAATTGCAAAGTCCTATACATTATGGGACGGTAATTCTTGATATTGATAATCCAAATCAACTAGAAGGAAATTATTATACTAATCGAGGAACCAAAGGTTCAATGAGTTTTGAGATAAACAACCCTTCTCGCTAGTTGGATTTGTAAAGATTTAAATAAAGAAAGAAGAACTAACTATCGGAAACTTGGCATAGATGTAACAATACTGTATATTAACGAAGCCGTAAATACTCGCATTAGTTACGTTTAATAGTTTAATACGGATATTCAGCAGCTTTGATTTCGTTTCACAGTATAGGTAGTAACCGTCAAGACATGTGGAGGCGGTAGTTTTGATGTCAAAAGTTGCAACCAGTGAATAAATGAAGTGTAGAAAATAAAGGCTTGTTCAATTCAATATATAATGAATTACCGGCACCCAAACCAAAGAAAAAGAAATAATTAAATTAGAAGTTGAAGGGGGGAAGAATGAGAATCGGAGTTATTCAAGCAAGTTCGCAAGCGACCAAAAATCAAATAATCTATGATGCTGTATTAAAGTATGCTCCAAAGAAATCTGAGGTTATAAATTTTGGCTGTACGATGGAAGAAAATGAAAAATACTCGTATATAGAAATTTCTATTCTTATAGGTATCTTGTTGGCAAGTAGGACAGTTGATTTCGTTGTTACGGGCTGTTCTTCCGGACAAGGAATGATGCTTGCTTGTAATAGTATGCCTGATGTCATTTGCGGATATGCACCTACACCGAATGATGCCTATTTATTTGCTCAGATTAATAATGGAAATGCGATATCATTACCATTAGGTGAAAATTATACATGGTCAGGTACTGAAAATCTTGAAAGAACAATAGAAGCTCTTTTCTCGAAGCCATTTGGACAAGGATACCCCAAAAGTGAGGCAGAGAGAAAGGTAAGAGATGCTGAGAAACTTAAAGAAATAAGAAGAATCGGGCAGGTTCAGTTTGAAGAATTCGCAAATGTACTAGATATATCATTGTTTGAATCAATCAAGAGGAAACAGAATGTAATTCAGAATGTAAAGGCGTATGGGAAGAAAGAAATAGCTGATTTAATGAAATGAGTAAATCACAGTTTGTCGGGGTAATACCTTTTAACGATAACCTTATGCTATCGTCAAAAGGTTTATAGACATGTTCCCACATACATGTTCACTTGGCATACATAGTGTTCACTCGTTTTATGTCGAGTGTGTGGTACTGCTTTTAAGAGCTGATTGAACAAGGAAAATTAGCTAGTGAAAGTCCTACAGTAAGGAGTTTAAACATGAAATTCCATGAATTTGGTAATAAGAATTTGCCTCCTATTTTACTGATACATGGTGGTGGAAGTTCTTGGTGGAATTATCTTCGTCAAGCACGAATCTTGTCAGAAGAATACCGTATTATTCTACCCACTTTGAATGGCCACGGCGAGGAATATCAACTTGATTATGTTTCTACTGAAGATTCTGCTTTGGAGATTCTAGACTATATCAAAGCAAACTGTGGTGGGAAATTGTTTGCAATCGGTGGTGTTTCACTTGGTGGTCAAATTGCCATAGAGCTTTTGTCTTTAGACAGTGAAATTGCTGAGAAGGCCATCATAGATGGAAGCCTCTGTATTCCTCAACCAAGGTTAGCTAAAATCAGCATCTTTCTAGTGTCTCTATTTGGTAAACTGATGTTCAATAAATTCTCTTGCAAACTTCAGTTAAGCATGATGAACAAGCTCTATCCTAAACTGGCTTATCCAGAGGAAATAAAAGCTTATTATTTGGAGGATTTGCCAAGGACGCCTATCAAAACATTGGTGACCATTTACAAAAACTATATGGGATGTTACAAGTTGAAAGATATGATTTCTGCTAGCAAGGCTCAGGTTCTGTATATCTATGGTGAAAAAGAATTGAACTGTGTGAAAGAATCAGCGAAATTATTTCATCAGCTACATTCAAATACAATTTTGTATGAAGCAAAGGGCTATAACCACGGCTATTTATCAGCTTACCTGCCTTATGAGTGGATTGATTTGGTGGTGCCATTTTTAAAGAGTGACTCATTAGAAATGTGTAACGAATCTGATATGCAATAAGGAGGAAACGGATGCTCGGAGTAATTGTTGGAGACATTGTAGGTTCTGTTTACGAATGGAACAATATCAAAACGAAGGATTTTCCTTTATTTAGGAAAGACTGCTTTTTTACAGATGATACGATAAGTCCGAACCGCTGAATGTGTAAGCTTGTTAGTGAAACATTTTTAATATTCATAAGATTTAAAGTTGATTACAAAAAAGGAAGTATTATCATGGGAATATTCGATGATTTTGAGTACAAAGAAAACTACCAAGATGAAGAAAAAGTAATTGAAGTACTTAAAAAGATTTTAAGAGCAATTCATTTAAATAATTATAGAGATATTATGGATTGTGTTGATGGTTCGGAAGTTGATGATGTAAGAGATTTACTTGAATATATTAACGATTCATTACACTTAAATGATTTTGATAAAATTGATGAATATGGTGTAGATTGTAATTTCCATCCGAATTATGAGTACTCCCAACTACAAGTTTATGAATTTAATGATCAAACTGGCTTTGTTGTTGAATATGAGATGACCTCCGATTCTGAATTAGTAGATTTAACCCTACAATTAGAATTTTTATACAATAATGATGGTTACAAAATAACTTCTATAGATGTCGACCCTAGATAAACAACACTTAATTATCTTCGTTATATGATAAATGCGTATATTAAGGCTAGATAATTTGATTGTAAGTTGCTTAAAATATCGGTTAGTTTTTCAAATATTGGGAGAATGAAAGATGTATCTATTGGAATCGTGCCAAAATGATCATTCTAAAGATTTTGTCGTGTTTGATTCTTTAGAAGATGGAAAAGACTTTGTTTCTCACTGATGATACAGTAAGTTCGAACCGCTGAGTGTGTGAGTTTGTTAGTGAAACGTTGCTAATCCTCAAAATAAAGAAACAAAAATACCATTATTTAGAAATGAAAACCTAAACTGTTTTTAAGGAGGTGTTATATTGATAGAGAGCAGACCTGAGTTTGATAAAATCATATCCTTTGATGAATTTAATAAATACTATTGGTATCGTGATGAACTTTCACAGATATGTAAATCATTAGGGCTTGAAAATAGAGGTACAAAACAAGAACTCAATGATATTATTAAGCAGTACTTCAATGGGAATTTGATTAAAAAATCATCAGTAAAAAGGAAAAAGAAGCGAGTAGAAGTTCTTACCTTAGATACGCCCTTACTTGAGTGCGGATTCTCCTTTAATGCACACTTTAGAGAATATTTCTCAACTTTAACAGGTGTTTCCCCCTTTAAATTTACTGCTGATATGGCCACTGCTTGGAGAAAAGTGAAAAAAGAACATGATTTGAGTTTTACAATCCAAGATATGCTAAAAGTTTATTATGGAGATTCAGACTATGCCAAGTATGATCATTCGGTTTGTCAATGGAATCAATTTTTGAAGGATTTCTGTTCAGACGAAAATAGTGGCAACTACTCGAATAAACTAAAAGTAGCTTCTATTCTTTGGAAAGAAGTTAGAAATTCAAAAAATGAAAAAATTTATTCAAAAAATCTTTTGACCGAATATGCTGATAGAATAAACGAGTATTGTAAGTAGAAACGCCATCTCACTTGGTGGCATAGGCAGCTTATGGTATTCCTTATTGGATAAAGGATAAAGCTTATTCTGATTTGGATGAATCCTTAAAGGTGATGGGAAAATAGAATAAAATTATATTAATCTCCGGTACGTCTGATTTCTATTTTTTGAGGTTTCATTATATAATAGCATTATATGTAATGGCTGATGTAGTTACAGTAACATTTCTATTTAAAAATTAAGGAGTACTATCAATGAAAAAAGCAATGTTGATTATTAATCCTACCTCTGGTGGGGAGAAGGCTTTGGATTATAAGGTCAAGCTGGAGAATAAAGCAAAAGAATACTTTGAATATGTTGAAACCAAAATTACCGAAAAAGCGTTGGATGCAACAATTTTTGCTGAAGAAGCGTCTCGTGAGGAGTACGATGCAGTGGTTGTTTTCGGTGGAGACGGGACTGTCAATGAAGTCATTTCAGGTATTGCTGAGAGAGATTACATTCCTAAGTTAGGGATTATCCCTGGTGGGACGGGTAACCTCATTACGAAACTGTTGGAAATCAATCAAGATATCGATGGCGCGATAGATGAACTCGATTTTAACTTAACCAACAAGATTGATATCGGTAAAGCGAATGACAATTATTTTGGTTATATCTTTAGTATCGGTTCTCTGCCTGAGGCGATTCACAATGTTGAAATCGAGGATAAGACAAAATTTGGTATCCTTGCCTATGCTGTAAATACCATGAAGTCTGTGATGACGGATCAGGTCTTTAATATTAATGTCGAGACAGAAAATGGAAATTATGTTGGTGAAGCTAGTCATGTTTTGGTTCTCTTGACAAATTACTTCGCTGATAAGAAAATCTTTGAAGAAGACAAAGATGGCTATGCCAACATTTTGATTCTAAAAGATGCTTCTATATTCTCAAAATTATCCGTCATTCCTGATTTACTAAAAGGAGATGTTGTCGGCAATGATAATATTGAGTATATCAGAGCGCGTAATATTAAGATCTCTTCAGATAGTGAATTGGAGTCAGATGTTGACGGTGATAAATCGGATAACCTACCTGTTGAAATCAAAGTCCTAGCTCAGCGGGTAGAAGTATTTTCAAAACCGAAAGAGTAGAAAGTAAAAATTAGTTTATTTTTCACTGCGAAATCGAGTTCTATATCAACGATTGGAGGAGGAATGAATTCTCTATTTGATGAATTTCGAACAATTTGTTCTCATTTAAACCAAGTTGGAATCACACCGACGCTCATGGGGTCTTTGGGTTTTGAATACCGTTCAAATGAAGAATGGCGGCCGTCTGACATTGACATTCATGTGCCTGGTGACCCTAGAGGCTGGGAAGCGCCTGATCATCTCAGGATTTATGACTGGGACAAGATAATGAAAGTGATGAAACACTTAGGCTATGCCTTAATAGATATTCATGAGCATGAATTCCAAAAAGATGGTCTGAGTGTTGAGTTTGGAAGTATTGATTCCTTACCTGATTTTGCAGGAGTATCTGAATCAGATATAGAGTTGATTCATCTCGAGGACATCACGTTTCGTGTTCCAAGTTTAGAACAGTATTTAAGTATTTATAAGTCTTCTTCCCAAGATTCCTATCGAAATAACCACAATAACAATAAGGATTTTAAAAAGATAGAGTGGCTGGAAAGACAGTTGTAAATCATCAATCAGAAAGTAGTAGGTATTAAGTCTTACTACTTTTTTATATTCTCAAAAACAATTCACTCGAAACTACGGACAAGTCTTGAAAATAAAATTCGAAAGTAGTATACTAGAATCACAATTATGAAAACGTTTGCGTCGTAAATGCAACCAAGTCAATCAGGAGACAAATACAATGGAATTAACAGCCATTTACCACAGACCAGAGTCGGAGTACGCTTATCTTTATAAAGACAAGACAATGCACATTCGTATCCGGACCAAGAAAGATGACATTGAAAACATCAACTTGCATTATGGAGACACTTTTATCTTTTTAGAGGACCATTATGAAGCAAGTAAGGCGATGGTCAAAGTGACTTCCGATGCCTTATTTGATTACTGGCAAGCGGAAGTTACGGTCGGCTATGCGCGACTCCAGTATCTCTTTGAACTCAAGGATAATCAGGGTCAAAAAATCTTATATGGCGATAAGGGATGTGTTGAAAACACGCTAGAAAACCTTCATTATGAAGGAAATGGCTTTAAAATTCCTTATATCCATGAGATTGATGCTTGCCATGTTCCTGACTGGGTAGCAAAGACGGTATGGTACCAGATTTTCCCAGAACGCTTTGCTAATGGCAATCCGGATATTTCACCTGAAGGTGCGCTAGCTTGGGATTCCTCTATCAAACCAAAAACGAGCGATTTCTTTGGTGGTGATTTACAGGGCATTATTGACCATCTGGATTACTTGCAGGACTTGGGCATTACAGGTCTTTATCTCTGTCCGATTTTTGAATCCCCAAGCAATCACAAGTACAATACGACGGATTATTTCGAAATTGACCATCATTTTGGAGATAAGGAAACCTTTCGTAAACTGGTGGAGGAGGCTCATCAGAGAGGCATGAAGATCATGCTGGACGCTGTTTTCAACCATATTGGGGACAAATCTCCACAATGGCAGGATGTTCTCAAGCATGGTGAAAAGTCGGAATATAAAGACTGGTTCCATGTTCAAGAATTCCCAGTGACCCAGGATAAGCTGGGAAACCCAAGAAAACTCCCTTACCATACCTTTGCCTTTGCCAGCTATATGCCCAAGCTCAATACGGCCAATCCTCAAGTGAGAGACTATCTGTTAAGCGTTGCGACCTACTGGATTGAAGAGTTTGGTATTGATGCTTGGCGCCTGGATGTTGCGAATGAAGTAGACCATCAATTTTGGCGAGATTTCCATAAGGCTGTCTTGGCTAAAAAGCCTGACCTTTATATTCTTGGAGAGGTCTGGCACACTTCCCAGCCCTGGCTAAATGGCGATGAATTCCACGCAGTCATGAACTATCCTCTCTCCGACAGCATTAAGGATTATTTCTTGCGTGGGGTTAAGAAGTCACCTCAATTCATCAATGAAATCAATAGCCAATCTATGTACTATAGACAACAGATTTCGGAAGTGATGTTCAATCTCTTGGATTCGCATGATACGGAGCGCATTTTGACTACTGCCAAGGGAGATGTCCAACTCGTTAAGTCTGCCCTTGCTTACCTCTTTCTACAAAGGGGGACACCGTGTTTCTACTATGGAACGGAGTTGGAGTTAGATGGAGGACCAGACCCAGATTGCCGTCGTGTCATGCCTTGGGAACGTGTTTCCGATAGCAATGAGATGTTGAATTTTATGAAGAAATTAATTCAGCTTCGCAAGAGTGTCTCAGATATAATTCAGAACGGGACCTATAGACTGAAAGAAATCAAGCCAGATGTGGTATCTCTGGCATGGGATTATGATGGACAAAAAATCCAAGCTGTTTTTAACCAATCAACTGAAAATTATCTTGTAGACCGTGATTCTGTAGTGCTAGCCAGTCATTGCCAAGAATTGGGACTGCAACTGGCGATTTTGCCTAAAGGTTTCGTCATTCAATAAAAAATAGGATTAAAAAGGCTGTAATGAATGGGTGATTCGTGCGGTCTTTTTTTGACTTATGTAGTATAATATAGCTAAGTCAACGATTACTAGCTGAATGATTAGTGAATGGTGTTTAAAATGAAAAAGAGACTTGTAGTCTAGAAGGAGAATTGCATGAAACGAACGAGAAAAGTAGTAGCCTTGGGACTGTGTTTGCCCTTATTTCTTGGTTTGGCTGCTTGTCAGCAAAATAATACGAGCACTGAAGCTGCAAATCAGACACAGACCAGTTCAGATAAAGTTCCTTGGACGGCTTCATATACCAATCTGAACAATCAGGTCAGTATCGAAGAGGTCAAATCTCTCTTATCAGCTCACTTGGACCCAAATAGTGTTGAGGCATTTTTCAATCTTGTCACAGACTATAATGCGACTGTCGGTTCCACTGGCTTAAGTGGAAATTTTGCCTCCTTTACGAAGACAGAATACGACGTAGAGAAAATCAGCAACCTCTGGAATCAAAAAAAGGGTGACTTTGTCGGGACCAACTGCCGTATTAATAGCTATGCGCTCTTGAAAAATTCGGTCACAATTCCAAAACTTGAAAAGAATGATCAGCTTCTTTTCGTGGATAACGATGCTATCGATAAGGGAAAGGTGTTTGATGCAAAAGATAAGGAAGAGTTTGATATTCTATTTTCTAGGGTGGAGACGGAAGCAACAACAGATGTAAAAATTCACGCGCAGAAGATGGAGAAATTCTTTTCCCAGTTTCAGTTTAATGACAAAGCTCGAATGCTGTCTGTAGTCTTGCATGATAATTTGGATGGAGAGTTTCTTTTTGTCGGGCATGTTGGTATTTTAGTGCCGGCTGAAGATGGTTTCTTATTTGTAGAGAAACTGACTTTTGAAGAGCCTTATCAAGCTATTAAGTTTGCGAGCAAGGAAGATTGTTACAAGTATCTATCCACCAAATATGCGGATTACACAGGTGAAGGACTAGCTAAGCCTTTCATCATGGACAATGAAAAGTGGGTTGAAGGGTATTAAGGTAGGCAAAGGTGATGAGATGGAAACAGTAATAGCGCTTTTAGTTCTCATTCTTATCGGATTCTGGGCTATAAACATTCTCAAGCCTCGTAAGGCAAATAAAAAGGAAAGATTTATTGGCTATATGCAGCGCTATGATATAGATGGTGAGGGCTATCAGTCAGAAGTCTGGGAAGTTATAGAAGATGAGAATGAGAAATAAGGAGGAGAATCCAAAAACAGTAGATTTCTTGCCTTTTCAAGAAAGGGAACTAGTAACATCAGTACTATCCTAAGGAACTGATAGGAGGAAACATTATGGGAATGATTGCTAATTATCAATATCTGTCTGACAATGAATTAAGCCAAATAAAGCGGTATCCTTGTCAGGAAGAGGATTTACTTGACTTGGTAGAGGATTATCCTGAGGGAAATGATACGTTGATAGATATTGACAAAATGTGGGATGCCTTACTCTTTATTATGACAGGCTTTAGTAGTTCAGAATTTATGGATGACGACCCCTTGAGAGAAGCTGTCTTGGGAGTGACCCCTTTAGAAAATGTGTCAGAATATATAGCCTATACTGAACACTCAAAGATAGCTGAGATTGTTCAAGCTTTAGAGAATTTTGACATGGATAGGGCTCTGGCAGACTTTAGCATGGAAGCATGCAAGAAGGCAGATTTATACCCCGATATTTGGGATTATCTTGATGAAGAGGAAGAAATCAAGGATGATATTCGAACCTGTTTTGTAAAAATGAAGGACTTTTATAAGAAAATCTTAACTCTCAAAGGAAATGTCCTAGTGACTATTTGTTAACTACTTTTACCAACTGTTAGTCAGGTGCGTGATGAATGCACATCTAGAAAATCGTACACCTGATGATTTGTCTGGTGAAGGAAATATTCCACAGTGTAGTCGGATGGGATAGATAGAAATTGGTTATAGAATTTGTAAGCATAATAGATTTTAAACGTTAAGATGGAGGATTGAAGAGATGGGAAAAATTGAATGGGACAAGATAAAGACTCACTTAGATGCCTTGCTGGTCATTGATGAGTATCTGATTGATCCAAGTGAGGATTGGCTCAGACTCGTGATTAAGACTGAGGAAAACTATGGACTCCGCTACCTTATTGACAATGGCTCTGGTGATTCTCTAGATGTGATTTTGACTGATAAAATGATCCTCATAAAAGGTTTTGATCATGAAAGTAGTTTGAGTCAATTTGCTGCGGATGAGTGGAATCAAGACATCATAGACGGATTTTATCAAGGACTGGATGAAAAGTATCAAAACCTATACTCAGAAGAGCAAAAAGATGAAACAACCTTCTTTATCTGGTATGACGGTCAAGAACATCAAAATACCTATCAAGATCAGGACGGTGGCGAATGGTTATTATCCTATTTCTTTGACAGTTTTGAGAAATTTCATGAGTTTGTGACGGATTACTATTCAATTACCGTAGATGAGGACTTACTTAGAAAACTTTACAATCAAGGACAGCTTTCAAAAGTAGAATTGGAGCAGTTGATTCGCACTTCCTAGCTAGAAATGTGTATAAAATCTGATGAAAAGAACTGATTTTCAATATCAAGTCATACTTGAAGAATGATTAAAGTAATAATGGTTGTAGTTCATTTTTTCTTATACAGATGACGGTTTAAAGCGATTTCTTTTTTACTGTTGAATAATATTTTGCGAACAAAAAAAGAAATTCTTTAAAAAAGTTTCATAAAATCCTTTACAAGCTCTTATAAACATGATATAGTTATAAGGCTTAGAAAATGAGAAGATGTTTTCTAGCAAATATAAACCCGAGTAAAAAATGCCTACGGACAGGCAGGGTTGAATGCCGAAGCGTGGCTGAAAAGCCACATTATTGATAGGGTTAAAAGCCTACTTTTATAAGTTGATGTTAGGACGCTTGTCCTAATTCATAAATTTTAGTGTGGTGAAAGCACACGTCATCTTGTGAAACGATCAATAAAGTACGTAATATTTGCTACTAGAGAGTTAGGAAACATCGGGAACAGACATACTCAACAGAAACCAAAATAAACACGTCAGAAGATTGCAGAGCAGGTGAAAACCTGCTCTTTTTTCATAAGTCAACCTTTGGTCGCCCTCATCATTTTGAGGAGCTAAAAATACGGTAAAGGAGTATGTCTTGAAAGAGTTAGATCAAAACCAAGCCCCAATTTATGAGGCCTTGGTGAAGTTACGCAAGAAACGGATTGTTCCCTTTGATGTACCAGGTCACAAACGCGGACGAGGAAATCCAGAACTTGTCGAACTGCTAGGTGAAAAATGTGTTGGCATTGATGTCAATTCTATGAAACCGTTGGATAATCTGGGGCACCCTATTTCGATTATTCGGGATGCAGAGGAGCTGGCTGCGGATGCTTTTGGAGCAACACATGCCTTTCTCATGATTGGCGGAACAACTTCATCTGTTCAAACCATGATTCTTTCCACCTGCAAGGCTGGAGATAAGATTATTTTGCCGCGTAATGTCCATAAATCTGCTATCAATGCGCTGGTTCTATGTGGTGCCATTCCCATCTATATCGAGATGAGTGTAGATCCTAAGATTGGTATAGCTTTAGGTCTTGAAAATGACCGAGTGGCTCAAGCTATAAAGGAACATCCAGATGCTAAGGCTATCCTAATCAACAATCCTACTTATTACGGCATCTGTTCAGATCTAAAGGGTTTGACAGAAATGGCTCATGAAGCTGGCATGATGGTTTTAGTAGATGAAGCCCATGGAGCGCATCTGCATTTTACAGATAAATTGCCGCTATCTGCTATGGACGTTGGCGCTGATATGGCAGCGGTTTCTATGCATAAGTCCGGTGGGAGTTTGACCCAGAGCTCTATTTTACTTATCGGTGAGCAGATGAATCCTGAGTACGTTCGTCAGATAATTAACCTGACCCAGTCAACATCCGCCTCTTATTTGTTGATGGCTAGTCTGGATATTTCACGTCGCAACTTGGCCCTTCGTGGTAAAGAGTCTTTTGAGAAAGTTATTGAACTATCCGAGTATGCCCGCCGTGAAATCAATGCTATCGGAGGTTACTATGCCTATTCAAAAGAGTTAATAGACGGTGTCTCAGTTTGCGATTTTGACGTGACTAAGTTATCAGTCTACACTCAGGGGATTGGTTTAACAGGGATTGAAGTTTATGATCTCTTACGGGATGAATATGACATTCAGATCGAGTTTGGTGATATTGGCAATATCTTAGCTTATATTTCCATTGGCGACCGCATCCAAGACATCGAGCGCTTAGTCGGTGCTTTGGCTGATATTAAGAGACTCTATTCTCGAGATGGGAAGGACTTGATTGCTGGAGAATATATCCAGCCCGAGTTGGTGCTGTCTCCACAAGAAGCCTTCTATTCAGAAAGAAAAAGTTTAACCTTGGATGATTCTGTTGGACAAGTCTGTGGGGAATTTGTCATGTGCTATCCTCCAGGGATACCAATCCTAGCACCAGGTGAACGGATTACACGAGAGATTGTGGATTATATACAATTCGCCAAGGAACGTGGTTGCTCCCTCCAAGGGACGGAAGATCCAGAAGTCAATCACATCAACATCATTGAGAGAAAGGAGAACTAGATGGATTTATGGTTTTCTGAAGTTCATACTCCAGATGTGAAACTGTCCCTGAGAACAGCCAAGCAACTCTATGCTGGAAAAAGTGAGTGGCAGGATATTGAGGTATTAGATACACCAGCTTTTGGAAAGATATTGATCTTAAATGGCCATGTCTTGTTTTCAGATGCAGATGATTTTGTTTACAATGAAATGACCGTCCACGTACCCATGGCTGTCCATCCAAATCCAAAGAAAGTATTGGTTATTGGGGGTGGTGACGGGGGTGTTGCCCAAGTATTAACACTCTATCCTGAACTGGAACAAATCGATATTGTGGAACCGGATGAGATGTTGGTTGAAGTCTGTCGTGAGTATTTCCCAGACTTTGCTGCAGGGCTAGATGATCCTCGTGTTACCATTTACTACCAAAATGGGCTTCGTTTTTTACGAAACTGTGAGGATGATTACGATATCATTATCAACGATGCGACAGATCCATTTGGGCATACGGAAGGGCTTTTTACCAAGGAATTTTACGGGAACAGCTACAGAGCTTTGAAAGAAGATGGTATCATGATTTACCAGCATGGGAGTCCGTTTTTTGACGAGGATGAGTCAGCTTGCCGAAGCATGCACCGCAAGGTCAATCAAGCCTTTCCAATCAGCCGGGTCTATCAGGCCCATATCCCAACCAGTCCAGCGGGCTATTGGTTGTTTGGATTTGCATCGAAAAAATACCACCCTGTCAAAGATTTTGACAAGGAAGGCTGGAAAAAACGCCAGCTTTTTACAGAATACTATACTGCAAACTTACATGTGGGAGCCTTTATGTTGCCTAAGTATGTTGAGGATATTTTAGAAGAAGAGGAAGGAAAAAAATGAGTCGTTTATTAGTTATCGGATGTGGGGGCGTTGCCCAAGTTGCTATTTCAAAGATTTGCCAAGATAGCGAAACATTTACAGAGATTATGATTGCTAGTCGTACTAAGTCAAAATGTGATGACTTGAAAGCTAAATTAGAAGGCACAACAAGTACAAAGATTGAGACAGCTGCTCTTGATGCTGACAAGGTTCAAGAAGTGATTGCCTTGATTGAAAGCTACAAACCAGAAGCTGTTTTGAATGTAGCACTCCCATATCAAGACTTGACTATTATGGACGCTTGTTTAGCAACAGGAGTCCACTATATTGACACAGCCAACTACGAAGCTGAGGACACAGAAGACCCTGAATGGCGTGCGATTTATGAAAAACGCTGCAAGGAGCTTGGTTTTACAGCTTACTTTGACTACTCATGGCAATGGGCTTATCAGGAAAAATTTAAAGAAGCAGGCTTGACCGCTCTGCTTGGATCTGGTTTTGACCCAGGTGTGACCAGCGTCTTTTCTGCTTACGCACTTAAACACTATTTTGATGAAATCCACTATATCGACATTTTAGACTGTAATGGTGGTGACCACGGTTATCCATTTGCAACAAACTTTAACCCAGAAATCAATCTCCGCGAGGTTTCTGCGCCAGGTTCTTACTGGGAAGATGGAAAATGGGTCGAAGTTGAAGCTATGTCTATCAAACGTGAGTATGATTTCCCACAAGTTGGACAGAAAGACATGTATCTCCTTCACCATGAAGAAATCGAATCACTGGCAAAAAATATTCCAGGCGTTAAACGGATTCGTTTCTTTATGACTTTTGGTCAATCCTATCTAACGCATATGAAATGCTTGGAAAACGTTGGTCTCCTTCGTACGGATGCTATTAACTTCAACGGACAAGAAATAGTGCCAATCCAATTCTTAAAAGCCTTGCTTCCAGACCCTGCAAGCCTTGGCCCACGCACTGTTGGAAAAACCAATATCGGTTGTATCTTTACAGGTGTCAAAGACGGAGTTGAAAAGACCATCTACATCTACAATGTTTGCGACCATCAGGAATGTTACGCTGAGGTTGGCTCCCAAGCTATTTCTTACACGACTGGAGTTCCAGCTATGATTGGAACAAAATTAGTTATGAACGGTACTTGGAAACAACCTGGAGTTTACAACCTTGAAGAGTTGGATCCAGATCCATTTATGGAAGCTTTGAATGAGTACGGCTTGCCTTGGGTTGTGGTTGAAAACCCTCAAATGGTGGACTAATGAAGTTAGAACAAGTACCCACACCAGCTTATGTCATTGACTTGGCCAAGTTAGAAGCCAACTGCCGTATTTTACAATATGTTCAGGAAGAAGCGGGCTGCAAGGTTTTACTGGCCCAGAAGGCTTATTCTCTCTACAAAACCTACCCCATGATTAGCCAGTATCTATCTGGTACAACGGCTAGTGGACTCTATGAGGCTAAACTAGCACGAGAAGAGTTTCCAGGGGAAGTCCATGTATTTGCACCTGCTTTCAAGGATGCAGACTTGGAGGAATTGCTGGAAATAACGGACCATATCGTCTTCAACTCAGAGAGACAGTTGCGTAAACATGGTCCTCGTTGCCGAGAGGCTGGTATCAGTGTCGGTTTGCGCCTCAACCCTCAATGTTCTACCCAAGGTGATCACGCGCTCTATGACCCTTGTGCTCCGGGATCTCGGTTTGGAGTTACTTTAGACAAGATACCGAGTGATTTGCTGGACTTAGTAGATGGTCTTCATTTTCATACCCTTTGTGAGCAGGGGGCAGATGATTTAGAAACAACTTTGAAAGCTGTAGAAGCGCAGTTTGGACCTTATTTATATAAGGTCAAATGGCTCAATATGGGTGGAGGACACCACATAACGAGAGAAGACTATGATGTGGATTTGCTGACTTCTGAAATCAAGCGTATCCGAGAAACTTACAATCTTGAAGTCTATATCGAGCCGGGTGAAGCTATTGCGCTCAATGCGGGTTCTCTAGCAACTGAAGTATTGGACATTGTCGAAAACGGTATGGATATTTTGGTTTTAGATGCCTCCGCGACCTGCCATATGCCAGATGTACTTGAAATGCCCTATCGTCCACCTTTGAGAAATGGATTTGAACCGCAGGAAAAAGCCCATACCTATAGACTTTCTTCCAATACCTGTCTGACGGGTGATGTGATTGGTGATTATAGTTTTGAAAATCCAGTCCAAATCGGTGATAGACTTTACTTTGAAGACATGGCAATCTACTCCTTTGTCAAAAATAATACCTTTAACGGTATTGGCTTGCCAAGTCTCTATCTTATGGACGAGCAGGGTGACTGCAGCTTAGTCAAAGCCTTTGGCTATCAAGACTTTAAAGGGAGATTATCATGATAGAAACTCCGAAAAAAGCAGGCTATCGTATGCCAGCAGAGTACGAACCCCATCATGGCACCCTCATGATATGGCCGACTCGACCAGGTTCATGGCCTTTTCAAGGAAAGGCTGCTAAAAGAGCATTTACTCAGATTATCAAGACCATAGCAGAAGTGGAAAGAGTCTATCTTTTGGTGGAGCAGGACCATCTATCTGAAGCTCAATCCTATCTTGGAGACAAGGTTGTTTATTTAGATATTCCTACTAATGATGCCTGGGCGCGTGATACTGGGCCAACCATTCTCGTCAATGAAAAAAGAGAAAAGTTGGCAGTCGATTGGTCTTTTAATGCCTGGGGTGGTACAGTCGATGGCCTCTACCAAGATTATGAAGATGATGACCAAGTAGCCAGTCGTTTTGCTGAGGCATTGGAAATGCCTGTTTACGATGCCAAACCTTTTGTACTGGAAGGCGGGGCAATCCAAAGCGATGGTCAAGGGACCATTCTTGTGACTGAAAGTTGCCTACTAAGCGCTGGTCGCAATCCTCATCTCAGTAAAGAGGAAATCGAAAACACCTTATTAGAGAGCCTTGGCGCTGAAAAAGTTATCTGGCTTCCTTATGGTATTTATCAGGACGAAACCAATGAACATGTTGACAATGTTGCAGCTTTCGTTGGTCCTGCTGAACTTGTCTTGGCTTGGACAGATGATCAAAACGATCCCCAGTATGCCATGTCTGCAGCTGACCTTGCCCTTTTAGAAAAGGAAACGGATGCAAAAGGTCGCACTTTCACTATTCATAAGCTTCCTATTCCAGCTAATCTACAAGTCGTTACTGAAGAAGATTTGTCAGGCTACATCTATGAAGAAGGGGAAGAAGAGCGTTATGCAGGTGAACGTCTTGCAGCTTCCTATGTCAATTTTTATATTGCCAACAAGGCTGTCCTTGTTCCCCAATTTCAAGATAAAAACGACCAAGTGGCCCTAGATATCCTCAGCAAGTGTTTCCCAGACCGTGAAGTGGTAGGAATACCAGCCAGAGATATTCTATTAGGTGGTGGCAATATCCACTGTATCACCCAACAAATCCCAGAATAGGAGAAAAAGATGAGAAATGTTAGAGTTGCAGCGATCCAGATGCAATGCGTCAAGGATGTGGCAACAAATATCCAAACAGCTGAACATTTAGTTCGACAAGCTGCAGACCAAGGCGCACAAATCATCCTCTTGCCAGAGTTGTTTGAACGTCCTTATTTTTGTCAGGAACGCCAGTATGACTACTACCAGTATGCCCAGTCGGTGACAGAAAATACAGCCATTCAGCATTTTAAAGTGATTGCTAAGGAACTACAGGTTGTTCTACCCATTAGTTTCTACGAAAAAGATGGAAATGTCTTGTATAACTCAATCGCCGTCATTGATGCAGATGGAGAGGTGCTGGGCGTTTATCGGAAGACCCACATACCAGATGATCATTATTATCAAGAAAAGTTCTATTTCACGCCTGGCAACACTGGTTTCAAGGTCTGGGATACTCGCTACGCTAAAATTGGGATCGGTATCTGTTGGGATCAATGGTTCCCTGAAACAGCGCGCTGTCTTGCATTGAATGGGGCAGAATTGCTCTTTTATCCTACAGCTATAGGTTCAGAGCCTATCTTAGATACGGATAGTTGTGGTCACTGGCAACGTACCATGCAAGGGCACGCAGCAGCAAATATTGTCCCAGTTATTGCAGCCAATCGCTATGGCTTGGAAGAAGTCACTCCTAGTGAGGAAAATGGTGGACAGAGTTCCAGTCTTGACTTCTACGGTTCCTCCTTTATGACGGATGAAACAGGAGCTATTCTAGAGAGAGCTGAAAGACAAGGTGAAGCTGTTCTATTAGCCTCTTATGATCTTGATAAGGGAGCAAGTGAACGCCTCAACTGGGGACTATTTCGTGATAGAAGACCAGAAATGTACCAACGAATTACAGACTAGAAGGTAACTTTCATAATAAATTTTTGATATTCACGCCTGTCTTACAAAAATGTAAGATAGGCTTTTTAAATGTAAGATGGGTGTACGATTATACGTGGAAATGTATGCTATACTCTATGTAGATCAAAAAGAAAGAGGTTTATTATGAAAAAATGGAATGCAACGCAGTTGAAGTATCTGATGGCGGCAGTAATGGTTCTAGACCATATCCCTCATATCACCGGAATCGTTTCTCCACTGTGGGAAGGTATCTTTCACGCCTTGACCCGTTGTGTGGGAGTTTGGTTTGCCTATATGGCTATGGAAGGATTTATCTATACTCGAAATTTGAAAAACTACCTCATCCGCCTTTGGTCTTGGGCGCTTATCATGTTTGCTGGAAATAGCCTACTCAATGCCCTATTTGCATCCAAAGGGGTAATGGTCAATAATAATATTTTCTTTACTTTGGCCATTGGTGTCACCATGCTTTGGATTGG
This sequence comes from Streptococcus sp. FSL W8-0197, assembly GCF_037963785.1. Lineage (GTDB taxonomy): Bacteria > Bacillota > Bacilli > Lactobacillales > Streptococcaceae > Streptococcus > Streptococcus oralis_CQ. The sequence goes on along the minus strand of NZ_CP150168.1, from coordinate 1,050,892 downwards.
TTTTCCTCGAAAAGAGTTGGATCAAAAAGAGAAGTTGTGGCGTCGGATTGGGGTTGCTGGTACCTTGATTTTCGGTTGTCTTTTTACTGAGGGTGGTATCACCATGCTACCATTTCTCTTGATTAGTTACTCTTGTCGGAATCGCAAGGGATTGCGAAATCTCCTCTACGCGTTTTTGTGGGCCTTCCTATTAGTGACTTCTATCCATACCTATGATACTTGGTACCAAACCTTGGAAATGCTGCTTTACAATTCTGACTGGCTCTTTATCACTGTCTTTCCTTTTATGGCCTTGTATAATGGACAGCGAGGAAAGGAAACTAGCTGGAATAAATATTTCTTTTATATTTTCTACCCAGCTCATCTATGGATTATAACCCTGATTGCTTATTGGGTTAAATAGCTAAAAAAGCAAATAGCAGTAATTTCTGTCTATTTGCTTTTCTTTTTATAAAATATACTTCTCAATCGCACGCGCAACGCCGTCTTCTTCGTTGCTGGCTGTAACGTCATTGGCTAAGGATTTGACATGGTCGCTGGCATTTCCCATTGCAATGCCCAGTCCTGCAAACTGGAGCATTTCGATATCGTTATTGGCATCGCCCATGGCCATAATTTCTGAGGGCTCGATCTTCAAAATCGCTGCTAGTCGAGAAAGAGCAGTAGCCTTGGTCGTTCCAAGTGGCATGGCTTCATAAATGACAGGCTGCGAACGAACACCGCTAAATCGTTGGCAGAGCTCCTCAGCAAACCGCTGCTCAAAATCGTCTGTTTGTTCTTCGTTGCCCAAAAACATGCCTTGGAACATACGATACTTGCCACTAGTCGCTTCTTCAAGAGAAATTTCAGTCAGGTCTGAAAAGACTAGCTTGGCATCATTTTGAACGATTTGATTAGGCTTGCCACCGAGTACAAAATAATGTTCCTCATCAAAAAGGGTCAACTGGACGTCGCTTTTTTCTGCTAGGTCATAGAGGTATTCGATGTCAGCTGGACTGAGTTCTTGCCAGTCAACTAGCCCCCAGTCACTGGTCTGGTGGGTTGAACAACCGTTATTGACGATGACATACTCATTCTGAAGGTCCAGTCCCAGTTTTTTGTAGTAAGGAAGGACACCGAAAAGCGGGCGACCTGTACAGAGAACCAGTTTGACACCTTTTTCAATGGCTTGGTGAATGGCAGTAATGTGGGCTTGTGGAATTTCCTTGGCTTCATTAAGGAGGGTTCCGTCCATATCCAAGGCTAGTAGTTTAATCATAAGACTTCCTTTTCTAGGTGTTTTGCTTTTATTATAGCATATAGACTATAAAATGTCTGACAGAATTGTAAAATTCAAGCTTCCTTTTCTTGAAAAACAAAATAAATTCTTATATAATATGTATACTTAATATTCAAGGAGAAATAATGTCAAAGTATCACTTTAATTCAATTTACAAAAATGATGAAACAGAATCTACAGGTCTTCTTTTCATCAAAGTCTACAACAAGTGGGAAAGCAATTTAAAAAGAGTCTTGAAATCAGTTGGTCTCACTTTGCCTCAATTTATCGTTTTAACCTCGCTCTTGTTTTTGTCTAATAGAGAGGAATATGTAACGCAAGTTGATATTGCTCGGTTCACCGGTATGGATGTCATGACGGTTTCCCAGATTGTTAGGCTACTGGAGAAGAAGGACTACATTAGACGTGATCAACATCCAAAGGATAGTCGGGCAAAACTGGTCTCAGTGACGAAGTCTGGAGCGGAGAAGGTCAATCAAGCTTTACCTTTAGTAGAAGGTGTTGATGAAGAATTTTTTGAAAAACTATCTAACGATAGAGAAGTTTTTAATCGTTTGTTGGTAGAGTTGGAGGATAAAAATGCCTAGATATTGGGTCGGAGTTGTTTCGAAGAACCATGTTTTAAGAGGAGTTGAAGGAAATTTTTGTCAGGTCTGTCATGGAAAGAGCGGACCCTTAAATCGTATGAAAAAAGGTGACTATCTTTTATACTATAGTCCAAAATACGATATGAATGGTCAAGATAAGTTACAGGCTTTTGTGGCCGTAGGTAAAATTATAGATGACAAGGCTTATCAAGTAGAGCAGTTTGAAGGATTCTTTCCCTTTAGACGAAATGTTGAGTATTATCAGCCAGTCAAAGATTGTTCCATAGAAATAGCCAGACAGCATCCTGAATGGAGAGACTATACTTCTCGACTTCGTTATGGGCATTTTGAAGTTTCCAAAGACTTTTTCCTCCATATCTTTCAGCATATGAAAGTGGATGATGAGATATGATTGATTTGCAAATTAAATGATTGTCAACTAGAATTTTGGATTTGGACTGTGAAACGAACTTTGCTATAATAGAGTAAGAAACTTTGATAAAGCAAACGAGGCAGAGATGAAATTACTTTATACTGATATTCGGACTTCTTTGACTGAAATTTTAACGAGAGAGGCAGAAGAGCTAGTTGCTGCAGGCAAGCGGGTTTTCTACATCGCCCCCAACTCTCTTTCTTTTGAAAAGGAACGCGCCGTGCTGGAATGCTTGTCCCAGCAGGCTTCTTTTGCGATTACCGTCACGCGTTTCGCTCAAATGGCTCGTTACCTGGTTTTAAATGATTTGCCTGCCAAGACCAGTCTTGATGACATCGGGCTTGGGATGGCTTTTTATAAGTGCCTTGCCGAACTAGATCCCAAGGACTTGCGTGTTTATGGTGCGATTAAGCAGGATCCTCAATTTATCCAGCAGTTGGTTGAACTTTATCATGAGATGATGACTGCTCAGATGAACTTTTTAGACTTGGAAAGTTTAACAGATGAAGATAAGCGAGCAGACTTACTCTTGATTTTTGAGAAAGTGACTGCCTATCTTAATCAAAGCCAGTTGGCTCAGGGGAGTCAGTTGTCCCATTTGATTGAGGCTATTGAGAACGATAAGGTAAGTAGTGATTTCAGTCAGATTGCCTTGGTTATTGATGGATTTACTCGTTTTTCTGCTGAGGAAGAGCGTGTAGTGGATCTACTCCATCGCAAAGGTGCCGAGATTGTTATTGGGGCCTATGCAAGCAAGAAAGCCTATACCAGTCCGTTCACTGAAGGGAATTTCTACCAAGCCAGTGTGGAATTTCTTCATCATTTGGGAGCAAAATACCAAACACCTGCTCAGGATCGTTCTCAGACGCATGAGAAAATGGATAGTTTTGATAAGACCTCTCGTTTATTGGAGTCTTCTTATGATTTCTCAGAACTCACCTTGGATATCGATGAGAAGGACCGTGAAAATCTGCAAATTTGGTCTTGTTTGACACAAAAGGAAGAGTTGGAGCTGGTGGCTCGCGCTATTCGTCAGAAATTACATGACCATCCAGAACTGAGTTACAAGAATTTTCGCATTCTCTTAGGGGATGTGGCTTCTTACCAGTTATCACTGAAAACCATTTTTGACCAGTACCAGATTCCTTTCTATCTAGGTAGAAGTGAATCCATGGCTCACCACCCTTTGACTCAGTATGTGGAGTCTATTTTACGTTTAAAACGTTACCGTTTTCGTCAGGAGGATTTGATTAATCTCCTCAGAACTGGTCTATATACTGACCTTAGCCAAGCGGATATTGATGCTTTTGAACAATATCTCCGCTATCTTGGCATCAATGGCTTGCCAGCTTTTCAGCAGACCTTCACAAAATCCCACCATGGAAAATTCAATTTGGAACGTTTGAACGCCATTCGTCTGCGAGTTTTGACGCCACTTGAAACCTTATTTGCCAGTCGGAAACAGAAGGCAGAAAATCTCTTGCAAAAGTGGAGTATTTTTCTAAAAAATACTGCTTTAAGCAAGCAGATGCAAGAATTGACAGCTACTATGGAAACTCTAGAACAGGAAAGACAAACCGAAGTTTGGAAAGCTTTCTGTCATGTTTTAGAACAATTTGCGACCGTTTTTGATGGTTCACAAGTGAGTCTAGAGGACTTCATGGCCTTGCTTCATTCTGGGATGAGTTTATCTCAGTATCGCACTATTCCAGCAACAGTAGACACTGTTCTGGTGCAGAGTTATGATTTGATTGCCCCTCTGACCGCTGACTTTGTCTATGCTATCGGACTGACTCAGGATCATTTACCAAAAATTGCACAAAATACCAGCCTTTTAACAGACGAAGAAAGACAAAGTCTAAACCAAGCGACAGAAGAGGGAACACAATTGCTGATTGCAAGCAGTGAAAACCTCAAGAAAAATCGCTATACCATGCTTTCTTTAGTCAACGCTGCCCGTAAACAGTTGGTGTTGTCAGCACCCAGCCTTCTCAATGAAAACGAGAGCAAGGAATCTGCCTATCTTCAGGAACTGGTGAGTTTTGGATTTAGCCGAATAGAAAAGAGAATGAACCATAAAAAACTTAGCAAAGAAGATATGGGTTCTTATCACAGTCTCTTGTCTAGTCTCGTTGCCTATCATCAGCAAGCTGCTTCTAGTGAAAGTGAACAAGATGTGACCTTCGTCAAGGTCTTGGCGCGTGTCATGGGCAAAAAACTTGACCAAAAAGGCCTTACAAATCCTGCTCTCCCAACCAGTCCAAGCAGTAAGCCATTAGCAAAGGAGACCTTGCAGGCTCTTTATCCAGCTGACAAGGAGTTTTACCTGTCTACCTCTGGTTTGACGGAGTTTTACCGCAATGAATACAGTTATTTCCTCCGTTATGTCCTTGGTTTGCAGGAAGAATTACGCCTGCGCCCAGATGCTCGCAGTCACGGGAATTTCTTGCACCGTATTTTTGAGCGTGCCTTGAAACTGCCTGCTGAAAATCCGTTTGACAAACGTCTGGAACAAGCTATCCAAGAAACCAGTCAAGAACGCGAATTTGAAGCCATTTATCAGGAAAGTTTGGAAGCCCAGTTTACCAAGGAAGTTCTACTTGATGTCGCGCGAACTACGGGCCACATCCTTCGTCATAATCCAGCCGTCGAAACCATCCAAGAGGAGGCAACATTTGGTGGCAAGGATCAGGCCTTTATCCAGTTGGATAATGGTCGCAGTGTCCATGTGCGAGGCAAGGTTGACCGTATTGACCGCCTGAAAGCTGATGGAGCGTTAGGAGTGGTAGACTACAAGTCTAGTCTTACTCAGTTCCAGTTTCCTCATTTCTTTAATGGGCTTAATTCCCAACTGCCCACCTATCTTGCTGCCCTAAAAAGAGAAGGGGAGCAGAACTTTTTCGGTGCCATGTACTTGGAAATGGCTGAATCAGTCCAATCTCTCTTGACCGTTAAGAGTTTGGCAGGAGCGGTAGTAGAAGCCAGCAAGTCTATGAAATATCAAGGCCTCTTTTTAGAGAAAGAAAGTAGTCATTTAGGCGAATTTTACAATAAAAACAAGGCCAATCAGCTGACAGGCGAGGAATTCCAGCTCTTACTAGACTATAATGCCCATCTTTACAAGAAGGCAGCTGAGAAGATTTTACAAGGTCAGTTCGCCATCAATCCATACACAGAGAACGGAAGAAGTATTGCCCCATACGTTCAACAACATCAAGCCATTACAGGATTTGAAGCTAATTACCATTTTGGTCAAGCTCGTTTTCTAGAGAAGTTAGAGCTAGCTGATGGCAAACGACTGGTCGGAGAAAAACTCAAGCAAGCTTGGTTTGAAAAAATGAGAGAGGAGTTGAATCGATGAAGCCTATTTCCTTTTTAACTGAGGAAGAAATTCAAAAATTGCAAGAAGCAGAAGCGAGTTCGAGCAAGGAACAAAAGAAAACTGCCGAGCAAATCGAAGCCATTTATACTGCTGGGCAAAATATCCTAGTCTCAGCGTCTGCTGGTTCAGGGAAAACCTTTGTCATGGCAGAGCGTATTCTGGATCAGTTAGCGCGTGGTGTCGAAATTTCTCAACTCTTTATCTCAACCTTTACTGTCAAGGCTGCTACCGAACTCAAGGAACGCTTGGAGAAAAAAATCAGCCAGCAGATCCAAGAAACCGATGATGTTGATCTCAAACAACACTTGGGACGACAGTTGGCAGATCTGCCCAACGCGGCCATCGGAACTATGGACTCCTTCACACAAAAATTCCTCGGTAAACATGGCTACCTGATTGATATTGCACCCAATTTTCGTATTCTACAAAATGAAAGTGAGCAGTTAATCCTCAAAAATGAAGTTTTTCATCAGGTGTTTGAAGAGCATTACCAAGGTGAAAATAAAGAGAAATTTAGTCGTTTGGTTAAGAACTTTGCAGGGCGTGGCAAGGATGAACGTGGTCTGCGCCAGCAAGTCTACAAAATCTATGATTTTCTTCAATCCACCAGTAGCCCCCAAAAATGGCTGAGCGACTCTTTTCTCAAAGGGTTTGAAGAAGCTGACTTTGCAATTGAAAAAGACAAACTGACCGAGCAAATCAAGCAGGCGCTTTGGGACTTGGAAAGTTTCTTCCGTTATCATCTGGATAACGATGCCAAGGAGTTTCCAAAAGCTGCCTATTTAGAAAATGTGCAGCTGGTTCTGGATGAAATTGGCTCCTTAAATCAAGAGTCCGATAGCCAGGCTTATCAAGCTGTGCTTGCGCGTATTATCGCCATCTCTAAGGAGAAAAATGGTCGATCTCTAGCTAACTCCAGTCGTAAGGCCGATTTGAAGCCACTGGCTGATGCCTACAACGAAGAGAGAAAGACCCAGTTTGCTAAACTAGGACAACTAGCGGACCAGATAACCATTCTCGACTACCAAGAACGTTATCATGAAGATACTTGGGAGCTAGCTAAAACTTTCCAAACCTTTATGAGTGATTTTGTGGAGGCTTATCGTGAACGCAAACACCAGGAAAATGCCTTTGAATTCGCTGATATTAGTCATTACACCATTGAGATTTTAGAGAATTTCCCACAAGTTCGCGAGACTTATCAAGAGAGATTCCATGAAGTCATGGTCGATGAGTATCAGGATACCAACCACATTCAAGAACGGATGCTGGAATTGCTGTCGAATGGTCACAATCGCTTTATGGTGGGAGATATCAAGCAGTCCATCTACCGTTTCCGTCAGGCAGATCCCCAGATTTTCAATGAAAAATTCCAACGCTATGCGCAAAATCCTCAAGAAGGAAAGCTGATTTTGCTCAAGGAAAATTTCCGTAGTAGTTCAGAAGTTCTGTCAGCAACCAATGATGTTTTTGGACGCCTTATGGACCAGGAGGTCGGCGAAATCAACTACGATAGCATGCACCAGCTTGTTTTTGCCAATACCAAACTAACTCCCAATCCAGAAAATAAGGCAGAATTTCTCCTCTACGACAAGAACGATAGTGGGCAAGAGGAAGAAGAAAGCCAAGCAGAAACGAAACTCACTGGGGAAATGCGCCTGGTCATCAAGGAAATCTTAAAGCTTCATCAGGAAAAAGGTGTTACCTTTAAAGAAATAGCCCTTTTGACTTCCAGCCGCAGTCGTAATGACCAGATTCTTCTTGCCCTGTCTGAGTACGGGATACCTGTCAAAACCGACGGTGAGCAAAACAATTATCTCCAATCCCTAGAAGTGCAAGTCATGCTGGATACGCTTCGTGTCATTCACAATCCCCTGCAAGACTATGCCTTAGTTGCTCTGATGAAGTCTCCAATGTTTGGTTTTGATGAGGACGAGTTGGCACGTTTATCCCTCCAGAAAGCAGAGAATAAAATCCAAGAAAATCTCTATGAGAAACTGGTCAATGCTCAAAAACTGGCAACAAGTCAGAAAAACTTGATTCATACAGCTCTAGCTGAAAAACTCAATCAATTCATGGATATTTTGGATTCTTGGCGCTTATATGCCAAAAACCACTCTCTCTATGACTTGATTTGGAAGATTTACAACGACCGTTTTTATTATGACTATGTTGGGGCTTTGCCAAACGGACCTGCTAGACAGGCCAATCTCTACGCCCTAGCTCTGCGAGCAGATCAGTTTGAAAAGAGTAATTTCAAGGGCTTGTCTCGTTTTATTCGTATGATTGATCAGGTTTTGGAAGCCCAGCATGATCTCGCAAGCGTAGCCGTCGCACCGCCTAAAGATGCCGTGGAACTTATGACCATTCACAAGAGCAAAGGACTGGAGTTTCCTTATGTCTTTATCCTCAATATGGATCAGGACTTCAATAAGCAAGACTCAATGTCTGATGTTATTCTTAGTCGTCAGAATGGGCTTGGCGTCAAATACATTGCCAAGGTGGAAACAGGAGCAGTGGAAGCACACTATCCTAAAACCATTAAACTCTCCATTCCTAGCCTTACCTATACGCAGAATGAAGAAGAACTGCAACTGGCTAGCTATTCAGAGCAGATGCGTTTGCTGTATGTTGCCATGACACGGGCTGAGAAAAAGCTCTATCTTGTCGGTAAGGGCTCTCGTGAAAAGCTGGAAGCCAAGGAATATCCAACAGCTGAAAACGGAAAATTAGATAGCAATACCAGACTTCAAGCCAAGAATTTCCAGGACTGGATCTGGGCGATTAGTAAAGTATTTGCTAGAGACAATCTCAACTTTAGTTATCGTTTTCTTGGTGAAGACCAGTTGACTAGAGAGGCTATTGGTCAGTTGGAAAACAAGAGTCCTCTACAAGATAGTTCTCAAGCAGACAATCGTCAGTCTGAGACCATCAAAGAAGCCCTTGAAATGCTGAAAGAGGTGGAAGTTTATAATACTCTTCACCGCGCAGCCATTGAACTACCAAGTGTTCAAACCCCAAGCCAAATCAAGAAATTCTACGAACCCGTTATGGATATGGAAGGGGTACAAATTGCTAATCAAACTCAATCACCAGAGAAACAAATCAGCTTTGATTTACCAGATTTTTCAACTAAAGAAAAGGTAACTGGAGCTGAGATTGGTAGTGCAACCCACGAACTGATGCAGAGAATTAACCTTAGTCAACAACCAACACTTGCTAGCCTGACAGAAACTCTCAAACAAGTTCAGACTAGTCCAGCTGTAAGAGACAAGATCAATCTTTCTAAAATTCTCGCCTTCTTTGAAACACCACTTGGTCAGGAAATTCTTGCCAATACAGACCATCTCTACCGCGAGCAACCTTTCTCCATGCTCAAAAAAGATCAAAAGAGTCAGGAAGACTTTGTTGTTCGTGGGATCTTGGATGGCTATCTGCTTTATGAGGATCGCATCGTTCTTTTCGACTATAAGACAGACCGTTACGATCAACCAAATCAGCTTATTGAACGCTATCGTGGGCAGTTAGCGCTCTATGGAGAGGCTTTATCACGAGCCTATTCGATTAAAAATATTGAAAAATACTTGATTTTGCTCGGCAAAGATGAGGTACAAGTTGTAAAAATATAATCTAGAAAGGAGACCTCATGACACTTCCAGTTAGAAAATCCTTGCACGATGCGGTTTTACAGGCTTCAAAAGCCGATACTTGGGATCAAGCTACCAAGGAATGGAATGAAGTTTCCTTGATTTTTAATGGTATTGGGCGCAGTAATTGTATCTGCGGAAATGCCATTAAGTACGCTTATGAACTCTTTAATAATGTCACAGGACAACGTCTCTTTCCCATCGGCAGTGACTGTGTTCGCCATTTTCATCGATTAAGCCTTGACCAGCAACTGGAAGAGGAAGAAAAACTTCTCAGAAAGCTTGAAAATCTGACTAGAAAAGTCAAGAAAAAGGAAAAAATCAAGGTCAATAAAAGCGATTTTGACGAAAAACTTCTAAAATGGTTTTGGGAAAAAGGTGTTTTCAAAGCCAATCGTGGCAATCAATTTGCACCTGAGAAAGATTACCAGCTTTTCCTAGAAGTCTTTCAAGGAGGAAGTTGGACCAAGGCAGAGCCAAAAAAGAAGGCTCGTCTGGAAGAAGTCCTTGAAAAATGTATCAAACCCTTTCTACTTGGAAAACCAGATGATCAACTTTACCTTGTCAAGCTAGGTAAGGAGAAAATAGATTACGAGCAACATTTACGGATTCAGGCAGAGAAAGAACGTAAGAAAAGAGACAAAATCGCTAAGCAATACGCTGACAATCTCATTCTAGCCATGGGACCAGCTGAACGCGCCTATCAAGATTACTTTGGCTTTACAGAAACTTTGACCCAAGAAGAACGAAAGTGGGAGAAAATTCTCTTTGGAAAAAATAGAGACGAACGGGCTATCAAGGCTAAACAAAACCAAAAGGAGTTGGAAAAGGATCAGCGAATTGCAAATCAAGATCCGATTGAACGAAAGCAGAAGCAGACTTGGCTTCTCAATTCCTATTTTCGGGATTTGCCTGATGAAAAATCCAGATTTTCTCGGCTCCTATTAGAATATCGAAAAAGTGGAGAAGTACGCTTTTCAGATGAATACTTATCTGAGAATCTCATCGACTTTTTTTACAAGATGAAAGCTTTTGAGTTTGAAATTGCACCAGAACAAGTCCGCGATTTTCTAAAAGAATGCCTTCAGGCGGAACATCTATCATCAGCACAAGAAAGCTGGATTAGAGGGATTCTCCTTAATTGTCTTCATCCGTTTTTAGATAGGTTACTCATATAGAAAAAATCCTACCTTGTCTATGCATGGTAGGATTTAAGTATCTCCAAAGATGTACTGGTAAAGTTGGACGACTTTCTGAAAACATTGTGTGTCCATTCTTGTTATTTTTTGAGCATTACGCATCCGAAAATCAAAGGTATACAGTTGAAATGGATTGACAGCGCCATCTACCTTGTCCGACGAGACAGGAACGAGCAAGCCTTTTTCTGCCAAGCGTTGTTGGCCATGAGTGATAGGACAGACAGCTACAAAACCAGTTTGCAAGGCATATTCTCTCCTAGAAACTACCAAGGCAGGTCGCCGTTTCTGGATTTCTCGACCGACTGATGGATCAAAGTCCAGCCAAATGATATCCTGCTTTTCAGGAATATACTCAGATTTCGCTATCAAGTGACCTTACTCCTTCAAAATCATTTGTCATTCTCAAATCAGTAATCCCATCAAAAGGATCTTTCAGTTTTGGAGCTAAGACAATGACTCCGTCAATCCCTTTGTAGACGACCATTTCTTGACCTTCTGTCATCCCCAAATTTTTAGGAATGGTCACAGTGAGCGAATTCCCCACCTTCCGAGTCTTTACTGTATTCATTGCTCTACCTCCACGAATTAGTATACACTAAGTATATACCTGTTAGCAAAAAAAGTCAAGTAAATCCTGACTGGCATCAAGGATGTGTCGACCAATACTATTTGTCATTTATTGTGGTCAAAGCCTGTGCAAAAGTTCCTCATTTATGATAGAATAGATGGTAAGAAAGAAAACGTTTTAATCACGTTTTTTTTAGTCGGAAGGGGAAAATATTATGGCTACTATTCAATGGTTTCCGGGCCACATGTCTAAGGCTCGGCGGCAAGTTCAGGAGAATTTAAAATTTGTTGATTTTGTGACGATTTTGGTGGATGCTCGGCTACCTTTATCTAGTCAAAATCCTATGTTAACCAAGATTGTGGGTGATAAACCTAAACTCTTGATTTTGAACAAGGCTGACCTAGCAGACCCAGCAATGACCAAAGAATGGCGTCAGTATTTTGAATCACAGGGAATCCAAACTCTGGCTATCAACTCCAAAGAGCAAGTAACTGTAAAAGTTGTGACAGATGCGGCTAAAAAGCTCATGGCTGATAAGATTGCACGCCAGAAAGAACGCGGTATCAAGATCGAAACCTTGCGGACCATGATTATCGGAATTCCAAATGCTGGTAAGTCAACTCTCATGAATCGTTTGGCAGGGAAAAAGATTGCGGTGGTCGGCAATAAACCAGGTGTTACTAAGGGGCAACAGTGGCTCAAAACCAACAAAGACCTGGAAATATTAGACACGCCAGGTATTCTATGGCCTAAATTTGAAGACGAAACCGTTGCTTTGAAACTAGCCTTGACTGGAGCAATTAAAGATCAACTACTCCCAATGGATGAAGTGACCATTTTTGGTCTCAATTATTTCAAAAAACATTATCCAGAAAAGCTAGCTGAACGCTTCAAACAAATGAAGATAGAAGAAGAAGCACCTGTTATCATCATGGATATGACCCGTGCCCTTGGTTTCCGAGACGACTACGACCGCTTTTACAGCCTCTTCGTCAAGGAAGTCCGTGATGGAAAACTCGGTAACTACACCTTAGATACATTGGACGACATCGATGACGACGATTAAAGAAATCAAGGAACTTCTTGCTACTGTCAAAGAATTAGACAATCCCCTTTTTCTTGAACTGGAAAAGGATCCTCGTTCTGGAGTTCAAAAAGAAATCAACAAGCGTAAAAAATCCATTCAGGCTGAACTGGACGAAGACCTTCGCCTAGAAACTATGCTTTCCTATGAAAAAGAACTGTATAAGCAAGGATTGACCCTAATTGCAGGTGTTGACGAGGTCGGCCGTGGTCCTCTGGCTGGCCCTGTAGTTGCTGCAGCTGTTATTTTACCTAAAAATTGTAAGATTAAAGGCCTCAACGATAGTAAAAAAATCCCCAAAAAGAAACATCTGGAAATTTATCATGCTGTTCAAGACCAAGCCTTAGCAATCGGCATTGGTATCATGGATAATCAGGTCATCGACCAAGTCAATATCTATGAAGCTACCAAACTAGCCATGAAGGAAGCAATCTCCCAGCTCAGTCCGCAACCTGAGCACCTCTTGATAGATGCCATGAAACTGGAGTTACCAATTTCACAAACCTCCATTATCAAAGGAGATGCTAACTCCCTCTTAATCGCAGCAGCATCTATAGTAGCCAAGGTGACACGGGATGAATTGATGAAGGAATACGATCAGCAATATCCTGGCTATGATTTTACAGCTAATGCAGGCTATGGAACAGCTAAACATCTAGAAGGGCTTGAAAAACTAGGTGTCACCCCAATTCACCGAACCAGTTTTGAACCAGTCAAAACACTGGTTTCAACTAAGAAAGACAAGTAAGAGGAAATGATTATGGAGGAACAGTCAGAAACACTCAGTTCCAAGAAAGAATTTGCCTTTGCCTCAAGCACCATATTATCCCAAGTTGGACGAGGAATCATTGTTGGTCTCGTCGTCGGGATAATCGTCGGATCCTTTCGTTTCTTAATCGAAAAGGGTTTCCATCTGATACAAGGACTCTATCAAGATCAAGCGCACCTAGTGCGCAATCTTTTTATCATTGGCCTATTTTATGTATTCGTTTGCTGGCTTAGTGCGAAACTAACTCGATCAGAAAAAGATATCAAGGGTTCAGGAATTCCTCAAGTCGAAGCCGAATTAAAGGGACTAATGACTCTTAACTGGTGGAGTGTCCTCTGGAAAAAATATATTCTAGGTATTCTTGCTATTGCCAGTGGCCTTATGCTAGGTCGGGAAGGGCCAAGTATTCAACTTGGAGCAGTTGGTGGTAAAGGTATCGCCAAGTGGCTCAAATCTAGCCCAGTAGAGGAACGTTCCCTGATTGCCAGTGGAGCTGCTGCAGGTTTAGCCGCTGCCTTTAATGCACCAATTGCAGGTCTCCTCTTTGTTGTAGAAGAAGTCTATCACCATTTTTCCCGCTTTTTTTGGGTCTCAACTCTAGCAGCTAGCATCGTAGCAAACTTTGTTTCTCTGCTCATATTTGGCCTAACACCCGTACTGGATATGCCAGACAACATTCCTCTCATGACCCTAGACCAGTATTGGATTTACCTCTTTATGGGAGTTTTTCTCGGACTTTCTGGTTTTCTCTATGAGAAGGCTGTACTCAATGTTGGTCGAATTTATGACTGGATTGGTCAAAAAATCCATTTGGATAAAGCTTATTATCCAATCCTAGCCTTTATCCTTATCATACCAGTCGGGATTTTCTTGCCACAAATCCTTGGTGGTGGAAATCAGCTTGTTCTTTCCCTAACTGAGCAAGATTTTAGTTTCCAGGTTTTATTAGCTTACTTTTTGATTCGCTTTATTTGGAGCATGATTAGCTATGGAAGTGGCCTCCCAGGAGGAATTTTCCTTCCCATTCTGGCGCTTGGTTCCTTACTTGGTGCCCTAGTTGGTGTCATTTGTGTCAACCTTGGGCTTGTCAGTCAGGAGCAATTCCCTATATTTGTCATTCTGGGAATGAGTGGCTACTTTGGGGCAATTTCCAAGGCTCCCTTAACTGCCATGATCCTCGTAACTGAGATGGTTGGAGATATTCGCAACCTCATGCCACTTGGATTGGTAACCCTAGTTGCCTATATCATCATGGATTTACTTAAAGGTGCGCCAGTCTATGAGGCCATGCTAGAAAAAATGTTACCAGAAGAAGCAACAGACGAAGGAGAAGTCACCCTCATAGAAATCCCTGTGTCTGACAAAATCGCTGGAAAACAGGTTCACGAACTCAACTTGCCACATAACGTACTCATCACCACCCAAGTCCATAATGGCAAGAGCCAAACAGTTAACGGCTCAACTAGAATGTATCTGGGTGATATGATTCACTTGGTGATTCCAAAAAGTGAAATTGGAAAAGTCAAAGATTTGTTGTTATAAGTTCCGTTTACATAATTTATTTTACGTAAAATATTATTAAAAGGATTCTCAATGAAAAGAAATAAGGCAATTGCGGTATATTTGCTAGGCACATTTAGCCAAATAGTATCAGTTTGTCTCCTTTTCTTTCTCTCGAATCATTTTTCTGTTCAGTCTAATCTATTATCTATTTTAGGAATCTTTCTAGGTGGCATTTCTTCAGCTCTTTGGGGAATCATTGTTGCAAATCACTATTTTCATATTCATTTTAAGAAGATTGTAAACGATTTTTTAAACATTCATACCAGTTACAAACATTATTTATTATCTTTTTTCCTTATTGTCCTTGATTTTTCTTTTCTAATGTTTGGTGGGAAAATAGTAGAATTTAGCTGGTATCTCCCATTTTTGATGTTCTTCAAATTTATTGTCTTTGGTGGTATAGAAGAGATTGGATGGCGATATGTTTTTCAACCAATTTTACAAGAAAAGTTGCCATATTTTTACTCAACAATCTTAACCTTTTTCAGCTGGGCGCTTTGGCATCTGTTGTTCTTTTACATAGATGGCTCCCTAGCAACACTGCAAACTCTACCGTTTTTATTTGGATTGCTGACGAATTCTTTCATACTCTCAGCTCTTTATATCAAAACAAAGAATCTCTGGATTTGCGTTATGACACATTCGATCATTAATGTCTTGTCTCAGATAACAATAGATACTAATCGATACGAAACCTACCTAATCAAAATTTTCGTCATCTTGGTATCCTGCTATATGGTAATACATAAAAAAGATGAGTATAATCGGTATGAATAAAATTAATATAAATCTTCAAAACCAAATCAAAAAAGATTTGGTTTTTTAAGAATTAGAAATCTAATTTTCAGTATATAGTATGATTTTTACCCCCTACTTTGTAAAGAATGATTAGAATATTGTATAATAAGAAAAAGGAGAAAAGCATAAATGAATAATTCTGGAATTAAAAAAAGTCATACAAGAATACTAATCATTTTGTTACTCGCAACCATCACAGCAGGAGCTATTTTTATGTTTTCTATGTTTGGGAAATCCCAAGAAGAACGTCGAAATAGAGAGTATGAAGTTAGTTTGGTAAATGCCTTAAAGAATTCATATGAAGGGATTGAGGAGATTAAGATTTCCAATCCAGAATATACAACTCCTCCAGGTTCGTGGTCTTGTGATGTAGAAATCAAATTTAATGATGAAAGAAAAACTAAGTATAGGATAGGCCATGGACTCCATGATAAAAAGAATTATCAAGGATCATTGACCAATGAGAAAAGGCAATTCCTTAACAATTACAAAGGAGTGACCGACTTAAAAGTAATTGTTACATATTCAGATAATAGCATGGGAGAACAATGATGACATTTTCCTATACAGATGAGCAGTTAAACAATTTGAATCGGGATTATGCTGTATATAGTGTAAATCTTGAATTCGCTAAGCGTAACGGTAGGACTTATGTCAATTCAAATCTCATTGAAAATATATCTCCTGATGATTTAGAAAAAACCAACACCATAACTACCTCAGATGGTCAAGAATTCCGTGTTGTTGCCACTAAGTCTGACCCAGTAACGGGATTTGATGTTTGATGCAGTATCTGTGACAATTGGCTTGATTTTCTCTATTCTACTGTTATTTATCTTTAAATCATAGTAGAATAGAGAAAAGGAGAAAAGCTTAAATGAATATTTCTGGAATGAAAAAAAGCCGTAAAAAGCTACTAATCGTTTTGTCAATCGCAATTATCACAGCAGGTGGTATTTTTATGTTTAGTATGTTAGGGAAATCTCAAGAAGCGCGTCGGAATAGAGAGTATGAAGTTAGTTTGGTTGAAACTTTAAAAGATAGTTATGAGGGTATTGAAGAAATTAGATTTTCTAATGCAAACTACACAAATCCTCCAGGAAGCTGGACTTGCGTAGTTGAACTATTTTTTAATGAGAGAAGCATAAAATATAAAATTAATTATTCAAAAAATGATAAACGTATTTCTGATGTATCCTTAGAAAGAGAGAATAGAAAAGAGGACCGAGAATTTTTAAATAGTCACTTGGGTAAGACTAGTAAACTCACAAAAATTATTTATTCAGATGGTTCAGAAGGAGAATATTAATGGTATACACTTATACTGATAAACAACTCAATGAGTTAAATCACGGAAAAAATGTTTATAGTGTAAATTCTGAATATGCTGAGAGGAGTGGAGATAACAATGAGTAAAGACAGATTAAGAAAAAGCTATAAACCATTATTCATAGTTTTACTACTCGCAACCATCACAGCAGGAGGTGTTTTTATGTTTAGGTTGTTAGGAAAATCCCAAGAAGAACATCGGAATAGAGAGTATGAAGTTAGTTTGGTAAACGCCTTAAAGAATTCCTATGAAGGGATAGAAGAGATCAAAATTTCTAATCCAGAATATACAACCCCTCCAGGCGACTGGTCTTGTGATGTAAATATTCTATTTTCAGATAAAGTAAAAATAGAATACCGTGTAGGCCACTCTTTAAATGACGTTGAAAATTATAATGGTTTTGTTAATGGAAAAACAAATAAAGAAATAAACGACCAGTGGGAAATATTGAATTCTCATAAAGGGAAAACAACATCTTTAGTTACTATATATTATTCGGATAAAGAAAAAGGAGTACAGTAGTAGTTTTTACTTATACAGATAAACAACTTAATGAATTAGATCAAGGGAAAAATGTATACAGTGTCAATGATGAATATGCTGAGATAAAGAGGAAATGATAATGAGTAAAGACAGATTAAGAAAAAGCTATAAACCATTATTCATAGTTTTACTACTCGCAACCATCACAGCAGGAGGTGTTTTTATGTTTAGGTTGTTAGGAAAATCTCAAGAAGAACGTCGAAATAGAGAGTATGAAGTTAGTTTGGTAAATGCCTTGAAGAATTCTTATCAAGGGATTGAGGAGGTAACGATTACGAATCCATCGTACAGATCAATTCCTTCAGACGCTTGGGGGGCGGATGTGAAACTAAAATTTTTTGATGGAACATCTAAAGAACATGTTTTAGCTTTTGATATAAACTCGAATAAAATTAGGATTGGAGTATATAATAAGGATGATGAAGAATTTCAACATTTTTTAAATTCTAGGCGAGGTTGTACTAAGTCAAAAGTTAAAGTTAAATATTCGAATGGTTCAGAAGGGGAGCTATGATGAATAAATACGTGTATACAGACAAACAACTTAATGAATTGAATCAAGGTCCGAATGTTTACAGTGTTAATACTGAGTTCGCACAGCGTAAAGAAAACCGAACAAATATTGTTCTGCTAAATCAGATAACGAGTTAAAAAAGGTGAAATCAACACTATAACCACCTCCGATGGTCAAGAATTCCGTGTCGTTGCGAATAAGTCTGACCCAGTATCGGAATTTGATGCAGTATCTGTGACAATTGGCTTGATTTTCTCTATTCTACTGTTATTTATCTTTAAATTATAGTAGAATAGAGAAAAGGAGAAAAGCTTAAATGAACAATTCCAGCACTAAAAAAAATCACAAAAGATTACTAATCGTTTTGTCACTCGCAATTATCACAGCAGGAGGTATATTTATGTTTAGCATGTTAGGGAAGTCTCAAGAGGAACGTCGGAATAGAGAGTATGAAGTTAGTTTGGTGAATGCTTTAAAAAATTCTTACCAAGGGATTGAGGAGATTAAGATTACGGAACCTTATTATAGTGAGAAACCAGGATCATGGTCTTGTGATATTGAAATAAAGTTCAGTGATAATCAAATGATAACTTATGGAATTAATCACAGATTAACTTATAAAGAAAACCACGATGGCCTTATGAAAGGAAATACTGATGAAGAAATTAATCAACAATGGTTAAAACTAAAAAAACACATTGGTAAAACAGAATCTACTGTATTAGTGCAATATTCAAATGGTGAAACAGGAGAACAATAATGACATTTAATTATACTGATAATCAATTGAATAATTTAAATCAAGATTTTGCTGTTTATAGTGTTAATAAAGAATTTTCAGATAGAAATAAAAAGAAATTTGTGACAGCTATTCCAAAAAATGAAAATGAAACCAACACTATAACCACCTCCGATGGTCAAGAATTCCGTGTTGTTGCCACTAAGTCTGACATTGAAACAGGTTTTGATGGGCTGGCAGTTGCACCTATTGTTAACGGCAAACCAGATTATAAAAATGTAGCTGTGATTGCTGCTGGAACGGACCCTGATAGTCCTGTGAATAAAAGTATGTTTGTTTCACGTGATGTCAATAGTGCGATAATTGCAAAAAAAATGTATTTATCACCACAATATAAGGTTGCAGATCAATTTGTTAAAGAAATTATGGATGATCCCAGATATGAAGTTAGCCAACTATCTGGCTATTCACAAGGATCTTACATGCTGAAGGTGGGAGCTAAATACCACATACCTACAACTACATTTAATGCTTGGTTTAAATACGGTGCGCTCACACTGGAAGAAAAAGCATTTATTGAAAATAATCCAGCTATGTTTATTGATTACCGTAGAAAACATGATGACGTAGTACGTTGGAATGATTTCAATCACCCTGAATGGTATTCTGGTATAACTGACTCTATGCCTAGTACGATTCACTGGCTTGATGGTTCGAGTCATAAAATTGGTGACTGGGAGTTTGATCCTGCAACTGGTCAACTTGTAGATGGCAAAGGAGGGAAACCCTTAATCAGTGGCGTTTATCGAGCCTATGCCAACAGTCTCCGAGGAATGGCTCATTACAAGGACTTGAAATCAAAATGGTCATCAGGTGGTATTAGTAGTTCTGAGGAAATATACTTAGATGCAGCTCAAGGTTCTATCCTATCATCATCTATGGCTACAGCAGCAAGAACTGGAGCTGATGAAGTGAGCGCCTTAGCCAAAAAAGCCAATCAAGAATTACAAGAAATTTGGTCAAAAATCGATTTTACAAGCTACACAGCATTAGCTCCCTATGAGGTTGATGCCATTTTTGCTAGTCAAGGTATTACTCAAGCACAGTTTATCGATACGTTTCAGACAGAGACAAATCAAACAGCTACTAAGATGAATGCTTCCGCCCAAGCATTTGAACAGTTAGACAAACAATTACAGGATGTCATTGAAAAAACAGTAGCAACAGACACACAATTTGCCAAGGAGTTCAGACAATGGAAAGAAAAGATGTGAAATGGGAGGAAATTAGAGAGAAAGAGAGAGAACTGTTTAATCTAGAAGAACAATATTATCAACAAAAGAAAGAACTCGATGATAAAGCCCTTGATCTAGACGAACGAAATGCAAATTTAGAAAAACTGATGTCTGATGAAGTTGATAAAATGTATCAAGTCTTGAGAAAATTTTCATCAACTGCTGATGATGTTAGAGACTACTTTACAGAAATAGAAAATCTGAGACACTTTTCGGAACAAGTATACCGAGAACATAGAATTAAACTCGAAAATGAGAGAGAAAAAAACGATAACGAGTTTCGCAAAAAAAGAAATGAATTAGAGGAAGAATTTCACAAACTAAGGAGAGATTATGCAAGCACCAATGAATGAATACTACACAGATGAAGAATATCAATATGCACTGAAACAAATGTATCGAATGATGGAAAGAAACCGAATCATTGCGGAAGCAAAGATAGCAATAACAGCAAAAAATAAATTAAAAGAAAACTTTAGTAAGACAGCTAAGAAAATTGCTACAGAAACCAAATCAACTATCACAAGCATAAACAGCCAAATGGACACTGCAATACGAGGAAAAGTTCGCAAGAGTCTTGAAGAAAAGATTCCTAATATGTTACTCAAGTATGATGAAATTTAATAAAATGGTTCAGAGTGAATGGGATAAAGTTAGATATTTTAAAAGTTTCTTATATCATCTTTCCGAAAAACTATAATTTTCTTGAAAAATATATGAGTCTATGCTATACTACTAGTAGACTTAATTATGGAGAAAATACATGAAACGTGAGATTTTACTGGAACGAATCGACAAACTAAAACAAATCATGCCCTGGTATGTTCTGGAATACTACCAATCCAAGCTTGCTGTGCCCTACAGTTTTACAACCTTGTACGAATATCTCAAGGAATACGATCGATTTTTCAGCTGGGTTTTAGAGTCTGGAATTTCAAATGCTGATAAAATGTCTGATATTCCTTTATCTGTCTTGGAAAATATGTCTAAGAAAGATATGGAAGCTTTTATCCTATATCTACGTGAACGTCCATTGCTGAATGCTAATACAACCAAGCAAGGTGTATCTCAGACGACCATCAATCGGACCTTATCAGCACTTTCTAGTCTTTACAAGTATCTAACAGAGGAGGTTGAAAACGACCTGGGAGAACCCTATTTCTATCGTAATGTAATGAAGAAAGTTTCAACCAAGAAAAAGAAAGAAACACTTGCTGCTAGAGCTGAAAACATCAAGCAAAAACTCTTTCTAGGTGATGAAACAGAAGGTTTTCTAACTTATATCGATCAGGAGTACCCACAACAGCTCTCAAATCGCGCTCTCTCATCATTTAATAAGAACAAAGAACGTGATTTGGCCATTATTGCCCTTCTCCTAGCGTCTGGTGTCCGCTTATCTGAAGCTGTTAATCTAGATCTAAGAGACCTCAATCTCAAAATGATGGTGATCGATGTCACTCGAAAAGGGGGGAAACGTGATTCTGTCAATGTCGCTGCTTTTGCTAAGCCTTACCTAGAGAATTATCTAGCCATTCGAAATCAACGCTATAAGACGGAAAAGACAGATACAGCTCTCTTTTTGACCTTATATCGAGGCGTTCCCAATCGTATTGATGCTTCTAGTGTTGAAAAGATGGTTGCTAAGTACTCTGAGGACTTCAAAGTCCGTGTAACTCCACACAAACTACGCCATACCCTGGCGACTAGGCTCTATGATGCTACTAAATCGCAAGTTTTGGTCAGCCATCAGCTAGGACATGCCAGTACACAAGTCACTGACCTCTATACCCATATCGTCAATGATGAACAAAAGAATGCTTTAGATAGTTTATGATTGTTACATATTATAAATTATGTAAAGCAACTATTGCTAAAAAACGAAAGACCAATTCCTTTATCTTTCGTTTTTTATTTATTTAAACTCAATCCAGTAGTTACGGTGAGGCTCTATAATTACTGGTTTACCCCAAAAGGCTTGCAGATAGGCTAGATTTGCTGGGCTTACTGGTTTTTTTGAATCATTGTACTGCTCAGCACTCTCTTTAGTTAGAAAACATTTTACTGCTTCATAAGAAGTTCCATCAGCTGATTCTCTTTCGATTCCCATATACGAAATTTCGTCACCATTTTTAAGATCGTCAGTTAACAGTTTACCAATAAAGAACACTGTCTTATCTTTCATAAATTCATAAGCCTTACTATTTTCAAGTCGGTTATTCGCTGCAGCATACATAATACAAAAACTATCAACAATATCTTTCAAAGGCATTAAGTCTTCTTTGTTTACTTTGATTTCATCGGGCAGAAGACCGCCAATTATAAGATTTTGAAAATGGGCTTGCTGGATTACATTATCTAAAGCCATTCCCAGAGGTATTTGAACAGCTTGGTATCCTAAAGGTTGAAGCTCTTTGTATTTCTTATCATAATGTTCTTGTGTGATGCTTATATTTAAACTTTCAGTTTGAGAAATTTCTTCATTTCTATAAAAAGCAACAACATTGCGGTCTAACTGTTCAAATAGATTAAGACTTTCTACTGGAATTTCTAACATAATGAATAACTCCTTTTCATTTTTCATCACTATTATAATCTAATCAGCATGATTATTAAGTTTAACACTAATAAAAGAATCCATCATAAATGGATTCTTTTTCCTTACCCCACTACCGCTTCAGCGATTTCTTCACGGCTGATACCAGCAAAGTAGCGTGTGATGTCAATAGTTTCTAGTGCCTTAAGAACATCTTCGCGTTCATATTTTACGCCACGAAGGACATCTTCTACAGCTGCAACGTCCTCGATACCAAAGAAATCACCGTAAATCTTGATATCTTGGATTTTTGATTCAATGACGTTGACAAAAACTTCAACCTTACCACTGGTGAATTTTGTTCCCCGACGGACGTTAAATTCAGGTGATTTACCGTAGTTCCAGTCCCAAGTACCGAACTTGGTATCTTTGATACGATTGATTTCCGCTAATTCTTGCTCAGAAAAAACGTATTCAGTCATCTCTGGGTACTCTTTTTTCATGTATTCCAATAGCAAATCACGAAATTCTTCAACTGTGATTTTTTCTGGTAATTCATTGACAATATTGGTTACACGGGCACGGACGGATTTCACACCTTTCGATTCAAATTTATCTTTTGAAACCTTGAGGGCGTTAGCAAGGACTGATAAATCAACGTCAAATAACAAGCAACCGTGGTGCATGATACGCCCATTGATATAGGCTTGGGCATTGCCACAGAATTTTTTGCCATCAATCTCAAGGTCATTACGGCCTGTGAACTCAGCTTTAACACCTAGTTGAGCCAAGGTATTGATAACTGGAGTTGAGAAGCTCTTGAAGTCAAAGGCCTTGTTTTCATCTTCTTTTGAAATGATGGTGTAGTTGAGGTTGTTTAAATCGTGATAAACAGCTCCACCACCACTGATACGGCGGACTACCTCAATACCATTTTCGCGAACATAATCACGGTTGATTTCTTCGATAGTATTCTGGTGACGACCAACAATGATAGAAGGTTTGTTAATCCAAAGAAGGAAGATTTGATCCTCATCTAGTAAGTGTTTAAAGGCATATTCTTCCAAGGCGATATTAAAAGCAGTGTCGTTTGAATGATTGATAATATATTTCATGATATCCCTTTATACGATAGAGACTGGAAAACATCTTTCCAGCCTAGTCTATCTTCGTTTTATTTTTTCTTAGGTGAATGGATGGCCATTCCTAAAACATCCGCAAATGCTTCGTACATCACTTCAGAGTAGGTTGGGTGTCCGTGGATAGTCTTCAGCATTTCCTCAACAGTGATTTCCATTTCGATAATGCTTGATGCCTCGTTAATCAATTCTGCGGCTGCAGGACCAATGATGTGCACACCAAGGATTTCCCCGTATTTCTTATCAGCGATAACTTTTACGAAACCTTGAGCAGCATCAGATGCAATGGCACGACCGTTGGCTGCAAAGTTGAATTTACCGATTGCAACATCGTATTTCTCACGTGCTTGTTCTTCAGTCAGACCTACTGCTGCTACTTCAGGGAGAGTGTAGATAGCTGCTGGAGTCAAGTTCAATTTAGCAACAGCATGGTTTCCTTTGAGGGCATTTTCAGCAGCAACTTCCCCCATACGGAAGGCTGCGTGCGCCAACATTTTAGTACCGTTGATGTCACCTGGTGCGTAGATTCCAGGAACAGAAGTTTCCATGTACTCATTGACCTTAATACGACCACGATCCAATTCAAACTCAACATCCCCAATACC
This sequence comes from Streptococcus sp. FSL W8-0197, assembly GCF_037963785.1. Classification (GTDB taxonomy): domain Bacteria; phylum Bacillota; class Bacilli; order Lactobacillales; family Streptococcaceae; genus Streptococcus; species Streptococcus oralis_CQ. The sequence continues at coordinate 1,026,885 of NZ_CP150168.1, read as the reverse complement.
TTCAAGGTCTGGAACACGACCGATTGAAAGAAGGGCTTTACTTGCGATAATATCGTCTTTTCCTTCAACTTTAATACGAAGTTGGCCATTTTCCTCGATGATTTCTTGCAATTTTGTACCTGTCAAGATGGTCATACCTTTGCGTTCCAAAATCAAGCGAAGATTCTTAGACACTTCCGCATCCATAGCTGGCACGATACGGTCCATCATTTCGATAACAGTTACTTTTGAACCAAATGTCATGAATGCTTGGCCGAGTTCGATACCGACAACCCCACCACCGATGATTACGAGGCTTTCTGGAACTTCGTTCATTTCAAGAATATCATCGCTGGTCATCACAAGTGGAGATTCCATACCAGGGACGTTAATCTTGCTGACTTTTGAACCACCAGCAAGGATAATTTTCTTGGTTTCAAGCAATTCAGAACCATCTACCAAGACATTCTTGTCTTTAGTGATTGTACCAACACCCTTATGAACAGTAACTCCGTAGCTACGAAGAAGACCCGCAACACCACCTACCAAGGTATTGACAACTTTAGATTTAGTTTCTAAAAGTTTATCCATATCTACAGTGAAGTTTGGATTTTCAATGACAATACCACGGTTTGCTGCATGACCGATGTTTTCGATGATTTCAGCATTGTGAAGGTAGGTCTTAGTTGGGATACAGCCGCGGTTCAAGCAAGTTCCACCGAGTTCAGATTTCTCAACAAGGGCAACCTTACCACCAAGTTGAGCAGCTTTAATGGCCGCTACATATCCAGCAGGACCTCCACCAATCACAACGATATCAAAGGCATCATCGCTCTTGCCGTCGTCGTTTGAAGCACTAGCTGCAGGTACAGGTTTTGATTCTGGCGCAGCAGCTCCAGCTGTTGGGATATTTTCCCCTTCTTCTCCAAGGTAACCGATAACTTCCGTTACAGGGACAGTTTCACCATCTCCTTTGAGGATGGCAATCAAGTACCCATCTTCTTCGGCTTCCAATTCCATGCTGACTTTGTCAGTCATGATTTCCAAAAGGATTTCTCCTTCTTTTACAAATTCTCCGACTTTCTTATTCCATTGGACGATTTGTCCTTCTGTCATATCCACGCCGGCTTTTGGCATAATTACTTCTAAGGCCATGTCTTACTTCCTTTATCTATATCTCTAAAAATAAATACTGTATTTTTAAACCAACATTGAGATTGGGTTCTCAATTAAGGCTTTCAAGTCTTTCATAAACTTAGCACCAGCCATACCATCTACGACACGGTGGTCAATAGTTAACCCTAGGCTCATGATAGGACGAATAACAATCTCACCATTGACAACTACAGGTTTTTCAACTGTTGAGCTAACCCCGAGGATAGCTGAGTTTGGTTGGTTAATAATCGGACCGAAGGACTGAACGCCAAACATTCCCAAGTTACTAATTGTGAAGGTTGAATTTTGCAGTTCGCTTGGAGATAATTTACCATCCAAGGTACGACCAATTACATCCTTAAAGGCTACAACCAACTCTGACAAGCTCATTTTTTCAGCATTATAGACAACAGGTGTCATCAATCCATTATCCATACCAACTGCCATCGCAAGGTTGACATAGTTATGAGTGATAATGGTCTTGCCGTCTTCTGTCAATGAAGCGTTGATGTATGGGTGTTTCATCAATGTTTTCACAACAGCGAGTGAAAGAAGGTCTGTTACAGTAGTCTTCTTACCAGTCGCTTCCATAATCGGATCAAGAACCTTCTTACGAAGGGCCAGCATTTCAGTCATATCAACTTCATAGTTGAGTGTGAAAGTTGGCGCAGTTAGGTAAGATTCAACCATACGTTGCGCGATAACCTTACGCATTGGTGTCATTGGAATACGCTCAATCTCACCATAAGGAGTGATATTGTCTGGAACTTCTTCCACTTTTTCGATTTGAGCAGGAGACTTGATGGTGTCGTTTTCGATATTTTCAGGAAGCAAGGCCAAAACGTCCTTCTTCATGATCTTACCATGGTGACCTGTTCCTTGGATTTCCTGCCAAGCAATGTTATGTTCAAGGGCAATTCGTTTTGCAAGTGGCGAAATGCGAACCACGTTTGTGTCTTTATAAGTTTCCACGTCTTCTTTGTGGACACGACCGTTTGCACCTGAGCCAGAAACGTCGTAGAGGTTGATTCCTAGATCATCCGCTAACTTTCTAGCCGCAGGAGTCGCTCTTAGCTTGTCATCAGCCATGACCTCTCCAATTCTATACTAAGATATTAAGGACGAAAAGAGTTCTGCACCTAAAAGATACAAAGTTTCTCGTCTTTTTTATTTTATTTACATAACTTATATTATGTATTATTCTTTGTTATATGTCTTACGGATTGTATCTTTGATGCTTTCAACTGTTGGAATCATTGCATTTTCAAGGTTTTGCGCGTAAGGCATTGGCACATCTTCTCCGGCGCAACGGCGGATTGGTGCGTCTAGATAATCAAATGCTTCTGATTCTGAAATAATAGCTGAAATCTCTCCGATATAGCCACTTGTTTTGTGGGCGTCGTTGACCAGAACGACCTTACCAGTCTTCTTCACTGAGTTAATGATGATATCCTTATCAAGTGGAACGAGGGTACGTGGGTCCACAATTTCAACTGAAATTCCCTCTTCTGCTAATTCTTCAGCAGCTTGAACCACACGGCGAAGCATTTTTCCATAAGTAACGACTGTTACATCTGTACCTTCGCGTTTGATTTCCCCAACCCCAAGTGGGATTGTATAGTCTGGATCAACTGGCACTTCCCCTTTTTGGTTAAATTCTGACTTGTATTCAAGGATGATAACAGGGTTGTTATCACGGATAGAAGACTTGAGAAGTCCTTTCATGTCAGCAGGTGTACCTGGAGCTACAACCTTAAGACCTGGGATGTGTGTGAACCAAGACTCTAGAGACTGAGAGTGCTGAGCTGCAGAACCAACTCCGTTACCAGCTGCACATCGGACAGTCATTGGAACCTGACCTTTCCCACCAAACATGTAACGTGTTTTAGCAGCTTGGTTGACGATATTGTCCATGGCAATGACCGAGAAGTCCATGAAGGTCATATCGACGATTGGACGAAGTCCTGTCATGGCTGCTCCTGCTGCTGCACCTGAGATAGCAGCTTCAGAAATCGGACAGTCACGAACACGTTCTGGACCAAATTCTTCGAGCATTCCAACAGAAGTTCCGAAGTCTCCTCCAAAGACACCGACGTCTTCTCCCATCAAGAATACATTTTCATCGCGACGCATTTCCTCAGACATAGCAAGGATAATGGTGTCACGGAACGATATTGTTTTTGTTTCCATTTTTATCTCTTTCTCCTTAGTCTGCGTAAATATCTTCAAATGCTGATTCTAGTGGTGGGAATGGGCTTTCTTCAGCAAATTTAACAGAAGCTTCTACTGCTTCCTTGACTTGTGCTTGAATTTCTTCCAATTCTTCTGCACTTGCAATATTGTTTTCAATGAGGTATTTGCGAAGGTTTTCGATTGGGTCTTTTTGTTTCCACAATTCCACTTCTTCACGAGTACGATATTTACCAGGGTCAGATGATGAGTGGCCAAGCCAGCGATAGGTTACACTTTCGATCAAGACTGGGCCATTGCCACCACGAACATGATCTACAGCTTTCTTAAATCCTTCATAGACATCGATGACGTTGTTCCCATCTTCGATAAACATTCCAGGAATTCCATATGCCGCACTACGTTGATGGATATGCTCTACATTGGTCATTTTCTTGATATCCGCAGAGATCCCATAACCGTTGTTAATGCAGTAGAAAACAACTGGCAAGTTCCAAATAGAAGCCATGTTGACTGCTTCGTGGAAGACACCTTCGTTGGTCGCACCATCTCCAAAGAAGCAAACGACGATTTTTCCAGTGTTTTGCATTTGTTGACTGAGGGCTGCACCGACAGCGATTCCCATACCACCACCAACGATACCATTGGCACCGAGGTTCCCAGCATCCAGGTCAGCGATGTGCATAGAACCACCTTTTCCTTTACAGGTTCCAGTGTATTTCCCGAGGATTTCAGCCATCATTCCGTTGAGGTCAATCCCCTTAGCAATAGCTTGCCCGTGTCCACGGTGATTTGAGGTAATCAGATCATCTGGATTAAGAGCCAGCATCGCTCCGACGTTAGCAGCTTCCTCTCCGACAGAAAAGTGAGTCATACCGGGAACTTTCCCCTTTTTCACTAACTGAGCGATTTTTAAGTCCATGCGACGGATTTCTTCCATCTTACGGAACATCTCTAGCAAAAGATTCTTATCTAAAGTTGACATAATCTTGCCTTTCTAACTTTGTACTTACCTTACTATTTTACCTTTTTTAGTATACGCTGTCAAAGTATATGGCTAATAAAAATTCACAATATAAAAAAATAAACCCCTGTTAAAACAGGGATTCTCTCTAGTTAGAGTATTTTTTCACAAAGTGCTTTTTCAGGATATTTTCCAAAAATTAGCTCAATCTTTTCATTACGGTTTTCAGACGCCATTGATACAAACAACCAGAAACAATCAAGCTGGCAATTAACCCAATCCAGTAGGCAAATGCCCCTAAGTCAGTTACTTGATCTAGTAGATATCCTAGTGGTATCGCTACTCCCCAATATCCGATTAAGCCAAGATAGAAAGGAACGATAGTGTCCTTATACCCTCTTAAAATTCCTTGGAGCGGAGACGCAAAGGTATCAGCTAGCTGGAAAAAGAGACTGTAGGTTAGAAATACAGCAGTTGTTTCAATGAACTGAGAGTCATTCCCATATAGACTTGCTACACGATCTCTAAAAATGTAGAGAAAAGATAGGGTAAGACCTGCAAAAATAAGGGCGGTTACTCTCCCCAGACGAGCATAGATTTTTGCATCCTCAAAACGTTTGGCCCCCACCTCGTAAGACACAACAATCGCCATAGCAGAGGAAATACTCATAGGAAAAGCATACATGAGACTCGAAAAATTCATAGCTGACTGGTGACTGGCAATGATGAGCGATGAAAACTTAGCCATGATTAGTCCAACCACGGAGAAAATGGCTACTTCAGCAAATACGGTTCCCCCGATTGGTAGACCTAATCGAACACCTTCCTTGATTTTATCTATATTTAGTGGAATACGTTTTTCAAGATGTAACGCTTTTAACCTTTCTTGTTTGAATAAAACAAGAATAGAAATCCCCAATAAAACCCAATAGGCTAGTGAAGTTCCTAGTCCTGCTCCTGCGCCACCAAGCTCAGGGAAACCGAAAGCTCCATATATCAAGAGATAGTTAAAACCACTATTGAGCGGGAGTAATAGGAGCATGAGGTACATAGATAGCTTGGTCAATCCAAGAGAATCCAACAAAGAGCGAATGACACTGAACAGCAACAAGGGAATAATTCCAATAGACAGGTACCAAAGATAGGAAACTGCAACTGCCGCCACTTGAGCTTCTAGTCCGATGTTGGTTAAGACAGGTGGCGCTAAGAATACTACCATTCCAAGCAAGACCAAAGACAGTCCGAAAGCCAAGTAGATAAATTGGTAAAAATCAGATGCTACTTCTTCCTTTTTGCCCCGTCCCAGATGATGGCCTATGATGGGAACCATGGCCGAAACAATCCCTGTTAAAAAAGTAAAGAAAGGATTCCATAGACTCGTTGCGGTTGACACCCCCGCCAAGTCCATGGTATTGTACTGCCCAGTCATGGTTGTATCAACAAAAGAGGCAGAATAATTGGCAAATTGATAGATCAGAATAGGGAAAAATATCTTAAGAAATAAGACAAACTTGTCTTTAAATTGATGGGTTGGATACATATACGCTCTCTATTCTTATAGTTTCTAGAGCAGAATCCCATCTAGTTTTGGTAGACAATTTGTCCCTTGCAGATGGTATATTTAACCTGCCCTTTTAAAGTTTCACCGATAAATGGGGAATTAGCTGCTTTTGACGCAAAATGGGAGTCCACAAGGCGGTCAGCCTTAGCGTCAAAGATAGTGATATCCGCTGGACCATTCTCAGCCAAGTAACCTGCTTCAAAGTTGTAAAGCTTGGCTGGATTGACAGTCATTTTTTCTAGCAATTCCATCAAGCTCAACTCACCAGCTTCCACCAAATAAGTCAAACCAAGAGAAAGAGAGGTTTCCAAACCTGTCATACCAGATGGTGCTTTGGTGATATCTTCAACATTTTTCTCATCTGCATGGTGAGGCGCGTGGTCCGTTGCGATAACTGTGATAACACCTGACTTGAGACCTTCGATAACGGCACGACGGTCTGACTCCAAACGAAGTGGAGGATTCATTTTGGCATTGCTTCCTTGAGTTAAAAGAAGAGCTTCTGTCTTAGAGAAATGCTGTGGCGCTACTTCTGCTGTGACCTGCGCACCTAGTCCTTGAGCAAACTCCACCACCTTGACACTTTCTTCCTTAGACAAATGCTGAATGTGAACATGGGCCTTGGTTGCATAGGCAATCATAACATCGCGCGCAATCATAGCGTACTCAGCCACTCCTGTCGCTCCACAGATATGGAAATGTTCTTTAGCGATGTTTTCGTTAAAGCCAAGAATTCCATTCAAACCTGGATCTTCCTCATGAAGGCAGATAAAGGTATTGAGTTTTTTGGCTTCTACCATTGCTTCCTTAACCACTTTACTACTTTCAAGCGGAATTCCATCATCTGAAAAACCAACGGCTCCAGCTTCTAAAAGAGCCTTAAAGTCTGTCAAGTCTTGGCCATTAAAGTTCTTGGTAATAGTCGCAACTGTCTTGACGTTAATCTTTTCCTTGGCAGCAGATTGGAGAACTTCTTTCAAAGTCTCTACGTCCGAAATGGTTGGACTAGTATTAGCCATCATGACAACGGTTGTAAAGCCACCTGCAGCGGCTGCTAGGGCCCCAGTATGAATGTCTTCTTTATGAGTTTGACCAGGTTCACGGAAATGAACATGGATATCGACTAGTCCAGGCGCAACAACAAGGCCCGTAGCATCAATTAGCTCTGCTCCTTCTTCCTTGATTTCGGCAGCTATTTTGACAATTTTCCCATCTTGCACTAAAACATCACACACTTGATCCAAACCAGACTTGGGATCCATTACACGACCATTTTTGATTAGTAGCATCTGCTTTCTCCTTTATTCATAGAAATCAACTTGGGTATCCAACAATTTATCCCCATCATAAACAAACTTTGCTGAAAAGAAAGGTTTATCTTCTAAAAGCCACTCAACAAAGGTGTGATCACCCTCCCAAGTTGGCTTGCTTAAGACTTCATCATAGGGAACCCATTCTAAGGTCCCCTCATTGCAGTCAATCAAGTCACCCTCGAACTCTGTCACCTTAAAAACATAGGTGTACCAGTCTAAATCTGGCGTAAATTCAGGAAAAGTGATAACACCTTTAAGTACTGGCTTGGCTTTGAGCCCTGTTTCTTCGAGGATTTCACGCGCTGCACATTCCTGTGGAGTCTCACCTCGCTCTAGCTTTCCACCCACACCAATCCATTTGCCTTCATGGACATCGTTGGGCTTCTTATTGCGATGGAGCATGAGCAGTTCTTTTCCGTTATCAATGTAGCAAATCGTCGCTAACTGAGGCATATTCTCTCCTTATCTAAACCAATCGATTGGCACTTGTCCTGTCTCTTTTAAGAATGCATTGGCCTTGGAAAAAGGCTTGGAACCCCAAAATCCTCTATAAACCGATAAAGGACTAGGATGGGCTGATTCGATAACCAAGTGGTGAGGATTGGTAACCAAGGCCTTCTTCTTGCGTGCATAAGCACCCCAGAGTACAAAGACTACAGGTCTGTCTAGATTATTGACAACCCGAATCACAGCATCTGTAAATGGCTCCCATATCTGCCCAGCATGACCATTGGCCTGCCCAGCAGGAACCGTCAAGCAAGCATTGAGAAGCAAGACTCCCTGCTCAGCCCAAGACGTCAAATCATGAGATTTCTTAACGCCGATATCATCTGACAATTCTTTTAAAATGTTTTGCAAGGACGGCGGAGCTGGGATTGAGTCAGGTACAGAAAAACTCAAACCCTGCGCTTGACCTGGCCCGTGATAGGGGTCTTGCCCTAGAATCACCACCTTCACTTCTTCAAGCGGTGTAGTCAAGAGAGCCTGAAAAACTTTTTCCTTAGGTGGATAAACAGTTCCCTGAGCATAGACCTGTTCCATAAATTGATTGATTTTCCCAAAATAACCTTCAGGTAATTGCTCCTTAATCAAAGCATGCCATGATGAGTGTTGCATCTTTCTCTCCTTTATCGTATCCATCTAAAAGCACGTCTTAATTCATCCGTACCATTTTTAAAAAAGCATAAACCATGTGCAAGTATGATTTTATCCGGTTTCCAGTTTAACATACGGGAAAAGGAAACCTTTGCTTCCCTTTGTCTTCCTAAAAAAGTCATCCGATAGTCAATAGGAGTTTGACCATCAGGGGCTGTTACACGAGCTAAACGATAAATTTTTCTTCGGATTGGACTAGCTATCTTTTCAGGTTCAAAATTCTCTATAAGGTCCGTTACAATGAGTGTTTTAGTCGATTTATGAAAAAACACGACCTCTTCGATGACAGAACTTCCCTTAAAAATAAGTTGATCAATCTCATCAGACCATAAGTCAGGTGCCTTATCAGTTAAAGGAGCATCAAATTCCACCATGACATTCTGACTTTTTGCTCTCTCTTCAACTCCTGGACTAGACCATGCTTGTGCATAAGGATATCTTTTTTTCCAATCTGCAATATAGGCGTAGTGAATCTTATTGGGTGAAATTAGGTAAGCGACTTTGCCCAAAGCGTCCAGTTCAGTAAAGAGCTCCTCATTTGGCGCAATAGGAGAATGAATCCAGAGTTTTCCATCGTTTAACTTTATCACTGTCATACGTGTCTGAAAAGGTAGTTTGAGGACCTTCAAGTCCATTTGTATCAAATCACCATCTGCTATCCAGATATTTTGATCAACTTCCTTTAGTGTATACAATGGTTCATAAAGAGAAAGTTCTGGTCTTGACATCGTTTACTATTCCTTTATTTTTACTGCCTCTATTATAGCAAAAAGTGGCTATCTAAACCACTTTTTACAGTTCTTATATATACTGTTATTGACCCTATTATTTGACATTAGTATTCACAGTATCAATCAGCCATTAAAAACTTTTCGATTGTATCAATAGAATAGGAAAGTTGATTATTTACAGACATCATCCGTTCAAGATTAGCGTCCATATAGTAGAGTTCAGATAAACCACCCCTAGGGAGAAAGAGTGAATAGTGGATATTCATCTTCTCTCGAGTACTTAACTCTATATGATTGCTTATGATATACTTTAACTCTTTTAACGAATTTACTTGAGCAACCACACCTTTTAACTGATACTGCTCGATGAGATTTAGTAAGTTATCAATCTCTTCAATGACTTTAATTTCCATATCAACACCTCTTAGGGAAATCACTACAAAGCATCTAAAAAATTCAGCAAGTCTTGGTAAGAATGAACTTCATAAGTTGGCTGGGCTTGTGTATGATTTTCGAGGTGATGAGGATTGTACCAGATAGTGTCAATCCCTGCATTATTGCCTCCTTGAATATCAGCCGTTAAGGAATCTCCGATCATCAGCGTCTTTTCTTTACTAAATCCTACAATCTGCTGACCGATTTTTTCATAGAATAGTGCATCAGGCTTTTGCGTCTGCAACTGTTCAGAGATAAAGACTTGGTTGAAATAGGGAGCCAGACCAGATTGAGCCAGACGACCCGTCTGAATGGCAGTAATCCCATTTGTCGCAGCATACAAGTCATAATCACATTCGATGAGGCTATCCAAAAGTTCATGAGCACCCGAAAGAGTTTGTCCCTGTTGGGCTAAGTAAAATTGGTAACGCTGGGCCAGTAACCTACCATCTTTCTCCAGTCCAAAATGAGCAAATAAACGAGAAAAGCGCGTGTTAATCAGTTCTTGTTTACTGATTTTCTTTTGCTCCAAGACCTTCCAGAGAGCCTTGTTCATAGGAACATAATAGTCTTTATAAACTTGAATATCCGCAACTCCTTCTTCCTTTAGAAGTTGCGTCAAAGCCACATCCTCAGCAGCATCAAAATCAAGCAAGGTGTGGTCAAGGTCGAAGAGTAGAAATTTGTAGGGCATTGAGTTTCCTTTCTGAATCAGTAAATTTCTCTTTCAATATATCATACTGCATCAGAACGATATATTGTTTTTTGAAAGTTCAGATAATCTATCAAGTTAATAACTTTATTATTTTCTGCCACTTCTGAAATAGTATCAGTCTCAAATCCATTTGCTTGAGCAAATTGAATTGTATAATTATATACAAGATCAAATAACTCATCAATTTCAGAGTCAAGTTTCAAAGTAAGTAGTTCTTTTTGATTATCCTGTAAAAATTTCAAGAAATTATCGACCTCTTCCTCACTTACTTTCCCCTTTTGAGCTAATTGAATGAAATGAAGTAGCTTTTCTATAAGTTGCTTTACAATCTTTTTATATCTATTAGAAATAAATGCATAATAAGCAACACCACCAACAGCTAGAATAGTTGCACCAATAGTAGTTACTAACACATACTTATTTTTTGCAAGGCCTTTAACGACCTGTTGAGCTGGTTCTCCTACCTTTACTTCTTTTAGATGCTTTACTATATGGCCAGACGAATTTCTGATTATCGAACCATAACGTTTATAAATTCCAGAGTCTAATCCTTTCTGAATATTTAATGGAATTTCTATTGTAACTTGATTTAATGACATAATTAAAACTTACCTCTTAATTCTATCGATCTAGTTTATTCAAAAATAAAATCAGCAATTCGTTTTGCAGCTTTTTCAGTTGCCAATTCAATGTCAGCTTTAGTCCAAGTGTCATTTACATAATTAACAAGAGATTTAGCTATTGGGAACTTACTACCTATATAGCCATGACCACTTGTGATTGTATTCTCTCTTTTTGTTCTAAACCAAGCATCTCCAATTCCACGATTAATTTCGGATTCAAGGAGAATCTTATTACCAAGCTTCTCAGCATAATCCCTGAATTCTTCCTGGCTTTCTAATCCAGCATCTGACATAATATTTTCTCGATTTAAACCACTTTGTGGCATAATATGTTCAATATCAATATTTCCATCTAAATTAAAGTCAATACCTTTTTCCAATGCAAATAGGAATTCATTTACATATAGAATCGAATTTGAAACACCACTTTCAGTCAAAGTTTGTTTAACATCTTCATAAATAAAATTGTTATGAATATGGTTTCTTATTTTTGAAATAAGTTCGTCTATTGAAATTGAATCGACTTGACTATACAACAAATTTATTTCTTCTAAGAAGCCTTTAAAAAGTTTATGGCTATACGAGAGTTCGGATAATTCAATTAAAACTCCAAGTCTAAGTAAGTATTCCAGATATGTGTTGTCTTGTCTGAAAAATAGATAACTACTAACAAAAGGTCTTAAATTACCGTTTAATTTGTTTATCAATTGACCATTGATAGTATCAGATACTCGTTCAAAATTGTTTATGATTGTATTTTGATCAGAAGTAAACAGAATATCTTCATTCAATAGATGCTTATTTTTTGAGAAAAAGGCTCTTATACCAGGATTTCTTCGATCAGCACCGTTTTGTTCTGAGAGTTTTACGAAAATATAATGAGTAATTAACGCATTCAAATCTAATCTAGATGAATCGGTACGTTGTACAATCTCTTGCCAATTTTTTTCGAAGTTCTTCCTATCTGATGCATTTGCAGTGGTCTTAGATACGATTACTTCAATTGGGGTCAATGGGACACCAGTCCCATTTAAAGAATTGAAAATATTTATTGCTTGATCGGTATTATAACTTGTAATGGTGATTACTTGGCAGTTATCAATGAAATGGTTAGCAAAATTGATGAGTTTAAAAACATTCAAATCATCACACATATTATAAAAATATCTAAAGTTTTTATAATAATTTGTATAACGATTATCTTTTTGACGACGATAAATTTGATAAACTTTCTCTTTAATCGAAGTGAAATCTCTACCTAACAAGATAGTAGTCATCTCACTAGCATATTTTTCCGAGATTGAATGATTTAGATACTTTATCCTATCCTTACTAGGATAATACAATCCATCAACGAAATCATCTTTTTCGTCATCTGAAACATTGAAAAGCATTGTAACAATCTGCTCTTTAAGACCATTAAGACGTTTCACTAATCTGCGTGCATCAGTATCTAGAGTCGGTTGAAGTTCAAGCTCCTTATCAATCTTCAATAAGATTGCCTTAAGAAGTAGCATAAATGTCGTTGTTCTTTGCTGGCCATCAATCAAGGTTACTTCATGCTCTTCTCCAGATTCTTGAGCAATGAGAACAGCTCCAAAGAAATAATTGTCTTGAGAACTATCATCGAAATTTTCCATATGAAGATTAATATCTTCAATGAGTTGTTCACATTGTGGTACTTGCCAAGCATAGGGTCTCTGATAGGTAGGAATATAAAATTCTGATTTTTCAAAATAAGATTTTATTGTTTGTAAAGCCGGTTGAATATCGTTTCTCATTCAGATTCTCCAATAATTTATTCTGATAATATTATATCACGAAAACACTGACAATAAAAATCAATACAAGTTTGAACGAAGTAAAATTTTGTATAGCGATAACATCAAACTTACTTTTTCCGCACAATTAGTAACTTCATTTTCAATACTCTATAAAATCCTTTGGAAGCAATAAATTTCAAAGAATCAAAATTTGCAGGGCATTTAGTTTTCTTCCTGAATATTCATTAAGAACATTATAGTATAAATGAAAATTTCAAGGTAACATTGTTTGAATAACTTAAACTCTCCAATACTACACTCCCCTACCCCAACTCCTTGGCTATTCTGCTTTTTTCAAGTTTTCCCTTGGCAATTCTTTTCCATAAAACAAGTGGGTTCAAACTATAAGATAGGCGTACAATGTAGTAATTAAGCCATTCGATAAAGGCAAAAAGCTCTATCAACGTGGCTAAGACAGCCACTTGGACACTTTGCGTGTTCCAGACAATAAAAGGAAAGCCTGAAATAAGTAAAACAAGGTCTAGTATTCTGAAACAACCATATATTTTCCGCACATTTCCACTTCCGAACTGAGGTTTCGACAGCCTTCTAATCAAAATTGCCCAATAGATTGAACCTTGAAGCAAAATAAATGTCAGTAAAGACAAAGGATAAAGAATAGAGATCAAACCATTCCAATCGCCAAGCCTATTTTTCAAAAGGAAAAAACACAACCAAAAGGATAGAACGGCTGCAAGCTCTCCCAAGCAGAGGGACACCAACTCTTTTCTAACTTTCTCTTTTTGTATGCTCATCATCTCACCCATCTATCTATCATCCTATATCAGAAAAAAAGCTATTCGAATGATTTTCTAGTCAACAGTTCTCAGAATCAAGCTATTCTAAGCATCGAACAGCTCAATTCCTTTAATATCAGTGTAATTCGAAACTTAGAATTACATTGATATAAATGTTTTGGTGCTATTCTAAGTTTATGACAACCCTAAATTTTAATTTTAGAAGGATTCTAAAGCTAGAATGGCTCAAAAATCACGAGAACTATGCTATTCGAAACTTAGAAGAACCTTTTCTAAACCTCATGAGCACTTCAATTAACGTTTCTTACAATTTTTCTGATGAGCTTTGAGTTTTTTCAGAGCCCAGTCATAGTGACTGGAGGTGCTACTGACAAAGTAGGAACCTAGACTTGTCCCACCCGTCCATTTATAGGTACCTTTTGTGAACAATTCGTCATTGCTGAAGCCTTCCATTAACTCTAAAACCTTTTTATGCGATTGATTGAGGAGTTTGGTCGCTTCTTCTACGGACGTTTTCTGATGCTTCTTCCAAATAGCGACATTCATTTCCCCATAAGTTTTCCAATTATAAGGTTCAGGGAGAAAAGTTCTTTCTTGACCTTTTTGATTAGAATGTACCCAAGTTAAAAGTAATTGCTGCCATTCATATAGATGGATCAAAACATCCCGTAGATTTTTATCTCTATTCCAGTGAGCTTCTTTTTTCTTTTGGTCTTTTGAAAAATCAAAAGGAGTCTGTAGCTCCTCTTCACTTAATTTAGATATAAAGTGATTGAGCTTTTCATAGTTTTCCTTAGAGGCTAACACTAGCTCCTCTTTCGTTTTTGGTCTAGGCATGGGAGTTCTCCCTTCATTTTTAAGTAGAATAAGCTATTTTCTTACTTCATTATACCATAATCAAAAAGCAGTTCTTCGTTTTACGAAAAACCGCTTTTACGAACTATTTTTTATGCTTATAGTCACTACTTTACATATAAATCTTTAAAGAGACCGTCTACTTCTGCTATCTGATAGAGCAAGTGGGACAGTTCTTGGTAATCTTCTTTTAAACATGAAAGGTGGGCTTGGCCAAATAAAGAAGCCAATTTCTCTTTTAATCTTGCCCCTTCGGGATCATGGTTTTTTAAGAATTTACTGAGATAGAGATTTCGAACAGCTGCAAGTTTAAAGCTGAAATACTGATGCAATTGTTTTTGCTCGGTATTTAAGCCGTTTTCAGCAACTACTTTTGCATAGCATTCCAAAACACCGTTTTGACCATTCAGATATCGGTTTTTCATAATCTTTGCTGTTTCCTGATAGATTTCAGTCTGACTAGGACTCTTGACCTTCTTAAAATTTCCCCACATGGAGTAGGCTCCGCGCTTATAGTCAATAGCCTCTGCCTTCCATGCTTCTAGTATGTCATTAAAAGCAACCTTCATACAGGCAAAACCAGCTGGATCGTGCAAATAGAGGTACTGATCATCAATGTCATACACGGTTACAAAGTGATCCACACCATAAAGGATTGTGTGATTGGGATTGTAGGTCAGATGGCCCATATCAAGAGGCCCCAGTACGACAGATCCATTGGACAGAAATGTTTCCAACTTTCCTTTAATCTCTTCCAAATCTACTTCCGCTCCATCTTTTAGATAGAAATCCTCATAGTCAAACCCTAGTATTTTTAAGGAATGGGAGATGGAAAGGTCTGGCATTCCATTATCAAAGAATACTAGAGGGTGCTCCTCATCTTCCTTTACGATACTAGCGCCATTTCCCATCACCATAATTGCCTCTAAAAAATCTGCTTTAAAGTCATAACCATAGGTTTCTAGTGCCATTGCCAATGAATAGCTATAGCAAAGTGACACATCTCCAAAATACATCTGCATATTCATGCCTCCTTATCTTCTATGGGACTATTATACCGAGAAAACTATTCTCATGCCCCATAAAATCCAAACAAAAAATAGGGCATGTTTGCTTTACGGACATGAATTTCCACAATAAAAGACTCTGTAAAAGATATCTTCTACAGAGTTAGTTTTGCATCTTTATAAAATATCAGAAAATTATCTAGTCCTTGATCACTGGTATCCAGAGTTCCATTTGATAGTCTGGTGACGACATGTCGCCTTCGGAATAGACTTCAAAATCTGGAGCACCTGAATGACGATAGCCAGTTTCGGGGAAAAAAATCTCTAGAACATATTTCCAAGCATGGTGAATGCTTTCTGGTATTGGGCCTTTGACTGGTACGATAGCATATTCAGCTTCTGCGATTTCTTTGATTGATAGACCCAGTTCTTCTGCTTTAGCTTTATCCGTCACATCATAAGCAGCCATATAGTTGATAATTTCGCCTTCTTTAACATCCGAGCAGACACCAAAGAATTGGCCACTGCCCAGACTTTCTAGGCTTTCTAAGCTGTGATTGGCATAGAGCTGCTCCCATGCAGACGGACACTGGCTATTGTCAATTGCTTCCAATAGGACTCCCGCTACAGTAAAAGCGGCTTTCTTTTGAATCTTGATATCCATGTTCTTTCCTCCTGTAATCTTTAAGGATAATTGAAGTCTAGGAAAGACCCGATAAGGTTTTCCATTTCGAACTTCTGACGGGGTTGCACCATGGAATTTCTTAAAAGCTGCGCTGAAGGCATCCGCAGACTCATAGCCATATTTCAGTCCTATATCAATGACTTTCTCAGTGGTTTCCCGCAAGTCTGTCACAGCTTCTGACAGCCTGCGATTGCGCAAATATTCTGCCAAGGTCATATCTGCCATGATGGAAAAGAGTCTGCTAAAAAGAGGATAAGAATAGCCTGATAGCTGCTGAAATCTTTTCATATCCACTTCTCCAGTCAGCTGCTGCTCCAAATAATTCATGGTTTGATTGAATTGATGCATCATATTCGTTTCTTCTTACCTCCACAAGATACAAAAGTCCTTAAAAGCAAAGTGAAAATAGAAAAATTGACGCTAGAGCTTCTAGTCCTAGAAATTTTTTCTTTTTCGAACAGCTTTTAGGTCGTGTTCAATTCTATCTATAGTCTATCAGATATCAGATACTTTCGCACTAGAATCTTTGTACAAGATCTAAAGGTGCAAATTCTATAACTTATCTTTTAATTTCTCAACAAAGAGATAGGCTGCAGGGCAGGTCAAGGTATTCTTAATTGTCAAATGATTAATTTGATGGATTTTTTTACGATCTGTATGGGGGAATTCACGACAGGCCTTGGGACGAACATCATAGATAGAACAGAGATTATCTCCCCCTAGAAAGGGGCAGGGCATGGATTTGAAAACCTTGTCCCCATCTTCATCAACTTGTAAAAACTCTGCTTCAAAGGCTGGTAATTTCATCTTGAAATACTTAGCAATACGAGTAATATCTGCTTCCTTGAAGTCAGGTCCCAAGGTCTTACAACAGTTAGCACAGGCAGTGCAATCAATCTCAGAAAAAACTTCTTCGTGAATTTGCTGGGCTATCTTATCTAAGTTTTTAGGAGGTTTTTTCTTTAGATTGGCTAAGACTTTTCGGTGCTCCTTTTGCTTTTGCAGTGCTAGTTGGTGGTAATACTCAATATCAATCTCTTTAGACATAATTTCTTTCTAATACAAGTGTTTTTGTCTATTATACCATAAGTTATTTTTCATTTTGAGTATTGTACATAAAAAGCCCTTCGGATAAAATCCGAAGAGCTTAAAACGTTGTTAAATCAACGACCGAACTGTTGAATTTCAAGGTTCGGGATAAAACAGTTCACTGAACTATTTTATTTTTTCAAGTTATCTTCCTATTATCTAGAGTATCAAACTACACTTGTTTTTAATCTTCCTTTTACCAAATACGGATTAATCAACCAAATAGAAAAAGATACAGTATTTTTAAAGGGTAACAAAAAAGGTAGTACATTTATGAGTTCAGCAGGCAAGAAAAAAGCACCTTTAGGGGTGCTTTTTATCTAGTTCTTCTGCGTGCCACTGGTTTCCTAATCCGCTTAGATTTAATCAACCTCATCGTACTAATGGATTTAAAACCATAATATTTGGCATTATTATCGTCTCTAATAAGCTTATCTAGTGAATTAACGATATCCTGAAAATGGTACTTAGGGTTAATTTTATCCATCATATAACTAATTATAAGAAATGGTAATGCAATTCTATTTGAATAAACCCCTGGTTTCAATTCGTACAGATAATCTTTCCACTCATCCTTTAATTGAGGAACTGTTTTAAATTTAAAATCAATAATATTTGAATTATGGGCACAAATATTTCTAACTAGATTGATACATTTTAACCAAGATATTAACTCTGAATTCTCACAATCAAAAAAACTAGATATCTGACCAAGTTTCTTCACTGACATCAATTCTAACATATTAACCATTTGACCGAACGTAAGGACATTTACGGCAAGCCAAATAGGCGGATATTTTGATTGATCAGTTTTTAATTTTTCATCTATTTCAGAATTAGAAGATTTCCTTAACTCAATCAACAAATTTTTTTTGAATTTATTTTCACTATACCGAAGATAGTGCTTACAATACTCCTCTTTATTACACCAATTTGAGAAATTAAGATAGCCATAACTATTTAAATTACTCCTACCTAAAACATAAGCTATCTTTGTTTTTAACGCAACCTCAATATCTTCAATTGCGTGTAATAGATTCAACCTCAAATTTTTATCTTGATAGTATCTTGAAATAACAATTTCAAATTTAGTATTTTGGTAATCAATAGTTTTCTGTGTACCATTCTTTGTTATCTTTGCAAATGGTTTAGCAAATTCTTTAATTTTATAGTAGGAAACCATTGACAAACTATTTATTGCCTTTTTCCTAGATGCGTCGTTCTCAAAACACATTGACCTTGATTCAAGGAGTGTTATTTGTTCTTCATAGCTTTTATGTTCAAAATGCTCAATCATAGTATTCTCACTTAACATTTTTATAAAAAAACCTCCCATCAGAACGTATCTGCGCATATGCGTGGGAGGCCATTGATATCTTACATGATAATTATATTATATAAACTTCAAAAAAACAACTATTTTTATCAAATTTTTTATATTTTTCATCAAGTTTATTATATTTTATCATACAATCAACTAGATATCTACCAATTCATGATATGCTCCCACATTCGGTAATGGAATAATACTAAAATACAAATCTGAGTAAGTTTCAAACCATTTATTTAGCTTGTTATAGGCTGGGGACTGACTAACAAATAATATACGCTGACAAGCTCCGATAACATTCATGTGATTATACACATAAACCTCTTTAATAGCCGTTAAAATATCATCTTCACTTGTCTGTACCCTAATATCTGTTATCTGCTTAATCGTAGCATATTTTTTGTATGTTAGCATATCTTTATTTTTAGCAGCATCAAACATTTTACGCTCAAGGACACTATAGTTAGGATTTTCTTTGTCTCTCATGAAATACCATTTGAGCCATAAAATCTTTTCCCTATGAATTACTGAAATACGCTCAATTTTCTTCTTTGGCATGATTACCTCCTCATTATCAGTCTAATAGCTTTAACCACTCACTTTTTGAGATTGTTGTATAAGGTTCATCTAGCGCGTGGTATAAAGGTTCTAAACCTTTGTTAAATCGGATATAGTCCATTTTATCCTCATGAGTTGGAAAATATAATATTTCTGTTTCATCTTCATTTAGACTACGGTTACACCAATCATTAACGATAACCTGTACTTCCCATTCACTCCACTTTTTAAGGTTTTCTAAAAGTTCAATATCACTAAACAACTCACCATCAACTTGGAAAAATTCTCCCAAATCATCGTTACCCTCGACGATGATAACTTCAGGCGTATTTCTACTACTCAATAACTCCTTGAGTTCTTGTAACTCTTTTATCTCCTTTAGATACTTCCTCAATTTCTAACCTCAATTCTTCAATTTGTCTTACTACTCCAAAAATTTCATGAGTTTTATATGATTGTTCAAGTATAGCTTTTGCTGCTTGAGTTCTTATAAACGGGTTAACCTTGGCATCCATCATAATATCATTAAGTACAGAAACAGCATTGGATGAGGCTAGATATAGCATCTGTGTAGTTTTATCCATCATCTCATCTTGTTTTAGTCTCAATGTTTTTTTAACTGCTGCAACTTTTAGATACTTATGACCTGTTGCCCTTGACACCCCTGCTTTTTGGCACGCTTTTTCTATCGTTGGCTCGGTAAGCATGGCATCTATGAATTTAATTTGTTTGGATGTAAGGCCATCATTTTCATTTCCTGCCATCTGTTACCTCCTAAAATTAAAGAAAAAATCTCCTTTATCCAGTCAAATATGCAATCACTTTACTAATACCCCTACTAATTATTTGCTTTAGTCTCTGCGATTGTGTAAATGGTGACGGAGGCAAAATTTCCCCTCCATCGTAAGCTTGTACAATGCGCTTGGCGTATAGGTTGGCCGATTTTATTTGATGTTTCGGAACTTGCTCAAGTTCTAAAATATCAGCATACAAATTAAAAGCTTTTTCTTCTAATTTGGTATCTTTTAGTAAATGCTGCAAAACAAGTATAAACACTAATGCCGTATGATATCTCTTATAGATCATCCAAGATTAACCCCTAAAGCACGCCCAGCAGTGTACAACTTTTGGTAAGTATCATAGTCCAATGGTACTCCATTGGCTAATGAATGATTATCAGCGCCAATAAACGTCATTTGTCCTTTGAAAGCCTTTCTAAAATCGTCATTAACAACGTGTGGTAGCACTTGTTTATTAAGCTCGGATGGCTTCTTAGTGTAAAGTCCTAGCAAAGCAACGGTTTCTTTAAAACTGTCCAGTGTACGCTTTGTCAGTTCTTTAACTTCTTCATTTTGCCCCCATTGCTCAATTAAATACGCATTATACAACTCTTCTACTTCACGTAATTTACTAGGTACATCTTCATCAAATTCACTCTGTAAGATGTTATATCGGCTCTCAACTCGTAAGATATAATTTTCTAATTCTGAAACTTTGTTGTCAGTTTCAAATGAAAAATTCTTTTCCCTAGCGCTCTTAGCTTGTTCTAATTCATTTTTGGCAATATCTAGTTTTTGTTTATAATCATCCATCGCATCACGTTTAGTATTTACTTGAGATACAATAGATTGAATTTTTGGTAGTACATTTGATGTTGTCATTTTTAAATCCTCCTTATGGCAAAGAAAAGAACCCGACACCATAACAAAGCTTAAACTCTGAAATATGCGTTGGGTTCTTCCTCTAGCAATCTTTATTAAATTAAATTATCAACATGTTCAGTCTTTTTATATGGTACGCCATCCCTAAAGTGGATTTCAACGCTACCATGACTTAGGTTATTGATTTTTTTAATTATACCACCTTTCTCTAAAATTATCCAGCCTTGGCTTAATAATTCAGATACTGATTCCATCGGTTGAATATCTTTAAAATCCATATTTAAAACTCCTTTATTTCAATTTATTATAATCTGAATATCCCTAGTCTATTGATTTGACTAGGCTTTTAAGGTTCGTGTTCTAAAATACTACCCTTTTTGTGTACCCAATAGTTGTTTTTTTCGTCATTGATTAAATTACCATGCTTGATTAATTTGGCCGAGGAAAGCATAGTAATTTTTTAAGAGGGTGATTTCTCACTCTGTGAAAAGTGTCTATTTTTGTTTAGGTTTGTAAGTCAATTACTTCAGTTTAACTGCTTTACTTTATTTTTTAACTGATTAATTGAGTATCGCTTGTCCTTGATAGTGAATGACTTGAAAAAGTTACCCTCTAGTCCAGTTCTGACACGGCTGGCCACTCGTTCACTATACAAGCTAACAATCTCTGAGCTGCTTAGATTGGTAGTAATAATGGTTTTATCTCGGTTACTGAGAATATCAAAAATAAACTCTTCTTCCCAGACTGATTTACCTTTACTACTAGCGTTGTCCGATTTTATACCTAAATCATCAAGTACCAGGTAATCAACCTCTTTCAGCATTCTTGAGTAGTGCCCCTCTAGACTAGTAGGAGAGTTAAAGCTCTCTCTAACTCGTCTAAGGATTTCTGTTAGATTGACAAATAACACGCTTTTAGGCTCTCCTTTGGCCTTGTAACCCTCGTTTATGGCCTTAGCAATGGCTACGCTCAAATGGCTCTTTCCTATCCCTGTAGATCCTGTAAATAGGGTATTTCCTGTCATACCGTCCAGGTATTTATCTACCTGCTCCCTAGCAAATGCTAATAGTTGCTTTTCCTCGGCTGTCTCAGCTATGAAATTCTCAAAGCTAGCCTCTTTAAGCTCCCTAGGGATCGTACTGTCTCGCATAAGCACATTATAGGTTTTCAGGTACGTCTCAGCGTTTAGGCTATTATTTACTCCCTCTTGCTCTTGCCTATCTATTTGCTCCTGACAACATTCAGGGCAAAACTCTTGTATACTTCGTTCCTTACTGCCTCTTATCGGCGTTGATATTTGCCAATAATTGACCTTGTGAACCTCACATACCTTATCACTAATTTTTCTGTTGTTATATTGCTCAAATTTATTTTCCATTGCTCACCCTCCTAAAATGGGTTTTCTTCTGTTCGTGTTTTCAGCCATTCTTCACGGCTAATAGGTTCTGCTTGATGTTGGAGATGCTTTTTAGTTTCATAAGCCTCTTTATCTTTCTTGACTTGCTCAACTGTTCTAAGTCCTTGCCCCTGCCATCTTTCAAGAATTGAACGTGTATATCTGATAGACTTTCCAGCATTTAAGATAGTTTCATTGAGGGCATAGATTAACAACGCTTGACCATGAATCTCTAGTAGATCCTCAACCTCTGCTATCATTGTCCCATTAACCGACATTTCACCAAAAGCTTGTTTGAGTTTTTCAAAGATTGGATTTTTGCCACCGCCAGCACCAATATTTTTTGAGGCGTTAGCCTCTTTTTGCTCTAGCTGTAGCTCTATCTCTTTCTCTATATCTATCTCTTTCTCTATCTCTGTTGGACACGAGTTGGAAAATGTCAAAGATGGTTGGACTTCTTCCAATTTTGTTTTTTTTCGTTGTTCACGTTTATAGTTTGCCCAGTTTGTTTCACTCTCAACCAAGGCTTTTGCCTGTGGTAGTTCTGCGTTTTTATCTTCGTCAATCTGTATTAAACCGCATTTTGTAAAGTATGCCATGGTCATATCTATATCATCTTCTGATACATCTAATTTTAGTGCTAGTTCTTCCTTTAGATTGTCAAAGTAGCCCTCATAGTATAAAATACAGTCACTTTCCAAGCTCTCTAGCATGAGCCTAATATAAATCACTGTCATAGTGTACCCACCAGGTACCGTCTTTAGTCTCTTGATAAAAATATTATCAAAAAATTTCTTATCAATTTTTAGCCAAAAATAGACTTTTGTTTTTGCCATTGTCCCCTCCCTTGCTCATTTATAATTCTCTAACTTGATTAGTTTTAATACTTTCTTACGATTACTTGCTAAACTCATTCAATTCCTCCCCATACATTGATCCCTGTAAGCTGAATATAACGCCCATAATCGGGGGTTAAATCCCTGTTAGGTGTTTCTATCGCCTGTGTGTTTTCTCGCTCCATTTGGGCGCTTTTTTTGCGGTCTCGGTAATTTAAATAAAGCAGCAAGCCGATCAATACCACCATAAAGATTACCGACTGTGTATTGGTTAAATCTAATTCATTCATGTTAACCCTCCTCATGAATCATCATGCCACGGGTATACTCAATCGAACTTGTCCATAAGTCCAAGAGATTCTTTTTACCTCGTTTTTTCTTGGCAATATCAACTGCCAAAAGTTCCCATACATAATTTAATAATTGACTTTGATCCATAGGATAGTCATTCTCTCTAGTTATTTCCGCTAGATAAGCGTTTAAGAAAAGAAATCCATCAAATCTAGAAGTTCGTTTTATAAAATCAGTGTTACCCCAAAAATTTCCATACAATGATCTTTCTTTCCACTCCAATTCTCCTATTACTTCAGCAATTACCCTCTGTTTCATCATTTCCGTCTGTTCCTTAAGCGTTTGCTGTTGCTCATGGTATTCTGTGCCGGTTAGTTCATTGTAGACATCATCCAAGTCATTCAATACCCTACTGATTGCTCTTTTAGCTATGATATTTCTGATCCCTGTAAGACTTCCTTGTATTTCTTCTAAATCTGTTGAAATAGCTTCTAATTTATCTGCTAACATGTTTTTACCTCTGTTTCTTTGTTTGTGTGATTTTTTAGCTTATTTTTTTACTTCTAAACATCATTGTCTTAATTTCCTGATAACTCATTTTCAATTCAATCATAGCTATTGCCATATCCTCAAATGACTGGTACTGCTCCAGCTCCTCACTAGTCAAGCTATCGATACCGTTTGTTCCCCCACGGCTTGCCATTAACTGCTTAGCGTTCATATCTGTTGCTGCCTTTAGTAGCAAGTTGTTCATGGTGCTATGCGCGTGCTTTGGTGCATTAGGCCATGTTTCTATACTGTCATGCAAGGTTTTCCTTTTCGGCTTTTCTAACGCTCTCTGCAGACGAAACTTAGAAAGCTCCTCACGCATTTCAAAAAATGCTTTGACTAGGTTTGTTTTGAAGTTGGCCACTTGCTCGGTATTCTTTAAGAATGTAACTAACAAGGTTGCTTGTTGCTCATTCAAAATATAGTCCTTGGTACTCTGGCCACTGTCCGTAGCTTAGATTTTAAATCCAACCTTTCCGAACTGCTCAAACCTTGTTTGATGTTTGCAGATCGTTTTAGTTATTGTGTGATGTTGCAGGTTTGTACACTCTGTAATAATACTACTTAGTGTATACGGATCTTTCTTGCCGTCCATGTAGACTAGTTCCATTACGGTTCTACCTCCTGTATAAATTTGGCTAGCTTACTTTTTAATTGCTTCCTCTAACCCCTATTTTAACCTCTACAATGGCTTTGGCTAGTGTATCAATATAATTTTACAGCTTGTTCTCCATAACGTATTTGAGGCCATTATAAAGGCCTGTAGCGCTGTCTCTATTTCCTCCGCAGAATAGTAGCTTTGTTTTCTAATATCATTCAAGACTTGTTTAACCCATGTTTTGAAAGAAATAAAATTACATCTTCTGTACTCTTGGCATCTGCTTTATCTGAGACAAATAGAATGTCAATGCCTGGTAGATAAAACCCATCGTCTATTTGTTTAGTTGGTTTGAAAGTAACAATTTTCATTTCATAACTCCTATTTTATTGCTAAAAATAAATACACATCTGACGGACGATAGAATACTTTCTTAGCTCCATCCATCGGGGTCTGATAACGTTTAAGGCCAAGAACCTCCCAGTTATCAAGGGTTGTAGCACTTATACCTAGCAGATCCATTAATTCTTTACGAGAAATTAAATCTAACTTACTAGATCGTTGTTTTTCTAGCTCAACTAAAGTTTCAAGAGTCTGTTTAAGAAGTTGTAAACCTTGTAACTGTATTTCTTTAGACAGAATTTCCATTTATATCCTCCATTTTTCCTTTTTATAAATTAAGTTGTCTTTCTCCTCTAATTTTGATAAAATAAAAGGAGAATATTTACATAAGGGTTTCCCCTTTGCTAAATACCTAACAAAACCACGCGCCTTGCCTTTGCTTGAGTTTTGTTATTTTTCCTTAGCCGTGTACGTTGGTTTGGTCGCCTGTACATGGCTTTTTACTTTCTTTAAATTTCTTCTACTAGCCAAGTCATCACGCTCTCATAGATACGCTTAGGGGCATCATAGTTTCCGTTCTCAACTTTGGTTAGAGTATTTGATTGAATACCTAACTGTTCTGATGCTGCTTTTTTAGTTAACTGTAATTTAGCACGTTTGATACGTACTTTTTCAGCAAGTGATAAAGTAATAAGCATTGGTTCACCTCCTTCTACGCAACTTCTTGCGTTAAATATATTATACCGCAACTTTTTGTGTTGTCAATAGCTTTTTTAAAATATTTTTAGATATATTTACACAATTTTTTGCGGTTTGTGATATAATTTCTATAAGGAGGAGCTATGAATAAATTAAAGATATTACGAAAAGAATATGGTATTTCTCAATCTGAACTATCAAAACGAACCGGAATTCCACTAAGAACCTTACAACATTGGGAATTAGGAAACACTATCAAACCTGAAAAGGCTAAAATACTTGCAGATTTTTTTAAAATCTCAGTTGCTACATTGCTAGGTTATGACGAAGACGAAAGTTCTAAGTTAATTACTGAAGAAACTAATTATGTAAACGTATCAGGAAGATTAAAACTCTCAAATGTAACTACACCAGATATTATTAAAGAATTTGAAAGAAAGTTTTTAGAAACTGAACTAGATGAATTTGAACAAAGCATTTATAGTTCACCTGCTGCTAAACTAACTGAGTTCTACAAGTTGTTATCAAGTCTTACCCCACCTTTTGATAATTTAGTTGCAAAGTGCGCTATTTTACCTAATCAAGATCGTATAGAATTAAACGATTTTGCAACTTATTTAGTGAGTAAAAACAACTTAAATAAGTAATATCTTATTCTCATGTATAAATACCTAACAAAACCACGCGCCTTGCCTGCTGATGGAAAGAAAGGTACAAATACATGAATATCAAAGAGAAAATCAAAAAGAATGGCCAAAGAGTTTATTATGCTAGTGTTTATCTAGGTGTTGACCAACTAACGGGCAAAAAAGCCCGTACAACTGTTACAGCAACCACTAAAAAGGGCGTTAAAGTAAAAGCGCGTGATGCGATCAATGCTTTTGCTACTAATGGCTATACAGTTAAAGACAAGCCGACAATTACAACATACAATGAGCTTGTAAAAGTTTGGTGGGATAGTTACAAGAATACAGTTAAGCCAAATACTCGCCAATCTATGGATGGATTGGTTAGAGTGCATTTATTGCCTGTATTTGGCGATTACAAGCTATCTAAACTCACTACGCCTATTCTTCAACAGCAAGTAAACAAATGGGCTGACAAGGCAAATAAAGGCGAAAAAGGAGCATTTGCTAACTACTCCTTGCTCCATAACATGAATAAGCGTATTTTAAAATATGGCGTAGCTATCCAGGTAATACAATACAACCCAGCTAATGATGTCATCGTTCCACGCAAACAGCAGAAAGAAAAGGCCGCTGTCAAATACTTAGACAACAAAGAATTAAAACAGTTCCTTGATTATTTAGACACTCTGGATCAATCAAATTATGAGAACTTATTTGATGTTGTCCTGTATAAGACTTTATTGGCCACTGGTTGCCGTATTAGTGAGGCTCTGGCTCTTGAATGGTCTGATATTGACCTAGAAAGCGGTGTTATCAGTATCAATAAGACACTAAACCGCTATCAGGAAATAAATTCACCTAAATCAAGCGCTGGTTATCGAGATATACCAATAGACAAAGCCACATTACTTTTACTGAAGCAATACAAAAACCGTCAACAAATTCAATCTTGGAAATTAGGCCGATCTGAAACGGTTGTATTCTCTGTATTTACAGAAAAATATGCCTATGCTTGTAACTTACGAAAGCGCCTAAATAAGCATTTTGAGGCTGCTGGAGTAACTAACGTATCCTTTCATGGTTTCCGCCATACACATACTACTATGATGCTCTACGCTCAAGCCAGCCCTAAAGATGTTCAGTACAGACTGGGACACTCTAACTTAATAGTGACTGAAAATGTTTACTGGCATACTAACCAAGAGAATGCAAAAAAAGCCGTCTCAAATTATGAAACAGCTATCAGCAATTTATAAAGAATAAGGGTGACCCATTTCTGGGCTACCCTCTTACTATACCAAAAATTAGTAGGGGTACTAAAAAGGGTAGTAAAATCAAAAAAGCACTAAGGGAAAGCGCCCCAAAGTGCTTATTATAAAGGCTTTACAGCCTCAAATCCCATAAAGAGATTATTTTTTAAGGTTGTAGAATGATTTCAATCCACGGTATTCTCGCTGATGAAGTAATCAGCTAGTTCTATGATTTTGTCTTCCATTCAACCTCCTATATCAGTCTCAAGACTGATGTAATATCCTTCTAAATTGCTATAATAATCTTGACTATGACCTCTCACCATTTTAGTCAAAAATTCAACAGAAAGGAGGAAAAGAAAATGAATCTAAATCAAATCCGTATTTTAGAAGCTTGTCATAAATTTTTAATTGGTCTTACGGAATTTAAGGATGAATTACAAAACGATTCCCTTGTCTACCGATTCCAAGATAAAAATATTACGTTTGTAACCTATCAAGAGTACAGGAATTTATCATTTATCGATTTCAAATTAAAATATGATTATCTAGATGATTCTATAACCTATTTAGATGATCGAGTAGATTTGATAAGTGCATTCCCGAATGAACACGAACTAAGAGCGTTGAACAGAATGTCTGATTTGGAACAAGCTCGTATTCAGATTTTTAAGCTGCTATCACAAGCTAATCTTGAAACACTCACTGAAAAAAATTCAAATGCCAAAAAAGATTATTTTGGTTACCAGTTCCGTAATCTCGAAACCAAAGAATCATATCCAATTTATTTGTTCCCAGAAAATGCTAATTTTGAACTAATTGCTGCCATTTGGTAAAATGTCTGCTTCGAAACGAAAGTTATTCAGCTCATGAGCAAGCTCTTCAAGCTCATGGGCTTTTTTATTGAATTCTCTCACAAGATTATTAAATTGATCCATATTCGTAACATTTACTTTAACTTCAACGGTCATTGAAATACTACTCATACCTATCTCCTTTATCTATAATCATCAATATGAATGATGTTGTTAGCTCTAGTGTCTTTAGCTTGTAATCTTGTTGTCAGACTTTGAGAATCTAGAAGAATACTACTAGGTCTTAAAAGTTTTTCTACAAATTCAGGGTCTTCCTTTATCAAGGTATACAATTTTTTTCTACTATACGGATATCTTTTTGGTCTCATTTTCATTCCCTCCTACTCTCCTAAATCAACCCAACTTTCGTCGATGTCCAAGACATCACATACTCGGTTTTTTAATCTATCGCTGCCTTTACCATATTTCAGTAATTCTGAAATGGTTGGCTTCTTTACTCCACAAGCACGAGCAAGGTGTGTTTGTGTCATTCCTTCTGAATTCAATTTGTCTTTGACGAGTTGAATCCACTTTTTATGTTGTTGGCTCATATATTTTCCTTTCTAAATTTGGTATAATCAAAATAAAATGATTGGAGAAATCTTATGGATTCTAATAAACTATTCTGCTTATTTTGCGGTTATTCTGTTCCAAAGCACTACGATACATTCCGAGAAGAAGAACACTACTTTTGGATTCATCGTCCACATGTTAAGGTTGAGGAAAATTTGAACGACAAAATAACAATACAAACAATGAAATGTCCAAATTGTCATAAAGTTTCGATTGATATCGTGGGCGTTGGTAGTCAATTTCCAAATCGCATTATGAACTTCAATCCTATTTCACTCGCAAAAGTCTATCCAGACTACATCCCTCAAGCTATCAGAAGTGACTATGAAGAAGCTCACGCTATCTTAAATCTCAGCCCCAAAGCTTCTGCTACCCTCTCTAGACGTTGTCTACAAGGAATGATTAGAGATTTTTGGGGAATTTCTAAAGCAAGGTTAGTAGACGAGATAGTTGCTTTAAAAGAGTCAGTTGACCCAAGCACTAAAAATGTACTCGATGCTTTACGAAAACTTGGAAACATTGGTGCCCATCCAGAAAAAGATATAAATCTTATAGTGGATATTGAACCGAATGAGGCTCACAAGTTGCTAAAGTTTATAGAATTACTTATGCAAAAATGGTATATTGAACGCCATGATAACGAGCAATTACTACAAGATATTTTAGATTTGGACAAAGATAAACAAGATCAACGTAAGCCTAAAAATTCCTGATAATGTGGAGAACAAGGATCTAATTCGAATATTAGATCGCCGTCCATATTGTAATACTGCTCCACAACTCGAATGCTATCCGCTTCAGTTCCTTCGCCTCTCAAAATTGAAAGGTGAATAACTTTTTCAACCTTCAATTCATCAGGCCTACCACGTCTATCGTGGTATTTTTCTTTTTGCTCTGACATCTTTAT
Source organism: Streptococcus sp. FSL W8-0197 (assembly GCF_037963785.1). Classification (GTDB taxonomy): domain Bacteria; phylum Bacillota; class Bacilli; order Lactobacillales; family Streptococcaceae; genus Streptococcus; species Streptococcus oralis_CQ. Next base: position 997,374 of record NZ_CP150168.1, on the reverse strand, counting down.
ACTCCTCTCTATTCCTTCACTGCTTTTTTTAAAACTTTCAAAAGTATTGACATCCCGTTAACTAATCCAGCTAGATACCCTCGTCCGTAATCAGTAGTTAAGAATTTCAATAATTCGATTATTTCTTCTTCCTCCATTTCTACCCTCCTTTTTAAAAATATTATCTAAAAAGTTATCGAATTTCTTGACAATTTTAAATGAATGATTTAAAATCAAGGCATAGAGAAAAGACTTACTAAAAAGTAAGGTTTACCTATTCAAATCGGACGCCAATCAGTTTTTTAGGTTTTTATTTTTTAGTTTTCTATTTCGCTAACTCTTTAGCTTACGAATATCGTTTTAAATTATTTATTTAGTTTTGTCAACAGTTTTAATAATATAGTTTAGATTTTTTTCGTAATGCTTAGAAAGGTTGATAAAACAATGTTTCTGACATTTGAAAGAATTAAAGAACTAGCAAAAAGACAAGGTCTCTCTTTAAATGCCTTGGAAGAAAAGCTAGGATATAGTAGAAATACACTTTATTCATTAAAAAAACAAAAAGCTAGCACTGAAAGAATGCAAGAAATTGCTGACTTTTTCAGTGTTTCTTTAGATTATCTTCTAGGCCGTACTGACAATCCTGCTATTTCAAGCGACCTTGTCACTACTGCTGACGGCCGTGTGGTCGACTTGTCTAATCTTCGTGAACGTGTGGTTCTCTTTGATGGAAAACCACTATCAGATGAGGATGTAGACAAGATTGCGCAGATCATTAAACTCTCTTTGGGGGTGTCCGACATTGAAAGTGAATGAGTTACTGGATGAATACCAGGTTACACTCTATCTCTTCCCTGAGACTATGTGGGAGCGTAGAGGCTTCTATTTCCCCGATGAGCGCGTTATTTATGTCAATGGGGATTTATCCCTAGAGGAGCGAGAAAAGGTCATCCTGCACGAATTGGGGCATATAAACCACAATCCAGTGCATTACAAGCGACTACTCTACAAATACGAAAACGAGGCATACCGCTTCATGGTTCGTCATCTTATATCTGAAGAATTGTATCAATGTAAGCCTTCGGAGTTTAATTGGTTAAGATTTGCTGAAAGGCATAGGATTGCAACTACTTGGGGTGAACAAATGATTCAGGAAGAGTTTAAGAATATTGTAGGAGCGTGAAGATGGCGGAATATGAAATTTTTTTACCAAGAACTCTGAATAACGAATATTCCATTCTACTTGAACTCTATCAACAAATAGAGAATATTCTTCCAGTCCTAGAAGAAAAAGATAGTGTTATTTTTAACTTTGAAAATATCCGTTGGATAAATGCTGAAATGACTGTTTTTTTAGGGATGATATTTAGCGAAGTTAATGCTAGAGGAGCAACCGTATATGCTTTATTAGATAATTTTTCCCTAAAATCAAAGGAAATCCTTTTAAAAAATGGATTTTTAAAACATTTTGGTCTTGAATATGAGTTAGATGATACCTATAACACCACCATTCCTTTTTTTAGAAGAAGTATAGAAAATATCGAAGAAATTGACGAATATATAGATGATGAGTTGTTAAGGCAGATTCGGACTAAAACCTCTGAGGATTTTTTAGGCGAGATTAAAGAAGCCTTGTTAGAAATCATACATAATGTTCGAGATCATTCTCATTCAGACGTGCTCTATATGTGCGGCCAACACTACCCTCGTAAACCTAGAGATAGTAAAAAGGGAACCATATCTTTTGCTATATCCGACAATGGTATTGGCATGATAGAAAACATAAAAAACAAAGGACATTCTTTCTCTGACTCAGTGGATTACTTTGAGTGGGCCTTTGATAAAGGTACATCTACAAAAGAAAATTTTGACAGCGGGGTCGGATTATACTTACTAAAGAAAAAACTTAACGGAAAAGGCGAGATTAAAATAGTATCAAATAACGGATATTATCACATCGATAAAACTGGTTATATCACCTATTTGGAGTTCCCATTTAACATCTCTGGAACACTTGCTATCATCACTATTTTTCTTGATGATTGCCAAACCCCTTCCCTTTCTGATACAATAGATTTATCAGGACTACTAGAAGATTGGTTTATATAAAGGAGCAAACATGACAACACTAAATATCGCTGAGATTATCAACAATAAATCAGCTATCCTATCTGACACTGGAGAAATTGTTTTCCAAAAAATTAAAGAATACGTTGAAAAAGATGAACCGGTAACACTAGATTTCACAGGAATTGAAACACTTACCACAGCTTTTCTGAATCTGGCAATTGGGCAGCTTTATGACTTAAAACCAACAGAACAACTAACAAAGTTAGTAAAGATAAAAAAATCATCAGTCAGCAATTCTCATTTACAAAAGATTGGTCTTGTTCTAACTAATAGCAAAGAAAAAAGACAAGAATTAGCCGATTTGCAAGATGAGGTAATGCAGGATGGCTATTAGTAAAGAATTGAACACTTATACTTTAAGTCCAGGTGATAGCTTCATAGTTGATACAAATGTCTGGATATATCTTTTCTCTCCGTTTTCAACCAATGACTTTGGATATCAAAATTTCTTATCCGAAGCTCTAAATAAGAATTGCAAGCTCTTCATAAACTCACAAATCATTTCAGAGTATATCAATGTTATTTGTAAAACGGCTTATGAAGAGTATTTAAGAGCTAATGGATTAACTAGAAATAGATTTAAGTTCAAACGTGATTATCAACAAACCACAGATTTCTATCACTACTATCAATTAGCTTGCGAAAGTGTAAAAAATGATATTTTGAAATATAGTAAGATATCTCCGATCAAATTATGGCATATTCGCAAAAGTTTAAATGATTACCATCAAATGAAGGATTACAACGATCTTCTCTATACTAAGATGACAAAAGGGAAAATTAAAATCGTTAGTCACGATAAAGATTTTGGCAATCATCCTGAAGATATCATCTGGTTACACTATTAAAAAAATCCTCACACCGCCTGCAAGCTAAAGTGTGAGGATGTACTGTTTATAGAAAGAATGGCATTAAAAAACCCTCTTTTCTATACCCATTTTAACAAAATAAAGGGGAAAAAGCAATGTGGATGGAAGAACTTCCAAATGGAAAATTTAAATTTTTTGAGAGATATAAAGACCCATACACTGAAAAATGGAAAAGAGTTTCAGTAACTCTAGATTCTGGATCAGCCAGAGCGAAAAAGGAAGCTCAGAAATTACTAGACGATAAAATAGAAAATGTATTGTAAAAGTTGACCACTGCTTCTGCACTCTTTCATACAGTTTTTTCAGAGTGGTGGGAATTTCATCGGAAACAAATAAAACTAAGCACATATAAGACTATGTTAGCGACCTATAATAGAATATTGGACAAAGTTGAAAAAGGTACTAAGATAGAAAATATGGATGTAAGATTGATTCAAAGATTACTTGATACCGAAGAATGGACTTACACTCAAAAATACCTTGTTAAATCTATTTTAAATGTTTTTTTGACTACGCTATTGACCAGGGCTTTATTGAAAATAATCCTGCGAGAAAAGCCAAGCTTCCTAGAAAAAAACAAAGTTTGCAGCAGATTAAAAATGCGAAAGACAAATACCTGGAACCAAAAGAATATAAAGCAATCTTAAAAGAACTCTATCGAAAAGACATTACTCTAAGATATGCTTTAGATTGCGAGTTCATAATCCTGAATGGTTGTCGGGTTGGAGAATTAAACCGATACATACCAGACGATGATGGACCTAAAACATTCACTAGTTTTAGAACCACACATCTCACTGAAAGAGAAATTGAAATCCTTGATCAGATGATTGAACTCAATCAACTTAGTGAAGACACTGACCCTAATTGGTATAAGAGCGCTCGTATTTTCGTCACAAACACTGGCAAACCTATCCATAGTTCAATTCTAAGCAAGTCTCTTCAAAGAACGAATGAGCGCCTTAAAAAGCCTATTCCAAAACAACTATCGCCCCACATTTTCAGACATACCACAATCAGTATTTTAGCAGAAAACAAAACCCCTCTCAAAACGATTATGGATCGTGTTGGTCATTCTGATTCAGAGGTCACAACTTCTATCTATACCCACGTCACAAAGAATATGAAAGATGAAGCAATCAATGTACTTGATAAAGTAATGAAGAATCTTTTATAAAAATTTGCCCCTTTTTGCCCCCTGAACATCAAAAAAGCCCTTCGGATAAAATCCGAGGGGCTTAAAACGTTGTTAAATCAACGATTATTTTTTCAAGTTGTAGAATGATTTCAATCCACGGTATTCAGCTACTTCACCAAGTTGGTCTTCGATACGAAGCAATTGGTTGTACTTAGCGATACGGTCTGTACGTGAAAGTGAACCAGTCTTGATTTGTCCTGCGTTAGTTGCAACTGCGATGTCAGCGATTGTTGAATCTTCAGTTTCACCTGAACGGTGTGATACAACTGCAGTGTAACCAGCTTCTTTCGCCATTTCGATAGCTTCGAAAGTTTCAGTAAGAGTACCGATTTGGTTAACTTTGATAAGGATTGAGTTAGCAGCACCTTCTTGGATACCACGTGCAAGGTAGTCAGTGTTTGTTACGAAGAAGTCGTCACCAACAAGTTGAACTTTCTTACCAAGACGTTCAGTAAGAGCTTTCCATCCATCCCAGTCGTTTTCATCCATACCATCTTCGATAGTGATGATTGGGTATTTGTTAACCAATTCTTCAAGGTAGTCGATTTGTTCTGCAGATGTACGAACAGCAGCGCCTTCACCTTCAAATTTAGTGTAGTCGTAAACTTTACGTTCTTTATCGTAGAATTCTGAAGATGCACAGTCAAATCCGATAAATACGTCTTTACCTGGAACGTATCCAGCAGCTTCAATCGCAGCAAGGATAGTTTCAACACCATCTTCAGTTCCTTCGAAACGAGGAGCGAATCCACCTTCGTCACCTACGGCAGTTTCCAAACCACGTGATTTAAGGATTTTCTTAAGAGCGTGGAAGATTTCAGCACCGTAACGAAGAGCTTCTTTAAATGTTGGCGCACCAACTGGCAAGATCATGAACTCTTGGAAAGCGATTGGAGCGTCAGAGTGAGAACCACCGTTGATGATGTTCATCATTGGAGTTGGAAGAACTTTAGTGTTGAATCCACCAAGGTAGCTGTAAAGTGGGATTTCAAGGTAGTCAGCAGCAGCGCGAGCTACAGCAATAGACACACCAAGAATTGCGTTTGCACCCAATTTACCTTTGTTAGGAGTACCGTCAAGTGCGATCATAGCACGGTCGATAGCTTGTTGGTCACGTACATCGTAGCCGATGATTGCTTCAGCGATGATGTTGTTTACGTTGTCAACAGCTTTTTGTGTACCAAGACCACCGTAACGAGATTTGTCACCGTCGCGAAGTTCAACTGCTTCGTGTTCACCAGTAGAAGCTCCTGATGGAACCATACCACGTCCGAAAGCACCTGATTCAGTATAAACTTCTACTTCAAGTGTTGGGTTACCGCGTGAGTCTAGGACTTCGCGAGCGTAAACATCAGTAATAATTGACATTTTTTACTCTCCTTTGAGTTAAATTTTTTACACCTCTATGATACCTTAAAAACAAGCGTTTTTCAAGAAAAAACGTTATCTTTGTGCAAATTTTCCTTAACTTTATAAAGTAATCGCTTTCTTTTGTCTGTTTTCATGCGATTTTTGTGATATACTGTTTTTATGACAGATTTATCAAAACAACTACTAGAAAAAGCTCATGGTGGGCCGAAATTAAACCCAGATGAACAACGCCGCTATCTCGGAACTTTTGAGGAAAGAGTTCTTGGCTACGCTGATATCAGTACTGCCAATAGTCCTGAATTAGAACATGGATTTTTCTCTATTTTAGAAAGTTTTCAAGAAAAGGTAGAGGCACTTTTTGTGAAGATCTCTCCAAATATAGAGTTTGACAAACAGGTATTTTACTTAAAACAAGCAAAGGAAAGCAACTGCCAGGCGACTATTGTTTCAGATGATCATATCACCTCTCCTTTCGGCCTTGTCATTCACACGAACAAACCTGTTCAAGTAGATGAAAAAGACCTTAGACTTGCATTCTCGAATCTCTGGGAGGAGAAAAAGACAGAAACTCCTAAAAAATCAATCTGGAAAAAATGGTTAGGTTAATCCTTCCTCATATTTAATAAATGACCGATATTAGTAGCTGTGTGCTCCAAATAGAGACTTGCATTCTTCAAACTATTCTCTAAAGGTTCACTTTTCTCTAAAATGGAAAATGCTGCTTGTATATTTTCAAATGGTAGGGGAGGCAAATCGTCAGCAAGACTACCACAAATAGCAATAACTGGAACTCTGTTAGGGGTTCTTTTTGCTACACCGATAGGAGCTTTCCCAGCGAAGCTTTGACTATCCAGTCTGCCCTCTCCAACAATAACCAAGTCGGCATCTGAAACTTTCTTGTCAAAGTCTATCAAATCCAAGCAAGTATCAATTCCAGATACGATACAGGCCTCAGCAAAAGCACATAGCCCAGCAGCAATACCCCCACCTGCCCCTGCTCCTTTAAGAAATAGGGTAGAAGGCGATAATTTTTCATAGAACCGCTGCATAGCCAGATCTACTATCTCAAATAAAGCAGGATCCAAGCCCTTTTGCTTGCCAAATGTATAGGTTGCCCCTTGATGACCACATAGAGGGCTCACGACATCTGCTAAAATGCGGATTTTCACATCTTCAGGTATCCTATACAACTCGCTGTCTGAAACTAACTCGAATTCAAGCAAAGTCTGACCGCAAGCTGGCAATTCTTTTCCATTCTTATCATAAAAACGATAACCTAAACCAGCAGCAATGCCTATCCCACCGTCATTACTAGCCGTACCACCAACGCCGACATAGATATCTTTCATCCCTTGATCAATGAGATGGCGGATCAATTCTCCGATACCGCGAGTTTGGATGTGGAGAGGGTTTCGTTTCTCCCGCGGAATCTTCCCAAGACCAACCAAGTCAGCAACTTCGAAGAGCGCTATTTGATCTTTGTGAAAGTAGCGCATGGATTCTTTTAGCCCAAAAGGCCCCGTAACCTCTTGCCATTTTTCTTCGAGTTCAAGAGAATGTCGGATAGCGTCTACAGTTCCTTCCCCACCATCACCTACAGGGCAAAGCAGACATTCTACATCTGCTATTGACTGTTCAAAACCCCTTTTTATAGCTTGAGCGACCTCTTCTGCCGTCAAACTTTCTTTAAAAGAATCGGGTGCAATTACAATTTTCATAGTTCCCTCTCATTCTAAGAAATCAATCAAAGGTAGAACTTCCAAAAAATCCCTCGTATCTACATGACAAGCTATCTCGGATTTTACGACTTCTTTGGCACAAAATGCAATACCACGTCCTGCTGACTTTAACATCAAGAGGTCGTTAGCCCCATCACCAATGGCAATCGTTCTTTCTTTGGGAAGTTTAAGTTCTTTTTTCCATTTCTCAAGAGTATCTTGTTTTACTTGACCTGTCACAATTTCACCAACTAATTTTCCTGTTAAAAAACCGTCTTTGACTTCTAACTGGTTGGCAGAGAAATAGGAGATACCAAGGGATTCTGCTAATCTCTCAACTATTGGTGCAAATCCACCAGACACTAGACCGACTAGGATGCCCTTCTTTTGAAGTATGGAGATAAATTCTTGGGTATTCTTGGACAGATGAATGGATTTGATGACAGTATCAAAGACCGAAACCGGAAGGCTTTTTAACAAAGCTACCCTCGCTCGTAAACTTGTTTCAAAGTCCAATTCACCTCGCATTGCCTGGCTTGTAACCTGCGATATTTCTTCTTCACAACCTGCTTCTTTTCCTAAAAGATCAATCACCTCTTCTGCTATCAGGGTGCCGTCAACGTCCATGACACACAAGCCTTTTACTTGAGACATAAGCTTTCCTTTCTAAACAGCCCAAAAATCGTATGAAAGAATCATACGATTTTATCTATTAGTTGACTAAACTATGGTACAAGTCCAGGTAAGATTTGCAGGCTGTATCCCATGAGAAATCACATTCCATAGCTTGTTTTTGTAGATTTCTCCAAACTTCCGGCTGGTACTTATAAACATCCAAGGCTGTTTGGAAACTCCAGTTAAGCCAGTATGGTGTTAAATTATCAAAGCTAAATCCAGTTCCAGTTCCTTCGATCGGATTGAAGGATTGAACTGTATCACGCAAACCACCAACCTCATGAACCAATGGTAGAGTTCCATAGCGCATCGCCATCATTTGAGACAAGCCGCATGGTTCAAAACGACTTGGCATGAGGAAGAGATCACAAGCTGCGTAGATTTCTTGAGCAAGTTTGACATCAAAAGTGATATTTGCTGATAGCTTGTCAGGATAGACTTGCGCAAACCAAGAGAAGGAATGTTCAAAAGCCGGGTCACCTGTTCCTAAAAGGACTATTTGAACGTCCTCCTGTAAGAAACGATGCAAGCATTCTACCACAACATCAAAACCTTTTTGGCGTGTCAATCGAGAGACAATCCCAACTAGTGGAACATCTGCTCGCACAGGCAACCCCACTCTCTCTTGCAATTTTGCTTTGTTTTGAGCTTTTCCAGACAAATCTTCCTTATCAAAATGATAGTCTAAAAGTGGGTCTGTTTGAGGATTATAAAGATCTGCGTCAATACCATTAACTATACCTGAAACCTTACCTGACTCCATCCGAAGAATCTGATCCAAACCGCAACCAAACTGACTGGTCATAATCTCGTGCGCATAGCTAGGGGAAACGGTTGAGACACGATCCGCGTATAGGATACCCGCTTTCATCCAGTTGAGACAATCATTCCAGCGAAGGGTCCCATCAGCATAACGTTCAAACCCAACACCAAACAAATCCCACAACATTCCTTCAGAAAATTGACCTTGAAATTCCAAATTATGAATGGTTAAAACGGTTCTGATTCCTTGATATGCTTGAATCCAATGGTACTTTTCTTTTAACAAGAAGGGAATCATGGCTGTGTGGTAATCATGAACATGGAGAAGGTCAGGGATAAAGCCAATGCGTTCCATAGCTTCAAGAGCAGCCAGTTGGAAAAAGGCAAAGCGTTCACCGTCGTCAAAATCACCATACACATGACCACGGAAGAAATAATACTGATTATCAATGAAGTAGAAGGTTACACCATTCAAAACCGTTTTCTTAATACCACAGTACTGTCTACGCCATCCTACACTAACTTCAAAGTGGAGAACATCCTCAATCTGGTCTCCAAACTTTGCTTCTACCATATCATAATAAGGCAAGAAAACTGCAACTTCGTGCCCCGCTTTTACAAGTGATTTAGGAAGTGCGCCAATGACATCGCCCAAACCACCTGTTTTTGAAAAGGGTGCTCCTTCTGCCGCTACAAATAAAATTTTCATGAATAAATGTCCTCTGTTACTGTTTCACCCTTCTTAACTACAACTGGATGTTCTGCTGTGCCTCGAATGACAACACCGTCCGCAACTTCAACGCCCTTGTCCAAGATAGCATATTCAACTCGGGCACCTTGACCAATCACAACACGAGGGAACAAAACGCTGTTCTTCACAACACTATCTTTGTGAATATAAATGTTACGAGATAGGACTGACTGAACTACTTCACCCTCAATGATACTACCAGAAGCAAACTGAGAAGTACTTACTTTTGAAGTATTCGCATAGTAGGTTGGTTCTTCATTCTTAACTTTGGTATAAATTTTTTGATTTGGTGAGAAAAGAGAGTAGAATTTTTTAGATTCAAGCATATCAATATTTGCTTGATAATAGGACTGAACAGAATGAATGTTTGCTAAGTAACCTGTGTATTCGTAAGCAAAAGCTCCTTCTTTTACAGCTAAATCGCGAAGAACATAGCGCAACTTTTCAGGATATTCCTTCTGAGCCTCTTCTTCAAGTCGTTCAATCAACCAAGGAGTGTCCACAACAAAGATATCTGTAGACATGTTGAAGAGTTCATCTGTAGATTTATTATCAAAGAGTTTGTGCGAACGAACATGGTCAGTTTCATCGATTTCCAAGATAGCATTCACATCTGAAATGTCTTTCTTTGGAAGTTTCTTATATACAACTGTGATCGGACCATTTGTTGTATTGTGTAGGTGGAAGACTTGATTCAAGTCAATATTCACCAGCACATCGCAGTTAATCGAAACGGTTTGGTTTGAACCTGAACGTCTCAAGTAGGTAAGAAGCTGTTGGTAATACTCTTTTCCAACTGTGCTGCTTTCAACACGAGTATTGTAAATTCCTAGATAGTAGTGACTTAGAAGGGTTGACAAGCCCCACTCACGACCTGAACGAATATGGTCAAAAACTGAGCTGATATTATCTTGTTGGAAAATACCAAAGATACTACGAACACCTGCATTTGCAAGACTGGAAAGGGGGAAGTCAATCAAACGGTATTTCCCACCGAAAGGCAAGCTAGCTACCGGACGGTGTTCTGTTAACGTTGACATATCATGAAAACCAACTGTGTTTCCCAAAATGGCTGAATATTTATCAATCTTCATCTGTTGCTACCCCCACTACTTCATTGTATCCTACTACTTGTACTTCGTCAGTTCCGTCAATCTCTACGCCGTCTGCAATAATGGCACCCTCACCAATAATAGCACGAGTAATCTTTGCTCCATGGCCAATAATAGCCCCACTCATGATAACAGAATCAACGACCTCAGCACCTTCACGTACTTGTGCTTCTGTTGAAAGAATCGAACGTTTAACAGTTCCATCTACAAAACAACCATCCACGACCAATGAATCTTCAACGTGAGCATGCGCACCAAAGTAGTTTGGTGGTGAAATCAAGTTTCTAGAGTAAATTTTCCACTGACGATTGCGGCTATCCAAGGCATTTTCTGGCGAAATGTACTCCATATTAGCTTCCCAAAGTGACTCAATCGTACCAACATCTTTCCAGTAGCCATTAAATTCATAAGCATAGACACTTTCACCAGACTCGAGATAGTTAGGGATAACGTTCTTCCCAAAGTCTGACATATCCACATTGCTCTTTTCAGCAGCAACAAGCATATTGCGAAGTCGTTTCCAGTCAAAAATATAAATCCCCATAGAAGCCTTTGTAGACTTAGGTTGCGCAGGTTTTTCTTCGAATTCAACGATACGGTTATTGGCATCTGTATTCATGATACCGAAACGGCTAGCTTCTTTGAGCGGTACGTCTAGGACAGCTACTGTCAAACTGGCATTATTATCCTTATGGGACTGAAGCATATCATCGTAGTCCATCTTGTAGATGTGGTCACCAGAAAGAATCAAAACATACTCAGGATTAACACTGTCGATGTAGTCAATGTTTTGGTAGATAGCGTGACTAGTCCCTTCAAACCAACGGTTTCCTTCGCTGGCTGAATAAGGTTGTAAAATAGAGACACCTGAATTGACACCATCCAATCCCCAGCTCGAACCATTTCCGATATGGTTATTCAAAGCAAGAGGTTGGTACTGAGTAATCACACCAACATTATGGATTCCAGAGTTTGCACAGTTGGAAAGAGCAAAGTCAATGATACGGTAGCGCCCACCGAATTGCACTGCCGGTTTGGCAATGCTTTGAGTGAGTTTTCCGAGACGTGTTCCTTGCCCACCCGCAAGGATCAAAGCTAGCATTTCATTCTTCATTTTCTACTCCTTTATAAAGACATGTGAACGTTAAAATCGAAAGAAGGTCGGAAGTCAAACTTTTTTATAAAAATAATAGGAAATCCATTTCTCTTGTGTTTCAAGTCCAATACAAGTACATCCGTTTTTAAAATCTAAAAAATATCATCAACAGCCCATTATTCTTTTTTCTTAGCTGGTTTCAAACGACGCTTGATCTTCCAGATGCTTGCTCCCATGGCAGGCAAGGTAAAGGTCAAAGTCTGCTCATAATCTTTCCATAAGCCTTCTTGAGTCTGAACTGTTTGATTGTGCTCTTTCCACACACCTCCCCATTCTTCTAATTCTGTATTCCAAACTTCTTCGTAAATACCTGCAACAGGTAAACCAATCGTAAAGTCCTTACGTTCAACTGGTGCCATGTTAAAGACACAGACTAACATTTCGTCTTTCTTGCCCTTACGAATAAAGGAAAGGACACTCTGATCTCTATTATCAGCATCGATAATCTCGATACCATCATAACTAGTATCAATTTCCCAAAGACAGCGATGGTCTTTATAGAATTGATTGAGTTGAGAAGTAAAATGCTTCATCTTGGCATTCATCGGATCTTCTAGATTAGACCACTCCAACTGCTCCTCGGACTTCCACTCGAGGAATTGTCCGTACTCACTACCCATGAACAAGAGTTTCTTACCTGGATGACAAATTTGATAGGTGTAGAGGTTGCGCAGACCAGCGAACTGATTGTAGCGATCTCCCCACATCTTATGCATCATACTCTTCTTACCATGAACTACTTCATCATGTGAGAAAGGCAGGAGATAGTTTTCATTGAAAACATACATAAAGCTGAAAGTCACAAGATTAAAGTCATACTTGCGATAAATCGGATCTTCCTCGTAGAAACGGAGAATGTCGTTCATCCAGCCCATATTCCATTTATAGTCAAACCCAAGGCCGCCCATTTCTTTCATGCCAGTAATCTTTGTTGCTGATGAACTTTCTTCTGCAATCATCATGATATCTGGATGAGCTAACTTAATCACTGTGTTCAACCGTTGAAGGAAATAATAACCCTCGTAGTTAAGATTTCCGCCGTCCTTATTTGGAGTCCAAGGAGCATTATCATAATCTAGATACAGCATATTGCTCACTGCATCGACCCGAATACCATCTAAGTGGTAAAAATCAATCCAAAATTTAATACTTGAAATCAGGAAAGATTGGACCTCATTTTTCCCGAGGTCAAAATTCAGAGCACCCCAACCATAGTTATGAGCCTTGTTGTGATCTTGGTATTCAAAAGTTGGTGTACCGTCATAATATGCCAAGGCATCATCATTAATAGTGAAATGACCTGGAACCCAGTCGACGATAACACCGATATTATTTATATGACACTCTTCAACGAAATCTTGAAACTCGTCAGGTGTACCATAGGAATGTTCAAAAGCAAAGTAACCCATAAGTTGATAGCCCCAGCTCAATCCAAGTGGGTGAGCCATTAAAGGCATGAACTCAATATGTGTATAGTTCATCTCAACTAAGTATGGAATCAACTCGTCTTTCAGTTGCGAAAAAGTATAGGGACTACCATCTGGATTTCTCTTCCAAGATCCTGCATGGGCTTCATATATATTAACTGGTCTCTCGAAAAATCCCAGACGTTTGCGACGTGCTAACCAAAGGCCATCTTTCCATTTCTTTTCACGGATATTGGTCAAAACAGCTCCTGTACCCGGTCTAGCTTCAAAATAAACTGCCAATGGATCGATCTTCATAATCTGGTGACCATTTCCACGCGTGATATGATATTTATAAATCTGACCATCCTGAGCTTGACTCGTAAAGACTTCCCAAACACCTGCTTCATTACGAACCATGGGAATCTGATTCTCAACCCAATCGGTAAAATCACCAACTAAATGAACTGCTTGTGCATTTGGGGCCCAAACCCTAAAGGTATAGCCTATTTCTCCGTTTTTCTCCTCTCTATGCGCTCCTAAATAATGCTGGAGGTGAAAGTTCTCACCTGTAGTAAAGGTTCTTAATGCTTCTTGATTATTCATTCAATCCCCTTTCTTTTGTAAGCGTTTTCTATAATTCTATTATACACTCTTTTAAGGTAACTTTCAAGTAATTTACGAAGGAAATCATATTTTTTTATGAAAGCCTTCAAAAAATTACCTAGCATTTTAAAAAAGATATCCAGAAAATAGAACACGAAACAATTTCCATATATTTTTTTATTATAATACCAGAATATTCGTTTTTTATCAATTTTAAACTGCATTTTTTTGAAAAAAATAAAATCAGGAAGTCGTTTTCCTGATTTTATAAATTATTTCACATCAAAAACAATGGATTTAACATTTGTCATCGCTTCGATACTATATTTAATTCCTTGTACTCCTGCACCAGAACCTTTTACACCAAGGAATGGGAAATTATCTGGTCCACGTTGTGTTTTATTATTAATATGAACGGTACCAACTTCAAGTTTTTCAGCAATTTCAAACGCCTTCTTAAAGTCATTTGTAAAGACTGAAGATTGAAGACCGAATTCTGATTCATTAGCAATTTCAAGTGCTTCATTGGCATCTGCAACTCGAATAATTGGGAGAACAGGTCCAAATGGTTCTTCCCAGGCTAATTTCATATCTCTTGTGACATAATCAAAAAGTCCTGGCCAAATGAGATTATTCTCACGTTTGATTGGGCTGAGCGCTTTGGCTCCTTTTTCCTGAGCATCTTCAATCAATCCCCAGATGAAATCAGCTGAAGCATTATCAATAACTGGCGTGATATCTGTATTGTCAAATGGATCACCGACTGTTAGCTTAGCAACTTCAGCTTGGAGCAATTCTGCCAATCTGTCTGCTACGCTTTCCACAACCAAAACACGTTTGATAGCGGTACAACGCTGACCAGAGTAGCTAAAGGCACCACCTACGATTTGCTTAGCTGCATTTTCTAAATCTGCATCTTCTAAGACAATTGCTGCATCTTTTCCACCAAGTTCAAGCATAATTGGGCGCATACCAGCTAAACGACCGATACGCTCACCAATCGGTGTTGAACCTGTAAAGTTAATGAAGTTCACTTCCTTGTGTTCAATGATGTAGTCCCCGATTTCAGAACCACGTCCAGTGATGGTGTTAAAGACACCTGCTGGGATTCCTGCTTCGTCAAATGCTTTAGCCAACAAGAGTCCAGAAATAGATCCTTGTGTTGGTGGTTTGAACATAACGACATTTCCTGCAATCAAAGCCGGAGCAATCTTAGATCCAGAAAGGTTGACTGGATAGTTAAATGGTGCAATAGCTAAAACGACACCAACTGGCTCACGACGGACAACGGCTAGTTTATTTTTACTTGTAGCTTCAAAACCACCACCTTCCATTGCTTGTCCAGTGATACGGAGACCTTCCTCAGCAGCAAAACGAATCAATTCTGCTGTACGTACTACTTCTCCAATGGCTGCTTTAATTCCTTTTGCAACCTCTTTGGCAAGAATGGTACCAATTTTTTCTTTATCTCGTTCCAAAATGTCTGCTGTCTTATGCAAATAAGCTGCACGCTCAACTGGTGCTAAATCACGCCATGCTGGGAGAGCTGCACGCGCAGCTTTCATCGCCTCATCTACTTCAGCCTGACTCATAGCTGGTACTGTACCCAGCTTTTCCTGATTGATGGGAGAATAGATGGCAATTTCATTCTCTGATGATTTCCATTTTCCATTCACTAAATTCTGATAATTTGTCAAATTCTCTTCCTCCTGAAAATGATTAAAACTTATTTTATCAAATTTTCAGAAAATTACAACCCCTTTTTGGAAAATATTGATATTTTTTTTCACAAACTTGATTCTTCAAATTATTTGAAATTTATTCCTATTAGATATTGGTTTTTCAATAAAAATCAAAAAAGGTCTAGAGTTAACTAAACCTTTTTGTGGCATTTACTATGAAAGTACCTTCAAGACTGCAACGCTGATATCATCAATCACATTAGACTCTTGAGAACGACTATTGGACACAAGCATTTCTAGATTCCCTGCATTTTCAAAGTAGAAGGAAGTTCCCTTGGCATTGAATACCACCAATAAGTGCTCTGCTCCACCGTGAATTTCGTAAACAATCCATCCACTATTTTCAGCAGCCGTATGGACGAAGACATGACGATAAACTTCTTCGTATGTAGGATAAGAGAAAGCACGCCTTTGTGTTTTTAGGCGAATAATCTGGCGAATAAAGTCAATGCTCTCTTGTCTCTCATTGATTAAATCCCAATTGACCTGGTTGACACTATCTGGAGCATTGTAACTATTCATGGCCCGTTCTCTATCTGCCGGAGTCAGCTCGCCATTTTCTCCTGTAGCAAGGAGTTTGGTGCGACCAAATTCTTGCCCCAGCTCTATAAAGGACATCCCTTGCATAAGAATGCTCATCGCTGTTGCTGTCTCGACCTGACGCATAATCTTATCTGAACTGTGATCTGGATGAAGGGTTACCAACAAATCATGCAAGTTGTAATTATCATGGGCTTCCACGTAGTTAAGAACTTGGTTTGGACTAAGATATGACCCCAACTCTCGGCTACCAAGAATAGCTTTGGCTACAATCGGTTCTGTAGCAGCACCACTAACAAATCCTGCCTTGATTGAGCCGTAAACTTCTCCTCCTTTGATGGCATCACGCTGATCATCATTGAAGAATCCAATATTTGGCATCTGGTAGGCATTGTCCTTCTTGGCCTTGTCATAAGGTGCAAGACCGGTCCCCATATCCCAGCCTTCTCCATAGGTGATAATACGAGGATCAACTTCATCAAGTGCCCAGCGAATCGCCTGCATGGTTTTGACATCGTGAATTCCCATCAAGTCGAAACGGAAACCGTCAATATTGTATTCTTTCACCCAATAAAGGAGTGAGTCAATCATATACTTGCGGTACATTTCGTGTTCGCTTGCGGTTTCATTTCCAACACCTGTTCCGTTTTGGAAGGTTCCATCTGGATTCATACGATAGTAATAATCAGGAACAGTTGTTTGGAAAGGTGCATCGACCGTTGAGAAGGTATGGTTGTAAACGACATCCATAATGACACCGATTCCCGCATCATGATATGCCTGAATCATGGTCTTGAGGTCTCGAATAACCTGTCCAGGATCATCTGGATTGCTAGAGAAACTTGGTTCTGGTGCATTGTAGTTTTGAGGATCATAGCCCCAGTTATAGGTTACATTTCCATCCTCATCATATTCCTTATGGCGATCAAAGATTGGTTGAAGCTGAACATAATTACAGCCGAGTTCTTTGATATAGTCAAAGGCAGTTGCTTGACCATACTGGTTAACTGTTCCAGTCTGGGCAGCCCCAAGGAAGGTACCTCGAAGGTTTTCTGAAACTCCAGATGTCGGCGATTTTGTAAAATCACGAATGTGCATCTCACAGATAACGGCTTTACATGGATTTTCCAAACGCCAAAGAGCGTCTGTCCCATGTTTAACTTCGAATCCTTCAACCTGTCTATCTTGCTGAGAGAGGATTACAGAACGTTTCCCATCAGGACTTGTAGCGATAGTGTATGGGTCTCGTATCAAGGTCTGGTGGTGCGGAAACTCAATCTGATACTGATAGGCCTTACCTGCAAGATTTTCATCCAGGTCTACACTCCAAACACCAATGGTATTGTACTTATGACTATATGAATAGCTATTCCCACGCTCAAGATTAAAGGTTTTCCAAATCGGCGCGTCGTTACTTGTATTTTCATAAACGACCACTTGAACTGCTGTAGCTGTTGGAGCCCAGAGTTTAAAGCTTGTCTGGTAGTCAGAGATACTATAACCCAACTCTCCTTGGTATCCCCAATGGTGATCAAAACTTTCACTGTGAAAGGCTTTATCAAAAGCAAACGGGTTTCGATCTTTATAGCAAGGACTTGCAATGGCAGGATTTTCAGAATAATAAACCGTCTCATCACCATCCAAAATCCAAACCTCAGTCAACAGTGGATAATGGTTAAACCGTAGGAGATAGTCCTTTGTCTTTCCATCGATTTCGACAGAAAAGCTCAGAGTATCGAGCCTTTCTGCACTTGTAACTGTAAAGGAGAATTTTGCTCCAAAATAGTCATTTTCATAATACAAATTTTCTTTAATATCTGCCTGTTTTCTACTGAATGAACAAGCATCATAATCCCCATTTTTTCGGTGAAAATGGATGACTACAGGGTATCTATACATTTCTTTTCCTAATTCCTAATTTTAATTTTTAAGTCATGCTGAAGAATTTAACGGGAATTTCAGCACAATAGAGAATAGCTTTAATAGATATAAAAACACATCAGGAGAGATAGTTCCAGACTATCTAACATCTATTTTTCAACTATTCTTTACAAACTTTCTAGCCAGGCCTCATCTCGAACTTCGATACCAAGTTCTTGTGCTTTTTGGAGCTTGCTTCCTGCATCTGCTCCTGCTACTACAAGATTCGTTTTCTTAGATACACTGCCTGTGACCTTGGCACCGAGGCTTTCGAGTTTATTTTTGGCTTCTGAGCGTGTGAGACGTTCCAATTTTCCAGTTAATACAACGGTCAAACCTGACAAGGCCGCATCCGCTACTACTGTCTGTCCTTTGTAGTCCAGATTGACTCCAGCTTCTTTCAACTCGTCTAAGAGAATATTCGACCCTTCTGTAGCAAAATAAGCCTGAAGGCTTTGTGCAATCACACTACCCAAGCTCTCGATACTTGCTACTTCCTCAGGATCAGCTTGGGCTAGATTTTCAATAGAGTGGAAATGTTGGAGCAAGAGTTGGCTAGCCTTGCTTCCGACATGGCGAATTCCCAGACCAAACAAGAGCTTTTCAGCAGAGTTTTCCTTGGATGCTTGAATGGCCTGATACAGTTTAGAAGCAGACTTTTCCTTGACACCTTCTAAAAGGAGGAAATCATCTTCTTTCAAACGGTAAATATCTGCCACATCCTTGACTAAATTGGCAGCAAAAAGCTTTTCAACAATAGATGGACCAAGTCCTGTAATATTCATGGCGTCTCGAGAGGTAAAGTGAATCAAGCCTTCCATGATTTGAGCAGGACAACGAGGATTGATACAACGAAGAGCCACTTCATCTTCAAAATGAAGCAACTGACTGTCACAGCTCGGACAGTTAGTCGGAATATCTAGTTTTTCTTCAGAAACACGTTTAGACTCTACAACACGCAAAACAGCAGGGATGATATCTCCAGCCTTATAAACGATTACCGTATCATCTTTTCGGATATCCTTTTCAGCGATATAATCTACATTATGCAATGTTGCACGGCTAACAGTTGTCCCAGCAAGCTGAACAGGTGTTAGATTGGCAGTCGGAGTCACAACACCCGTACGACCTACTGTCCAGTCAACTGAAAGGAGCTGGGCTTCTTTTTCTTCAGCGGGAAATTTATAGGCGATTGCCCACTTGGGCGCTTTAACAGTAAAGCCGAGTTCTTCTTGACCTGCTAGGTCGTTGACCTTGATGACCACTCCATCAATATCGTAAGGAAGTTTCTCCCGTTCTTGTCCTACTTCTTGGATAAAATCCCATATCTCATCAATACTTTTAGCTAGAATTCGTTTCGGATTAACCACAAAGCCAAGCTGTTCAAGGTGCTCCAAGACCTTTTCTTGGCTATCACGAGTAGAAGGGCTGGCTTCTTGATAGAGGAAAGTCGCAAGATTACGCTTGGCCACTACTGCTGTATCCAACTGACGCAAAGTTCCCGCTGCCGCATTACGAGGATTGGCAAATTCAGGCTCTCCATTTTCTTGACGAGCTTGGTTGACCTGGTCAAATGAAGCGCGTGGCATGTAACACTCTCCACGAACAGTGATATCAAGTTCTTCTGGCAAGGTCAAAGGAATATCCTTGACGCGTTTGAGGTTTTCAGTGATATTCTCACCAACAGAACCATCCCCACGTGTCGCACCGACTACCAAAATTCCCTTTTCATACGTAAGCGAGATAGACAAACCATCGATTTTCAGCTCACAAATATAGGTCGGTTGGGGCAATTCTTTTCGAACACGCGCATCAAAAGCTTCTAACTCTTCACGTGAAAAAGCATCCTGCAAACTATAAAGAGGATACTGATGACTGTATTTTTCAAAACCATCTAAAACCTTACCACCAACACGATGGGTTGGACTGTCTGCTAAAACTTGATCTGGATAGGCAGCTTCCAACTCGACCAACTCTCGGTAGAGGCGATCATACTCACTATCTGAAACCGAGGGATTGTCACTCGTATAGTACTCGGTCGCATAGCGGTTAAGTAAGGCAACTAACTCATTCATTCTTTCATTCATAATCCCATTTTACCACAAAGCAAGCCCTCCTCACAATAGAGAAGGACTGAAAAATGGTTTGTAGTGTAATATTTTCTAAAAAAGAGAAATTATAACTCTTTTTCAAAATGACTTCGCACATAAACGAGGGATAGACAAGACAGGACAATAACCCCGCTTCCAATTATCAGAAAAGAAGAGATATGGACACTTGGTAGCACCGTCATAAAGCCTTTTGCAATCGGCATAAATAGGATGGCTAAGGTAAAAATGGTGCTTAGTACTCTTCCCAAGTATTCCCCCTCAACCTTGGTTTGAACCTGAGTAAAAAAGTGAATATTAAATATCGTCATAAACAGTTCACAAACTAAATTTCCAGAAAAGGAAAGAAAAGTTGGCAGTGGTAATCCCATCATAAATACTCCAACTCCAGTCAAGGCCAATAGAATCAAAAGATTATAAACACCTTCCTTTATTTTGTTAGCTAGAAGAGCTCCGATAATCGAACCAATAGCGCCCATAGTCAAAATAGTTGCATAAGCTCCTTCTACCCCGTAAAGCCGTTCTGAAAAAGGGAGGAGAAATTCAAAAGCTGCAAAAAAGAAATTAACACTGGAAGCTACTACCAAAAGGAAAAAGATCTCTTGCTGGCACCAAATATAGCGAATCCCTTCTTTCATATCAGAAAAAAGATTTTTCCAACTGAAGGTCCTTTTCACTTGTTCCTGAGTCTCTTTTTTGGGGAGAAAAGCTACTAAGGTAAATGCGATGAAAAAACTAATGGCATCTAAAACAAGAGTCATATGGAGACTGGTAAATTGTAAAACGAGAAAAGAAAGCACCGGAGAACTGACTCCTACAACCTGTAAAACTAACTCCAAGCGAGAGTTATAGGTCACTATCTCGTCTTTCTCTACAACCTCAGTTATAATGGCTTTGTTGGCTGTACGAGAAAATGCAAAGGCAACTGCCTGAACAATATTTGCGAAGATCAGAGCAGCAATCATCAAGCTATCATTTCTGATGAAAGAAATAGCTAAACAGAGAATACCACAAATCAAGTCCGTCGTCATCAAAATTTTGCGACGCGAAAAGCGGTCTGAAATCACTCCACCAAAGGGATTGACCAGAATCGATGTGACGAGTTCAGAAATCTGATAAATCCCAAGAACAGTCTGCCCTATGGTTCCCATTGATGCCAACCAAACACTGTTTCCATAATCATAGAGCATATTTCCAATTTTATTAATAGCACCACGACTAATCAACTGGATTGCATGTCGATTCATATAAAAGACTCCTCTCAAATTTTGAAACTATTGTATCAAAACTGAAAGGAGTCTCTTTATTTTTCCCTTATTTGGGAAATTTAAGCATTAACAAATTTTTCATAATGTTCCTGATAGTAAGCCACTTGCTCTGGAAGTCCAAGCACATCAAAAATATGCATAGCTTCCTGCATCTGACTACATCCTTCTTCTTTCAAGTCTCTCTGGTATTGGGCAAAACCTTTGAGATAATGGAAGATATTGCGCTCATAAAGCTTGATACTATTTCCAATCAACTTCTCCACATAGCCCTCAAAATAGTCCGCATCCGCAAAGGAACGGTTTTCCAAACAATGCTGGTAACAGTTAAGAGATAAAATCAAAACGAGTTTACGATGCCGACCAATTTCCTTGTAGTAGTCTTCCCGCTCCATGACTTCTCTGCCAATCCGAGCTACATAGTCCACATTGTAGAAAGTATAGAGATTTCCGAAAAGAATCAACTCATACATAGTCCATTCTTCTGTTTGAAAAAGATAATCTGCTACCTTTTCCAAATCACTCTGCCTCATCCTGTAACGAGCATCTCTTTGACAAATCAGTCCTTGTAGCAGAATCCAATTCAGCTCAAAATAGAGGGGATTGGTCGAACTCTTAGCTTTTTCAAGTTGTTCTCTTTGAAGCTTTTGAAAACCTGCAATATTATTTGAGTAGTAAAGCGGAATAATCTGTGCCATCAAGGCAACATGTTCATGATTTTGAAAATCCCTAGCCTTGTCCATGAAATTTTCAATAGTCACATGAATATTGTCCAAAATCTCAAAGAACCGAGAAACTGCTAGATCAGACTCCCCAAGCTCGAAGCGAGATAATTGAGAGGTTGAACATGATTCACCTGCTGCCTCTTTTAAGGAGTACTTCCCACTTGTTCGAAATTCACGAAATACCTTTCCAAGATGTTCCATTTCTTACACCTGCTCCGACAATTCTTCCCACTCAAGCATAGCCTCTTCTTGACGATGGCTAATTTTGTCCAGTTCAGCCTGCAATTCCATGAGCTTTTCAGCATCGTTGGTTTCCAGCATTTGTTCAGAAATGGCTTGGCTTTGACTTTCTAACTCTTCGATTTCAGCCTCTAAACTCTCTATTTGTCGCATGAGTTTGCGAACTTCTTTTTGACTTTGTTTCTGGGCCTGGTAGTCATTGACTGGGCTCGGTTCTTTTGCTTGATTGCTAGTTGAAGCTTCCTCTGTCTGGCTGACTTCTATTTCAGCCTTTTTATCAACATAGTAGTCATAATCTCCAATGTAGAGGGTTGAACCACTCTCAGACAATTCCAGTACATGAGTGGCTACACGATTGATAAAGTAACGGTCGTGGCTGACAAAAAGAAGGGTTCCGTCAAAGTCAATCAGGGCATTTTCTAACACTTCCTTGCTATCAATATCCAAGTGGTTGGTTGGCTCGTCAAGGATCAGGAAGTTGTTGTTTTCCATAGACAATTTAGCCAAAAGTAAACGAGCTTTCTCGCCACCTGACAGCATGCCAACTGATTTTTTAACATCATCTCCTGAGAAAAGGAAGGCACCAAGACGGTTGCGGATTTCAACTTCTGGTGTCAGTTTAAAATCATTCCAAAGTTCATCCAGAACAGTATTACTTGCTGTTAGCTTACTTTGAGTCTGATCATAGTAACCAACATCCACATTAGCGCCAAAACGCTTCTCTCCCTTGATAAAAGGAATCTGGTCTACTATTGACTTGATAAAGGTTGACTTCCCAATGCCGTTTGGTCCGACAATCGCAACAGCATTCATCTTACGAAGGTCGAGATTGATTGGCTCTGAAAGTATTTCCCCATCATAGCCAATAGCTGCATTTTCAACAGTCAGGACAACATTGCCTGATGTTTTTTCCGTCTGGAAGGTCATGTTGGCTGATTTCTTGCCAGCTTCAGGCTTGTCCAAACGCTCCATTTTTTCTAGTTGTTTACGGCGAGATTGAGCACGTTTGGTCGTTGAAGCTCGGACTAGATTGCGATTGACAAAGTCTTCTAGAGCCGCGATTTCCTTCTGTTGCTTTTCATAGTTTTTTGCCTCAGTAGCTAGCTTTTGCTCCTTTAACTCAACAAAACGAGAGTAATTGCCTACGTAACGATCCAAGTCATGCTTAGTCAAATCGAGTGTAACCGTCGCAACCTTGTCCAAAAAGTAACGGTCGTGACTAACAATGATGAGAGCGCCACTGTAGTTGACTAGGTAATTTTCCAACCAGGCAATGGTCTCAATATCCAAGTGGTTGGTCGGCTCGTCTAAGACCAAGAGATTTGGCTTTTCGAGGAGCATTTTAGCCAGTGCAAGACGAGTATTTTGACCACCTGAAAGCTCAGCAATTTTCATTTGCCACATAGACTCGTCAAACTTGAAACCATTCAAGATAGCGCGGATATCAGCTTCGTAGGTAAAGCCACCAGCCTGACGGAAATTCTCTGATAAACGATCATAATCCGCCATTAGTTTATCTAGATCTTCACCAGACTTTTCACCCATCTCCAACTCCATCTGACGCAGTTGTTTCTCCGTACGGCGTAGATCATCAAAGACATGGAGCATTTCATCATAAATGGTATTTTCAGACTCAAAACGGCTATCTTGGGCTAGGTAAGACAGAGAAATATCTTTTTTCTTATTGATTTCTCCACTAGTTGGCTCCTCTTCCCCAACCAAAATCTTTAAAAGAGTAGACTTACCTGCACCATTTTTCCCAACAAGAGCAATTCGGTCTCGTTCATCTACCTGCAGATTAATATTATCAAAAAGAACCTCACCAGCAAAAGATCGTTCAATTTTATTAGCTTGTAAAATAATCATATCTCTATTTTACTATCTTTTTCTCTTTTGCACAATTGCAACGAAAAAAGTTCGAGTCATAAACTCGAACCTTTCATCTTAGTATCCAATGCCTCCACGGAATGTGCGAGCCATATCTTTCAATTCATAGTTTTTAGAAGAGGTATCGATGGTCCATTTTCCATCTTTCTTAGTCATTTTAATTTCATAACCCTCTTTCTTCATGTTATCACTAGTGTCTAGAGGAGTTGAATCAAATTGACTCGGTGCATTTTCTAAAATGTATTTTTCACCAGCTTTCATAGCTTCAGAGTAGTTGCTATATTTACCTTTGTTTTCTTCGTAAAATTTACGGCTCAATTCATAAACATTCAAGTTATCCAAGTCGATTGTTTCTGGTCTAACATAAACAACAGCATAGTCTGGTAAGTATGTCTTCACCTTGTAATCAACTTTTGCTCTCTTAGCATTTGCTTTGATGTAGGCATCTGCGAATGTTCTAAGTTCTGAATCAGACGGTTTGTAGTTATAGAAGCCTTTTCCGAACGATTCTGTAAATTTCTTGATAAACTCTTCTTTATCAGCTTTCGCATCGTTTGTGAATTCAGCACTATTATCAGAAGATTTTTTATCATCAGCAAGCGCAACAACTTGTGACTTATTATCAGTAGCACTTAGGTTCGTTCCACCACCAGAACTTTCCCCATTAAGGTAAACAGCATCGACATATTTTTTCATTACATCTTTCGCTTCATCAATATGATCTTCGTACTGACTTGGATCCACCTTGATTGCTACATCGTTATTCTTTTTAGAATTTTCTTTGATGTCATCGTAAAAGCTAGGTGCGAAGTGGAGTTCATACTTAGCGTTCTTGTCGACTTCATATACTACATAACCAGCAACGCTCTTTCCTTTAGAAAGACTATCACCATATGACATAAATTTAGTTTTACTGTCGCTTTCGTAGATTTGAATTGGTTGTAATTTTTCATCTTTTTCATTATAAAGCGTAATATCTTGGCTAGTAAAACTAAACTGTTTATCACGATTGTTCTTGATTTCGACTTGAAGCGCAAGGTAGCTTGAAGATGAATCTTCATCTTTAGGCAATACAAACATACCGTCTTTTACTGAAACTTCAAAGTTTGAGTTCGAGGCAGTACCATTGTCGCTTGCTTTTTTTTGAGCTCCACAAGCAACAAGTGCTAAAGCTGATAAAAGCAAAGCAGAATGCTTAAGAATTTTTTTCATAATGGATTCTCCTTTAATGATTTACTATATTTTACCATACGCCCTATAAAATTCAAAACAGAAACCAGATATTTTCAAAATATCTTAAATTTATAGAGTTTTAACTTAAATTTTTCTATCTGTTCATTTGATACATTAAAGGATTCTTTATAAAAAGAATAGAATACAATATTGACGATTTACTTTATTTAATCATTCCACAAAAATACTATAAACTTTTAATATTTTAAAAAATTAGATAATTGATTTTCATCGCTAACTTAGTATAAGTAAGCACAGTACTCACCATTTAACCACAAAAAAGAAAAAGTAAATTTCCTACATTTTAAGTTATGCTAACGTTTTACTAAAATGTCAAATCGTGATATAATGAAAGCGATTAAAGCAAATAAACAAAGGAGACACTCTATGACTTACCAAGAAAATTATCAAAAATGGGTCGATTTTGCTAACCTTCCAGACTACCTTCGTCAAGATTTAGAAAATATGGACGAAAAAACTAAGGAAGATGCCTTTTATACCAATCTTGAATTTGGTACTGCTGGTATGCGTGGTTTGATTGGTGCTGGTACAAACCGCATCAACATCTACGTTGTTCGTCAAGCCACCGAAGGTTTGGCTCGTTTGATTGAGTCAAAAGGCGGAAATGAAAAAGAACGTGGTGTAGCAATTGCCTACGATAGCCGTCACTTCTCACCTGAGTTTGCCTTTGAATCTGCTGCAGTTCTTGCAAAACATGGTATCAAATCTTACGTATTTGAAAGCCTCCGTCCAACTCCAGAACTGTCATTTGCAGTTCGTTACCTCAACTGTTTCGCAGGTATCATGATTACTGCCAGTCACAACCCTGCTCCATTTAACGGTTACAAGGTTTATGGTGAAGACGGTGGACAAATGCCTCCACATGATGCAGATGCTTTGACAACTTACATTCGTGCAATCGAAAATCCATTCGCTGTGGAAGTTGCTGATGTCGAAGCTGAAAAAGCTTCTGGCTTGATTGAAGTTATCGGCGAAGCTGTTGATGTAGAATACCTTAAAGAAGTTAAAGACGTAAACATCAATCCAACCTTGATTGAAGAATTCGGTAAAGACATGAAGATTGTCTACACACCACTTCATGGTACGGGTGAAATGTTGGCTCGTCGTGCTCTTGCTCAAGCAGGATTTGACTCTGTTCAAGTTGTTGAAGCACAAGCAACTGCTGATCCTGACTTCTCAACTGTAAAATCTCCAAACCCAGAAAGCCAAGCAGCCTTCGCACTTGCTGAAGAACTTGGTCGTCAAGTTGGTGCAGATGTGCTTGTTGCAACTGACCCTGACGCTGACCGTGTTGGTGTTGAAGTTCTTCAAAAAGATGGAAGCTACCTCAACCTTTCAGGTAACCAAATCGGCGCTATCATGGCTAAATACATCTTGGAAGCCCACAAAAATGCTGGAACTCTTCCTGAAAATGCAGCCCTATGTAAATCTATCGTATCAACTGACTTGGTAACGAAGATTGCTGAAAGCTACGGCGCAACTATGTTCAACGTTTTGACAGGTTTCAAATTTATCGCTGAAAAAATCCAAGAATTCGAAGAAAAACACAATCACACTTACATGATGGGATTTGAAGAAAGCTTCGGTTACTTGATCAAACCATTCGTACGTGATAAAGATGCTATTCAAGCTGTTCTTGTCGTTGCTGAGCTTGCTGCCTACTACCGTTCACGTGGTTTGACACTTGCTGACGGTATCGAAGAAATCTACAAAGAATACGGCTACTACGCTGAAAAGACCATCTCTGTTACCCTTTCTGGTGTTGATGGTGCTGAACAAATCAAATCGATTATGGCTAAGTTCCGTAACAATGCTCCAAAAGAATGGAACGCAACAGCTATCACTGTCGTAGAAGACTTCAAGGCTCAAACTGCTACTGCTGCTGACGGTACTGTTACAAACTTGACAACTCCTCCAAGTGATGTTTTGAAATACACTCTTGCGGATGGTTCTTGGATTGCAGTTCGCCCTTCAGGTACAGAACCAAAAATCAAGTTCTACATTGCCGTTGTGGGTGAAAGCAACGAAGATTCACAAGCTAAGATTGCTAACATCGAAGCGGAAATCAATGCTTTTGTTAAATAATAAATTATAAAAGATGAGACCAACCAATCTCATCTTTTTTCGTATCAAATCTAAGCATTTTTAGAAACTTTATGGCATACTAGACTTATCAATGAAAGCGAGGTAATCTCATGGAACAATTTTTAGAAAACATTAAAGACCTTGAAGTCACTACAGTTGCGCGTGCACAAGAAGCACTCGATAATAAAGAAACAGCAACCTTCTTTATTGGCCGTAAAACTTGCCCTTACTGCCGTAAATTTGCTGGCACATTGGCAGGTGTCGTAGCTGAAACTAAAGCCCACATCTACTTCATCAACAGTGAAGAACCAAGCCAACTCAATGAATTGCAAGAATTCCGCTCACGTTATGGAATACCAACTGTGCCAGGATTTGTCCACGTTGCAGATGGCCAAATCAATGTCCGTTGCGACTCTTCCATGTCCGCACAAGAAATCAAGGACTTTGCTGGATTGTAAAAATATATAAAAAAGAAGGCACTCGCCTTCTTTTTTACTTATATTCAAAATATTTATCTACCAATTCTTGGATTTTCCCTTCTTTAGCTGCAGGGATTGTATCTTCTAGAACAAAGTTCTTTCTACTGATCCCTTGGGAGAGATTTCCAAAGATAAAGTTAGTGGAAATATTATAGATTATTTCTGAAGGTGCAAATCCATAAACTTGATTTTCTAGGATATGTTTTAAGCGTTCTTCAGGACTTGGAAATGCTTCTCGTAAACCATTGCTGTTATATAGCCGCTTAACAAGCTCTGCAATATAAAGGCCTGACTTCATGTACAAATCAATGAATGTCTTAGATGGATCATCAAAGATTCCTGGATTTTCTTTTTCAAGGTCATTCACCATTCTCTTCACCACACGTTTAGGAGTAAAAATCTGATTGGTTTTCTGTGGTGGAATATAGTCGAAAATATCTTCTTTCTGATCTCTAAAATAATCTGCCAACTCCTCTTTCTTGCGAAGAAATTCCTGGATGGCTTCATCAAATGTTGCTCGATCAAAGAGATGTCCTGCAAAATCCTGCCCACCATCTCTCAAATAACGAAATTGGTCAATCGTAATACCAGTCACTTCAAAGAAGACATGCTCAGGAACAAAGGTGTCAAAATTATCAAGTGTTAGAGATTGATCGCCGTAGGCCATGATGAAACTTGGAATTGTTCGTGCAAATCCTCGAAGATGGTCCCGAATCTCATCTTGAGCAGATTGTTTCAACTGTTCAACACGTTTGACCTCAACCTGCTCGATAAACTTCTCAGGCATTTTTTCCACTTCTTTTTTGAGTGTTTGTTCTAGTTTTTCTTTATGAATGAGATTATTTTCTTCTAAACGTTTTTCAAGAACTTCTTGAATCTTATCTTTTTGCTCTTTATCATTTTCTTCCTTGAGCTGTTGTTGCAACTCTTCCTTGATATGAGCTTCAGAAATTTTACGTTCTATCTCATTTTTTCGAACTTCGTTCTCAAATGTTGCTACAATTTGTTTCTTGATCTGGTCTGTTTCCCGAGTTTTCAGATCATATCCAGCCTTCAATTCTTCTACAATTACTGAAGAAACGGTCTTACTCAAGTCATTGACCAGCTGTTTTTGAGTTCTTTCTTCATCTTTTGTGACTAACTCAGCAACAGACTCACCAAGCCCATAAACTTTTTCACCAAAAAGTCGTGCTTGTTGATTGACCACGATTTCATGGTCAACCACTGCATTGCCCTCATCATCCACTTTAACACCTGAAAAGTCTAGTAAATCAGAAGGTGTTTGTAACTTGCCTTCCTTTTCAACTGGTAGTTCATTTAAGATGTCTAGAACGGTTTGACTGGCTTGGAAAATACCGCTGATATTATCAAATAGGAGGTTAGACATAAAGCCACGTTTGAGGACTTCCCTAGCTTTTATTTGACGCGGTATAGTCAGAACTGCCTTAGCATCAATTTCAACCATCTTACCTGCACGGTCTTCTGCTATGACAGGGAAGAAATTTAAGAGTTCTCTGATGTTCTCTTCACGAGTTGCGGAAGTTCCACCACCTCCTGCAGTCGCAAGTGATAAGTTATTTGCAAACTCATCAAAGAGAATCAGGGTTCTTTCTGGCGCAAAGTCAAATACATAGGCTCTTTCTTTGCGGAAGTGATTTCCTTTGTTATCGCTCCATGAGTATGGATTTTGAGCACGGAAGGCAGCTTGCATATAAATGGCAGGTGATTTCAAGTTTGATAACATCAATACGCCTGTCCATTCAGGGATCGTCACACCTGTCGTCAACTGACCGACGGATAGGGTAATGGTTTTGTCATTCTCTGCTATCGCTTTTCTAACCAAGTCTAGGGATTTGAGTTTAACCTTATCATCTTCCTCAGACATACGCCCGTCACCAGCAGCTAACACAATCTCATAGTTTTCATAGATGGGATGTTCCTCTAGCAGTGCTTTTAAGGCTTTTGCTGAGGCTACACGTTCTAAGAGCCAAAAAGTATGCTTGAGTTCGTTCCGAAGTTCTTTGGTTGAAAATGGATATTTCTCATTGCTTGATAGAGTATCTAACCAATTTCTGACATCTTGCTCATAGATAAATTTCCCTTTATCATCTGTAGCGAAAAATTCACTCAAGTCAAAAGCATAGTCGATATTTTCGCCGTCTAGTTGAGCACCTTTTTCTAACTCCTCACCAATCATCTGAGACATTTGATAGGTAAAGAGATTTAACTGAGGCAAGCTCCCATATGGATTCTCCTCTTCTTGCTCAGGCGACCAAGTAGTTTTAGCTGCCTGCTCATCCGCATAAGACCAGTTGTAGATCTGCTCCTCGGTAAATTCTCCCTTGGCTAATGCCTTAAATGGAGTTCCTGATAGATGCAAGGTAAAGTTTCGACGAATCTTATTAAAGGCTTGGTCTGTCTTGAAGGTAGCAACTCCTTCGTGCGCTTCATCGATAACCAACAAATCCCAATGTAGATCAGTGACCCATTTGAGTTTATTGTGCTCTCCACCAAGATAAGCAGAGCCTTTCAAGTCTTGGAGACTGATAAAAGCTAGCTGTCTTACATCGTCATCTAAAATACTAACAAATTCTTTACGTGACAAAGTTGGGCGATATTTAAGGCTGTCTGACTCTGAAACAAACTTATAAGTCGTTTGACCAGCTATGAATTTTTCAAAATCATCGTACCATGAGTTGGCAATGGCAGGTCTGTTTGTTACAATCAGGACATTGACGGCATCCATTCGACGAACTAGGTCATAGGTAGATAAGGTTTTACCAAAACGTGGCTTGGCATTCCAGAGGAACTTATCTCCTAGGTGATTCTTGAAATAAGTTAAGGTCTTAGAAACTGCTTCTTCTTGCTCTTGTCGCAGAGTATAGTCCTGTCCTTGGCCAGGCTGATAACCAGACAAATCATGCTGAACAAACTTATCAAAAAGATTTTTAGATTTCTCAGGTGTCCCATTAAAGTAAAACCATTCCGTCTTAGGACGACGTTCCACATCATGGAAAGAAAGGAAATGGTGGAAATCATGATCCTTAAATGTCTTTCCCTTATCAGGTTCTTCCGTATAGGCTGCATCCCCAGTCCATAAGACATCTGTATCTATATGAGCAGTATGCGTTTGTTCTTTAATCCGTTGTGTAACATCACGCTCTGTATAACCAATCTTAATCCAGCCCTCATTACTTGTTACCGTAGGGGTGGTGTAGGCATAGATTTTAGGATGAATCTCTTTAGAAGTTTTAATTTCTACTGGCATAAGTATTCCTTTTTTAAAAAAATTAAGCTAATTTTTCCATTTCTGTTAAATCTATTCCCATAGTCTTTAAAATATCCTCAAACACTACAGTTTTAAATTCATCAGCATACTGATTGAACAGATTTCTTAAAGCTTTATACAATCTTTGAAAATCTTTCTTATCAAGTACAATTTTTAAAAATAGAATGAGCACTATGAAACGTTTATTATCATATCTCCTTATCCCAAAATGATTTGCTATTTGAGATATTCGAACATTTCTTAAATTAACATTGTACAGTCGTTCATCATGTGCACAGATATTTCTAACCAAGTTAGCCACTTTTAAACATGCACTTAAATCTGCACTAGATAGTCTAAATGTATTGTCTTTATTCTGTGCTCTATATTTATCTGTATAAAATTTTGCGATAATATTTTTTGTACTATCCGTTAAAATGTTGTAAAAATTAGCAATGTTCCCCATTGTAAGAAAATTAACTAAAACCCAAAGTGGTACTTCTCCGTGTTCTTCAATATAATGTTTGATAGCGCCACTTCTATCTACCTTATCATGAATAGTCTTTGTTAAGATAGAGATTTGTTGAAGAACTTTTTTAGGATCATTGTCTACAAAATTTGCAATATCTAAATAAGCATTCTTACGAGGGTATTTTTTAGAGAATTCATATGCAACTGTAGTCTTTATTGAATTTTCGAATATCAATAAATATTTCAATAACAATATCCTTAGTTCTCTATCAAATAAAAACAAGGCCTTTAGTTCGTTAAAGTGAGTTCCTTCTTGATAAATTTCAGGTTCAACAGGTTGATTATTGCTGCCCTTTACTAAAAATAAATCTTTATAACCGTTTATAACGTTGTAATAGTTTTCTTGTTCTAAAAATCTCTTTGGCTTCCCATTTGTTGGGACTACAACACCCCTATTTCTTAAGATTGTTAACTGTTGATTAAATGTTTTATGTTCCTTCAAACTTATCTCCTATAAAACAAAAAAGGGTCAGGGCATCGTATGCTTCCTGACCTAATCCTATGTGTCTATTATAGATCACTGAGCATAATTTGTCAAATAAAAATACTTTTCTAATCCATCTCCCTTACATGAGTCTCAATAAAGGCAATTTCTTCAGGAGAAAGGTCATATTTTTTATAGAGCTGGAGGTCAATATCAGCCACTGATTGTGTCCAATCAATGTCCGAATTGACCGTAAAGTCTTGGAGAGGGACATATTTCCATGTTCCTTTTTTATTATCTTGTGTAATTTTTAGTACACCTAACAAAGTCCTAGCAAATCTAGATTTTATATACTTAAATAATGAATCTGCTTCATCCAATGTTTCTAATTTACCAATAGAAATAAAGGTCTGTGTGTGACCCACGAGTGGGGTACCCACGAGTGGGGTACCCACGAGTGGGGTCGATAGGACTTCGCCAATCGCCCCACTGCCATTTGCTTTTGGCAGTATCACCTTATATTTATCCAAATTCCCAGGTCCTTTGATGTATTTCTTTGGAACAAATTTTATTACACGTTCATTATTTAACCTACCTATTAACTGAATTGATTCACATTCTGGTTTATCATCCGTAAAAATTTCAGGCAACTTTTCAAAAATATTTGTTGTCACATCAAATTTATGACCCTTACTTAACCTGTCTACGAAATTAGGAAAATCACTGTGTAGGGCTTCTGTTAATTTATAACTTTCTGGTGCAAAAACATAGTCACTTAAAGATTTGAAATCATTTCTATGATAGACTTTTTTATAAATTGAATTCAGTTCATCAAAAGCGGTATATGTTTCAATCGCTCCAAAAACTCTATCATTATCGTGATAACTAATCGTCACTCCACCTTTAATATCCGTACCAGGAAAAACTTTTGAAGAATCTTGAACATAATACATCACTTTGAAATGTTCATTCAACAGCATTTTTTCATTCCATGATTTTGGTGTTTTCCCTGCCTTAAATAAAAACCTTGCAGGTGTTATCAATACTGATTTTCTACTAATTTTATAAGATTCATCCATGAAATGATGATATATTGGTTTATCACTTGTTCCTTGTAATTCCTCCTGATACGGCGGATTTCCTATCACGACATCAAATTTCATTTCACTTTCCTCACTAGATAGGCTCTCAAAACCTATCATTTTATTCTTTTTCCAGTCTTTAATTTGGGTTTTAGATTCTTCTAATTCTTGAACTTCTAGCTCATCTGAAAACAAGCTTAGCTGTTGAGATTGCTCTTGTGTAGCTGAGTAAGGACTGCTTTTTTTCAAACCATCCATCTGAAAGACATTGTAGGAGATAATAGTCGCAATTTCTTTCTTTTGCTCTAAGGTCGGTTGATTTCCAGTCTTTGCAAGATAGTAGTCCTCAAATGTTGCTAAAAGATTTTCACGCGCCAAAAGCAGAGAATCTCCTTGGTACTCATAGCCATAGGAAGAACGATAGGCTACTTTTACAAGCTCATAGAAGGTGGCTTCATCTGAAACCTCACGACTAATTCGCTGCAATTTTCTATCAACAAAGCCAACTCGCTCAGATAATGGAATTTCCTCACCAGTCACGGTATCATAGCGAGTAACCATATAAGGTGCTTCACCACAGGTAATTTCTAGCCAGCGGACTTGGATATAATCTTCAAGATCCAGAGCTTCAAGTTCAGCTTCCACGTAGCCATTTTGCTTTTCAACTAACCAAGTTGGCGTAAAAACTTCGGCTCTAATCTTGGTTCGGTCTTTTTGCTCATACTTAGACTTTTCTGATCGGGGTTGAATCAAGTTTGCATAGACTCCCGTCACCTTACTTGGAGTGATTCGATCACTTGGAGCAAATCCCTTTCCCAACAATTCATAAGAATGAGTCGCCCAAACAATATTTTTCTTGGTAGTTCGATCTTTTAAAAGAATTTTTAATAAGTCAGCAGACTCCATAGCCAACTGTTCTTCACTAATATCTATCGTCATAAGGCAACCTTTCTCGTACTATAAACCTTATTATATCATATTTTAGATGGTGTTTGGAGTAGAAAATAATAGCTAAACATAAGAAAAGAAGGCACTCGCCTTCTTTTTTTATATATCTGTCAATGGTGTTGCAGTATCTGGTGAGGTGTCGTAAACCTTAAAGTCTACTCCGACTCCCAGATCAGCTTGGGCTAGCTGATTGACCATAGTCATATGAGCCAGCTCCTTAATATTGTTCTCTTTGGACAAGTGACCAAGATAGATTTTCTTTGTTCGATTTCCCATTGCACGAATCATGGCCTCAGCACCGTCTTCGTTAGAAAGGTGACCGAGATCCGATAGAATTCGCTGTTTGAGACGCCAAGCGTAAGATCCTGCTCGCAAAATCTCCACATCGTGGTTGGACTCGATGAGGTAGCCGTCCGCATTCTCGACAATTCCTGCCATACGGTCACTTACATAACCTGTATCGGTCAGCATAACGAAGCTCTTGTCGTCTTTCATAAATCGGTAAAACTGTGGTGCTGCCGCATCATGGCTCACACCAAAACTCTCAATGTCGATATCACCAAAGGTTTTGGTTTTGCCCATTTCAAAGATATGCTTCTGCGAAGAGTCCACCTTGCCGAGGTACTTACTATTCTCCATAGCCTGCCAAGTCTTTTCATTGGCGTAAAGATCCATGCCATATTTACGAGCCAAGACACCGACCCCATGGATATGGTCTGAATGCTCATGCGTAATCAAAATCGCATCCAGATCTTCAGGTTTGCGATTGATTTCAGCTAGCAAGCTGGTAATTTTCTTACCAGACAAGCCTGCATCCACTAAAATTTTCTTTTTTGGGGTTTCCAGATAAAAGGAATTTCCACTGGAACCTGATGCTAAAATACTGTATTTAAAGCCTATTTCACTCATTCTAGTCTTCTATTTCGTCCTCCCATATTTCTTCTTTTACGGCATCCTTATCATAAGGGAGCACTATGGTAAAGGTCGATCCCTTACCGTATTCACTTTTGGCCCAAATAAAGCCATTGTGTTGTTTGATGATTTCTTTTGCGATAGCCAGACCTAGACCGGTTCCACCTTGAGCCCGACTTCTTGCACGATCCACACGGTAGAATCGGTCAAAGATCTTCGGCAAATCTTGCTTTGGAATACCTAGACCTTGGTCTTTGATGGATAAAATCATCTGGTCATCAGTGGTCTTCATGCTAACAGTGATTTTCCCACCATCTGGTGAGTACTTGATGGCATTGTTAAGAATATTATCAATCACCTGAGTCATCTTATCGGTATCAATCTCGATCCAAACTGAATTAATAGGGTAATCTCTAACAAGTTCATATTTTTTCTCGTCATCCTGACTTCTCATCTTATCAAATCGGTTGAGAATAAAGGTGATGAATGCTGTAAAATTAATCAATTCCACATCTAGCTGACTTGTCGTATTATCAATACGAGAGAGATGCAAGAGATCTGTCACCATCCGCATCATACGGTTGGTTTCATCGAGTGAAACCTTGATAAAATCAGGAGCAACAGGATCATACAGGGCTCCCTCGTCCAAGGCTTCAAGATAAGATTTAACACTGGTCAAAGGAGTTCGCAACTCGTGACTCACGTTCGAAACAAAGAGTCTTCGCTCACGCTCTTCCTTCTCCTGCTCGGTCGTATCATGTAAAACAGCAACCAAACCAGAGATGAAACCTGACTCACGACGAACCAGAGCAAAACGTACACGAAGGCTTAGGTATTCCCCATTTACATCCTGGGAGTCAATCGTCAACTCAGGAATCTGTGTAATCAGGTCACGCAGCTCATACTCATCTTCTATCTTAAGCAATTCGAGGATGCTTTTATTCAGAACATCTTCTTTCTGCACACCGAGCTGTTTCTTGGCCATATCGTTGATCATAGTAATCTGGCCACGACGATTGGTCGCAAGAACGCCATCTGTCATGTAAGAAAGAATACTGTTCAATCGTTTACTCTCTTGTTCCAGATTTTCTTGGGTCAAACGAATAACTTCTGACAAATCGTTCAGATTATTGGTGATATTGGTGATTTCTGTACTTCCTTGCAAGTCCAAAACTTGAGAATAATCACCTGCAATCAAGTCCTTAACCTTTTGATTTATCTCCTTCAGACGGATATTATCCCGACGATTTTCCAGTAACAGCAAGGTCACCACCAGGATAAAACCAAGTAAAATCAAGATAAAGATAAAATCGCTGGTCAGAATAGTTTGTCTAATATCTTCAATCATTATTTCTCATATAGTATCCAACACCACGACGTGTGAGAATGTACTCTGGACGACTTGGAGTGTCTTCTATTTTCTCACGCAAGCGTCTAATGGTCACGTCCACAGTACGAACATCACCAAAATAGTCATAACCCCATACAGTCTCAAGCAAGTGTTCACGCGTAATCACTTGACCAATATGAGATGCCAAGTGATACAAGAGTTCAAACTCACGGTGGGTCAAATCTAACTCCTCACCATATTTCTTAGCCACGTAAGCATCTGGAACGATTTCCAAATCACCGATTTGTAACGGTTGCGCCTTCTTCTCATCAGACTCTTGGCTATCCACAGAAACTAGGTCTGTACGACGAAGCAGAGCCTTAACACGTGCTTGCAACTCACGGTTTGAGAAAGGCTTTGTAACATAATCATCTGCACCTAACTCTAAACCAATAACCTTGTCAAACTCGCTATCCTTAGCTGAGAGCATGATAATCGGCACGCTACTAGTCTTACGAATAGATTTAGCCACTTCTAAACCATCAATTTCAGGTAGCATCAAGTCGAGAATAATAATATCTGGTTGCTCTGCTTCAAATAACTCGATTGCCTCACGACCATTGAAGGCTGTAACAACTTCATAACCTTCCTTGACCATATTAAACTTAATAATATCTGAGATTGGTTTCTCATCATCTACAATTAATATTTTTTTCATTTTATCACCTTTTCTTTATCTATTATAACAAAAAAATGTAAAGAAGGCACAAATGGCTACTGTAAGCCTTCATCTTCAAAACTTGTTTTATAAGCCTGCCAAATTTTTTGTTGAGGCTTCGCAAGTGGATAATCAGAAAACTCCTGAGGAGAAACCCAGCGAATTTCTCTGTCCGAAAACTGTTTTGTTTCCAACACTTGACCAGCTAGGATTTGAATATGCCATTTCCGATGACTAAATACATGCTTGACCTGGTCAAATACTTGCTGGGACCAATTCACTTCTAAATCATAATCCTGCTCAAAGTTTTCTTGAGGGCTTGGTCCAAATGCTCTGCTTTCCTCTTTGACTTGTGAAAAGAGATCTAGCTGATCGTCATCACTTGAGAAATCATCAACTTCGATCAAAGGGAAGTGCCAAAAACCGGCTAGTA
Organism: Streptococcus sp. FSL W8-0197; assembly: GCF_037963785.1. Taxonomy (GTDB): domain Bacteria; phylum Bacillota; class Bacilli; order Lactobacillales; family Streptococcaceae; genus Streptococcus; species Streptococcus oralis_CQ. The sequence goes on along the minus strand of NZ_CP150168.1, from coordinate 959,750 downwards.
GTTTCTCGCTTTCATTTTTCTCTAGTAAATATTGCCCACGGTCATTGCGTACAACTAAAGCCTTGAGATAAATTGGGAGAGGTTTTTTCCTGGGTTCTTTAATCGGATATACATCCATAGTTCCGTTCTGATAGGCTGCGCTAAAGTCCTTAACAGGGCTTTCTTCTGGTCGAGGGTTAACTGGAGCCTCTATGTCAGACCCTAAATCCATCAGAGCTTGGTTAAAGTCACCTGGTCGTTTCGGGTCAATCAAGATTTCCATCATTGCCTGAAAAATTTTGCGATTGCTGGGAACTCCGATATCATGATTAACCTCAAACAAGCGTGCCAAAACCCGCATGACATTGCCATCAACCGCTGGCTCAGGCAAATTAAAAGCGATACTGGAAATAGCTCCCGCAGTGTAAGGGCCAATCCCTTTTAAACTAGAAATTCCTTCATAGGTGTTTGGAAATTGACCCCCAAAGTCAGCCATAATCTGCTGGGCTGCAGCCTGCATATTGCGTACGCGGGAATAATAGCCCAAACCTTCCCATGCTTTCAGTAAACGCTCCTCAGGGGCATTGGCCAGACTTTCAACAGTTGGAAACCAGTCCAAGAATCGTTCGTAGTATGGAATAACTGTATCCACTCTGGTCTGCTGAAGCATGATTTCAGATACCCAGATATGATAAGGATTTTTACTTCTCCGCCAAGGCAAATCTCGCTTGTTTTCATCATACCAGTTGAGGAGTTTTTCACGAAAAGAAATAATCTTCTCCTCCGGCCACATGACGATACCGTATTCTTTCAAATCTAACATATATCTAGTATAACATAGAAGCTTCTAACTGTCCTTTTCTCAGTACTAAAAAGCCTCTTCCCATGGGAAAGAGGACTAAATCTTATTGATGAACTGCTTGAGCTGCTGTGATAAGGGTCAACTTGTACACATCATCTGCATTACATCCACGAGAAAGGTCGTTAACTGGTTTGTTCAATCCTTGCAAAACAGGTCCGACAGCCGCAAAACCACCGAGACGTTCTGCCATCTTGTACCCAATATTTCCTGCTTCGATACCTGGGAAGACAAAGACATTTGCTTGACCAGCTACATTACTTCCTGGAGCTTTAAGAGCTGCAGTTTCAGGAACAAAGGCAGCGTCAAATTGCAACTCACCATCAATCTCAAGGTCGGGACGCAAGTCGTGAGCAATTTTTGTAGCTTCCACTACCTTATCAACACTTTCACCAAAACCTGAACCTTTAGTAGAATAGCTTAGCATAGCAATTTTAGGTTCAATACCAAACATTTTAGCTGTGATTGCTGAATTGATCGCAATTTCAGCCAAAGCTTCTGCATCTGGATTGATGTTAATGGCACAGTCTCCAAATAGGTAACGTTCCGTACCACGAACCATGAGGAAAGCACCTGAAGTACGAGTTACATTTGGACGAGTTTTGATAATTTGAAGGGCTGGGCGAACTGTTGAGGCAGTTGAGTGAATCGCACCAGATACCATACCGTCAACCAAGCCCAAGTAGACTAGCATCACACCAAAGTAGTTGACATCTTCAACCAAAACTTTGCGCGCTTCTTCTTCAGTCATTTTGCCCTTACGACGCTCTACCAAAGCAGCAACCATTTCTTCGAATTGAGGATAGTGTTGGGGATCAATTACTTCATAACCATCCATGATCCCTTCGATTTCGAGATAAATTTTAATTTTTTCAGGGTTTCCGAGCAAAACAGGAATTACTTCTGTTTCTTTTACCAAGCGTTTTGTTGCTTGAAGAATACGTGGCTCTTCTCCTTCAGGGAGAACGATACGAGCATTTTTGCCAACCAGGTTGGCTTTGAGACTTTCAAAAACTTCCATGAGTTTTCTCCTTTAAGAAAATAAATTATACTCCAAATAGTTTTTAAAGAGTATTAGTTGATAACTGAGTAATAAGATTGCTGAAATCATCCGGTAAGGGGCTTTCTAGCTGCAAATCTTGCTCTAGAAAGGGATGATAAAAAGATAAATAATGGCAATGCAAGGCCTGACGCTGAATGCCGTCGTCTAAACTTCCTCCATAGAGATCGTCTCCTAAAAGAGGAAAACCGATGTGAGAAAAATGCACTCGGATCTGATGAGTTCGTCCAGTATGAAGACGAATATCGACTAGGTGAATATTTCCATAAGACGCGACAACTTTATATGATGTATGGGCGTATTTCCCACCCTTGGCAACTCGTCTCGTGATAATGGAATCTTCATCACGCGCAATCGGGGCGATAATCTCCCCTTCAGGCTCCAAGACACCAGCTCCTTTAACTAAAGCAAAGTAACGTTTTTCGATAGACTTTCGTTGCAGTTGCTTGTCTAAACGTGCATGAGCGTAGCCGTGCTTGGCAAAAAGCATCAAACCAGATGTATCTCTATCAAGCCTAGTCACGATGTGAACTTGCTGGTTTTCATATTCTTGTTTGACATAGTAGCCCTTAATAAAATTAGCAATGGTATTGGAATGATTGACACTGGGGATGGAAGCTACTCCATAAGGTTTATTCAAAACCAGAAAATGGTCATCCTCATAGAGAACATCCAGTGGACGCTCAATTGCTTCAAGACTCTCAAACCCTTCCTCCGCTGGAATGTCAATAGTTACCCTGTCTCCAATATCTAAGAGATAAGTCGCATTTTGTGGTTGGTCATTGACCAGAATAGCCCCGCCTCGAAACTTAATCTTAGCCAAAAGTCCCTTAGAAACCTCATGTTTCTTGAGGAAAGTTTTAACTTTGACGTGCTCATCTGCGGTAAATTCGAACCTCATTCATCCACCTCGCCGATGAAGGCATCTTTGACACGATTCCAGAAACTAGTATGACTTGGTGTCGCTACGAAGTGAATCTTGTGATGGTCGATTTGATACTCAATCCGTTCGATATTACGGAATGAATAGACGCTGTTATCGACTGATATCGTGTGATAATCATTGCGTGTCGGCAAGAGTTCAATCTTATCCTTTTTGGGAATAATGATCGATGATCCCAAAGTGCGATAGACTCGGTTGTTAAGACTCGCTATTTCCGTCAACTGCAAGGCTTCAATGGTAGGATGCAAGACAGCTCCACCCAGGGACTTGTTGTAGGCAGTACTACCCGTCGGAGTTGAAACAGTCACTCCATCTCCACGAAATCTCTCGAACGGAACATGGTTAATGATGATATCTGCCACCATGGTGCGGTCTGATCGACGGATACTCGCTTCATTTAAGGCTCGGAAGATTTTCACTTCTCCATTTTCAAGCGTTACCTTGACATTCAAAACAGGATAAGAAACCTTGGCACCAGTATCGAGTAGGAGATTGGTCACCAACTGATCCAACTCAAAATCACGATAATCTGTGTAAAATCCCAAATGCCCTGTATGAACACCTACAAATCGAACCTTGTCTAACTGATTCTCATACTTGTGGAAAGCGGACAAAAGCATCCCGTCACCACCAATCGAAATGACGATGTCAGGATTGGTATCGTTCAGTATAAAATGTTGTTTCTTTAGTTTTTCCCTCAGCTCATGCAAAACCTTCTGGCTTTGTGGTTTTCTATTTGCTATGAGGTCAACTCGTTTACCTGTATTCTTCATCTGTATCGTCACTATTTCCTACACCGTCATTTAATTTTCTGCTCAATGGATCAAAGAGAGCCTGCGCTTCCTGGATGTCATCTCGAATCTTACCCATTTCTTCATCCAGTTGATGAGCTATTTTCGCTGTAATTTCCAATCTTGTCCTGATTTCTTCTGGAAAATCGCCCTGATATTTATAATTGAGCGAGTGTTCAATGGTCGCCCAAAAGTTCATAGCCAAAGTCCGTATTTGAATCTCGGCGAGGATGGTCTTAGCCCCATTTATCGTATCTACAGTATATTCGACAACCACGTGATAAGAACGATAACCCGAAGCCTTACGATGAGTGATATAATCTCGTTCCTGAACGACTCTCATATCTTGGCGTTTACGTAGAATCTCAACTACTTCTTTAACGTCATCAACGAACTGAACCATGACACGTAAACCAGCAATGTCTTGCAGATCATGTTCCAGACTTGCATATGTAATTCCTCGACGAGCCATTTTTTCTTTGATACTTTCAATCGGTTTTACCCGACCCGTTACAAACTCAATCGGAGAATGCTTGTTTTGCTTACGATACTGTTTGCGAATTCCCCGAAGTTTGATCTTCAATTCACCAACAGCCTGAATGTAAGGATCTAAAAATTCTTCCCATTCTATGGTCATACTTTCTCCCTTGTAATGTTTGATTGCTCTGTCGAAAATCTTTGATTTTTTCAGTACATTCGTATACAATAAATACATTGTCCATTATACCATAAATCGCTTTCAAAGATATAGAAAAGGTTGAAAAAATGAAACATTTAGAAATAGAATTGAAAACACTTCTGAAAAAAGAGGAATATGATCATCTAAAAAAACAGTTTTCCCATATCCAACCCGTTCTTCAGAAGAACTACTACATTGACACACCAGATTTCCAATTGCGTGAAAAGAAGGTTGCCATGCGCATTCGCACCTTTTCAGATTGGGCGGAATTGACCTTGAAAGTGCCTCAAACTGTAGGAAATATGGAATACAATCAGAAACTAACTCTTCCAGAAGCTGAATCATACCTAGAAAAACAAAAACTACCTCAGGGTCTCGTTCTAGAGAAGCTCTCTAAGATTGGCATCGAAAGCCATGACTGGTTTGTTCTAGGCTGTCTTTCCACTCTACGTTATGAAATGAAAACTGAAATTGGCTTAATGGCCTTAGATGAAAGTCACTACTTTGACCAGACGGACTATGAACTCGAGCTTGAAGTCACCGACCATGAAAAAGGGAAAGCTGATTTTAAGAGATTTTTAGATGAAAATCAGATTACTTATCAGAAAGCTCCTTCAAAATTAATTCGTTTTATTAAAAGCATGAAAAAAAGCTGAAATAATCTCTATTTTTTGGTAAAATAGAAAAGATAAAAATAAAAGAATCTGGCTTTGAAAAACAAAACTTTCTCAAAGAAGATTCATAAAGTTTACAGAGGACGGTCTATAATGTCAGATAGAAACAACATGAAACTTTTCACCCTAAACTCTAACCATGAAATCGCTCAAAAGATTGCGGATACAGTTGGTGTACCTCTTGGGAAATTATCCTCTCGTCAATTTTCTGACGGCGAAATCCAGGTCAACATTGAAGAAAGTGTCCGTGGTTACGATGTCTACATCATCCAGTCAACCAGCTACCCTGTTAGCAACCACTTGATGGAGTTGTTGATCATGGTTGACGCTTGTGTACGTGCAAGTGCTCATAGTATCAACGTTGTCCTCCCTTACTTTGGTTATGCGCGTCAGGATCGTATCGCTTCTTCTCGCGAACCCCTCACTGCAAAACTAGTTGCAAATATGCTTGTCAAAGCTGGTGTAAGCCGTGTTCTAACGCTTGACCTCCACGCTGTTCAGGTCCAAGGTTTCTTTGATATTCCTGTAGACAATCTTTATACTGTTCCTCTATTTGCTAAGCACTACTGTGATAAAGGACTTCTTGGTTCTGATGTTGTTGTTGTCAGTCCAAAGAACTCTGGTGTTAAACGTGCACGTAGTTTGGCTGAATACCTTGATGCTCCTATTGCTATCATTGACTACGCCCAAGACGATTCTGATCGTAACGAAGGCTATATCATTGGGGATGTTGAAGGCAAGAAGGCTATCTTGATTGACGATATCCTAAATACTGGTCGTACTTTCTCTGAAGCAGCCAAAATCGTTGAACGTGAAGGTGCAACTGAGATTTATGCAGTTTCTAGTCACGGTTTATTTGTTGAAGGTGCAGCAGACCTTCTTGACGCTACAAACATCAAAGAAATCCTTGTGACAGACTCCGTAGCAACCAAAGAAAGAACTCCAGAAAATGTATGCTACATTACTGCTAGCGAATTAATTGGTGATGCTATCGTCCGCATCCATGAAAGAAAACCAGTCAGCCCACTCTTTGCTTACAACAAAAAGAAATAAGGTGATTCTTTGATTTATTTGGACAATGCTGCTACGACTCCTATGTCAGCAGTAGCTATTTCTGAAATGACCAAGGTCATGCAAGAAACTCATGGTAATCCTTCTAGTATTCATAGTCATGGTCGGCAGGCTGGCAAACTCTTGCGAGAGGCTCGTCAGGACTTAGCCCACTTGCTAGGAACCAAACCTCAACATATCTTTTTCACGTCTGGCGGTACAGAAAGTAACAATACAGCCATTATCGGCTATTGTCTCCGTCATCAAAATCGTGGAAGACATATCATCACGACAGCTATTGAACACCATTCTGTACTTGAAACTATCGATTATCTGGTGCAACATTTTGGTTTTGAAGCAACTATCATCCAACCAGTAAATCAAGAGATAACTGCCCAGCAAATTCAAAAAGCCTTACGTGACGATACCATTCTCGTTTCCACCATGTATGCTAATAATGAAACAGGAAGTCTCTTACCTATCGCTGAGATTGGACGTATTTTAAAAGATCATCCTGCTGCATATCATGTAGATGCTGTTCAAGCTATTGGGAAAATTCCTATCCATCCAGAGGAGTTAGGAATTGATTTCCTCAGCGCTTCTGCCCACAAATTCCATGGACCAAAAGGAGTCGGATTTCTTTATGCTTCTTCCGCGGACTTTGATTCCTACCTTCACGGTGGAGACCAAGAACAAAAGAAACGGGCTGGAACAGAAAACCTCGCTGCCATTGTAGGTATGGTCTCTGCTCTCAAAGAGGATTTGAATGACCAAGTTGAGCATTACCAAAAACTAAGCGCACTTAAATCTGTTTTTCTAAAAGAGATTTCCGATTTAGACTACTATCTCAATGAAAGTCAAGACCAACTGCCTTATGTTTTTAATATCGGTTTTCCTGGTCAGAAAAATGATTTACTTTTACTTCGGTTAGATCTTGAAGGAATTTCAATTTCTACCGGTTCGGCTTGTACTGCTGGTATTGTGCAAACCAGTCATGTGCTTGAAGCATTTTATGGGTCTGATTCGCATCGTTTAACAGAATCTGTCCGTATCAGTCTTTCTCCTCTTAACACTGAGGAAGAACTGAAACAACTCGCACAAACCTTAAAAAAAATTATTGGAGATTAAACTAATGGCATTCGAAAAAACCATTAAACTGCAAAACTGCCGCTACGACTACACACTTAGCCCAACTGTCAAAAAGTTCACACTGAAAGACAATACTTTCTTTGAAACAAAAGTAGGAAACTACGAACTGACTCGTCTACTTGAAAAAGTACCCAACAGTGGTGAAGGTTTCAACCTAAAAATCATCATCAATAAAGACCTTACAGGTGCTAAACTCAACATCACTGACAAATCTGGCCTTCGTTTGGTGAATATCTTTAAATCAGAAGATCACCATATTCACCAAGAAAAATTCTACTTCCTCATGGACAGTTTAGTAGAACGCGGTATCTTCACTAAAGAAGAAAGATAATTGACTATGTATCGACTTACCTATCAAGATAACTATCACTTAGAACGTATACTTGAATATAAGGATTACGAAGAGCTCATGTTATCTCTATCTGGCTGTGTGACCCTACCTGATACTCTCCTAATCAGCTCCTTAACGCTGAATGATAAGGTGATTTATCAAGGATTGGTTGGCGATCTCTACCGTTTTCTATCACAAGCTCATTTTTCAGATAAAAACTAAGAAATTTCTTAGTTTTTTCTTGTTTTTGTTGATTTTTTCACAATGTTTCTATAAAATAGAAGAATAGAAAGGTTGTGATTTTGTGAAAGATAAACAGTCTGCTATTCCAAAAGCAACAGCAAAAAGACTCTCTCTTTATTATCGAATTTTCAAGAGATTTCATGCAGAAAAAATCGAACGTGCCAACTCCAAACAAATTGCAGAGGCTATCGGTATCGATTCTGCGACCGTTCGTCGGGATTTTTCCTATTTTGGTGAACTAGGTCGTCGAGGTTTTGGTTACGATGTCAAAAAATTGATGAATTTTTTTGCTGATCTCCTAAATGATAACTCAATTACAAATGTTATGTTGGTTGGAATCGGAAATATGGGCCATGCCCTTCTCCACTACCGCTTCCATGAGCGTAACAAGATGAAAATTATCATGGCCTTTGACCTAGATGACCATCCAGAAGTTGGAAGCCAGACACCTGATGGGATTCCAATCTATGGTATCTCTCAGATTAAAGAAAAAATCAAAGAAGCAGATGTCAAAACTGCTATCCTAACAGTTCCAAGTGTTAAATCACAAGAAGTTGCCAATCTTTTGGTTGATGCTGGTATAAAAGGTATTCTCAGCTTTTCCCCTGTTCACCTTCACCTTCCAAAAGATGTGGTTGTTCAGTATGTCGATTTGACAAGCGAACTCCAAACCCTCCTCTATTTTATGCGTAAAGAGGATTAGAAAGCGAAAGCATGTATGAAAAAACCAGTTATTGGGATTACAGGAAATGAAAAAGCTCATCCAGATGATGACATCATGATGAGCTATGCAGCAAAGGGCTTTGTTGAAGGAGTCAAGGACGCTGGCGGAATTCCAATCATCCTACCGATTGGTGATCAAGAAATGGCTGCCTATTACATCAGTATCATTGATAAGCTCATCCTAACGGGTGGGCAAAATGTTGATCCAAAATACTATGGTGAACCAAAGGCTATTGATAGTGATGACTACCACCTTCAAAGAGATATTTTTGAACTAGCACTTATTAAAGAAGCGATTAAGCAAAAGAAGCCAATTTTCTCTGTTTGTCGGGGTACTCAACTTTTCAATGTCGCCATGGGGGGCACGCTTCACCAAGATATTGAGGATCATTGGCAGGACTGTTCAGCCGAATACACGACCCAACGCCTCGTAACGGAACCTGATACCATTCTCCGAGAAATCTATGGAGAAATCTCTCACATCAACTCCTTCCACCACCAGAGCATTAAAGATCTAGCCTCAAATCTTAAGGTTGTAGCACATGATCCTAAAGATGGAATCGTTGAGGCTGTGACAACTACGGACGGCTTTCCTTATCTTGGTGTTCAATGGCATCCTGAATTTCTCTTTGAAAATCGTCCCAAGGATAAAACATTGTTTGACTATGTTGTTAACGAACTCTAGGACTTATAAATAGGTTATTAAAACATGAATGAAATTAAAATACCTTCTACTCATGAGATTTTGAGAGATATAGAAGCTAATGTTTTCATATCTTATAAGGAAAAGGAAGCTAATCTTTTCTTATCAAATAATGAAAAAGAAATAACAGTTTGCTTTCATCTTTCTAATCTCTATAGACTTTTAACAGCGGAAAGTTACCAATCTTTTTCTAAGAATAAAGAGAATTTCGATAAACTATCTCAAAAAGAAAAAGAAAAACAGCTGAAAGAAATGTCTAAAAAGGCAAAACGATTTTGTAAAAAGGCAGATGCCAAACTAAAAAGTAAATTTCATTCAAGTCTTTACTTTTACAGAGATATTCTCATTCATAAAAAAAGATATTATAAAATCGAAGATTTCAATGCGATTGTCAACTTTATCGTTCAAGAAAATTTACTTGTGCCCACGATAAAACCTCTTCCTGTTATCAATATGACAGAAGTAGATTCCTATGTTTTAGAAGTGATTGAGTAAGATCATGTGTAATCTTAAATCAAATCTGTCTTTTCACGGTAACTAAAGTAATCCGAGTGCGATACAATCAAATGGTCCAAGAAAACAATTCCCATCAGTTCGCAAGCTTCCTTGACTAGCTTAGTGACATGGTCGTCGTTTCGACTAGGAGATACAGCACCAGATGGATGATTGTGAACGAGAATCACAGAGGTAGCCAGATGCTTGAGGGCATAGTGAAGGATTTCCCTTGGTTCAGCAATGCTACGTGTCGCAGAGCCGATAAAAATGGTCTGCTGATGAATGATTTGATTTTGTGTATTGAGATAGAGTGCCACTAGGTGCTCTTGTTTTTTATCACCAAGTTCCTGTTGCATTTTCTTGGCTAGCTTTTGACTACTGAGAATACTTTCCATCTCAAGGGTTTCGTGCTTGTGAATGCGATGTCCCAGTTCAATCACCGCTTGTAATTCAATGGCCTTAATCCGTCCAATACCAGACAGACTCTGCAATTCCTGCAGGGTCATTTTCTTTAAATCAGTTAGACTGTTAAGATTATTCAAGACTTTTTGGGCAATTTCAAAGACATTTGCCTGACGCGTTCCCGTTCTGAGCAAAATAGCTAGTAATTCTTGATTGCTCAGCGCCTCTACTCCTTCTTTAACTAGTCTTTCTCTAGGCAAGAGTGAATCTTCTTGGAATGAAATACTGTACATAAAAATCCTCCTCACTTTATTATTCGTGAGGAGGATGAAAAATTAGATTTTTTTCTCAATTGGGGCAACGCTGGCTAAGAGTTTTTTCAGCCCCACTTCTGGGAAATTGATTTTCAATTCCTGAGTATCTCCACTACCAGAGACTTCTAGGACCGTTCCCTCACCCCACTTTTTGTGAAGGGCAATATCTCCAATAGACCAACTTGTATCAGTCGAATCTTTTTTATTTTCGGCTGCAAATTGTCCAAATGGGAGACCACTTGACTGGATAGAGCTTGGAGCAGCATTGCGTTTCCGTTCTTGAAGGGCCTGAGCTAAGCTCATACCTTGACCGAAAGCAATCCCACCACTGCTATAAGAGGCTTTAAAGCTAGTATTCGCTGGACGGGCCAAACCTTGATAATCAAGCAAGTCCGAACTAATTTCATTGATAAAACGAGTTGGACGATTGTAGTTGGTACGCCCAAAAAGCAAGCGAGAGTTGGCATTAGTCAGATAAAGGATCTTTTCTGCGCGTGTGATACCGACATAGGCCAAACGGCGTTCTTCTTCCAGTTCATCAGGATCTTCAGCTGCGCGGCTAAGCGGAAAGACATTTTCCTCCATCCCGATGATAAAGACAACTGGGAACTCAAGTCCCTTAGCTGCGTGCAAGGTCATCAAGGTCACTTCTGATGTCTCCTGACTGCCTGAATCCGTATCCGCAATCAGGGCAAGGTCATTCAAGAAACGACTGAGTTTGTCCAAACCTGTTTCCTCTTCTTGACTATCAGGATTGTCGTCAAAATTCTTGGTAACAGATAGGAACTCTTCGATATTTTCAACCCGTGCCTTACTTTCCAAGGTTCCCTGAGCATTAAGAATATCGATATAACCTGTTTTTTCTAGAACAGCCTCCACCAGCTCGGTGATGGTTAATTGATCCAGTTGCTCCCGCAAATCCAGAATCATATTGGCAAAATCCCAGATAGACTGAGCTGCTTTTCCTTTGATGCCAGACAGCATGATATTGGCTGAAGTATCCAGCATAGACATCTCTTGCATATTCGCAAAGTCGCGAATTTTCTCAACGGTTCCTGGGCCAATTCCGCGTTTAGGCTCGTTGATAATGCGCTCAAAACTGATATTATCACTCAAATTGGCAATGAGGTTAAGATAAGCTATAATGTCACGGATTTCTTTACGGCTGTAGAACTTGGTTCCGCCGACCATAGTATAAGGAATATTGGACTTTAGGAGGGCCTCCTCAATGGTACGAGACTGGGCGTTAGTCCGATAAAGAACTGCAAAATCCTTGTGGGGGAAGTTTTGACTACGACTAAGTTCGTCGATGGTTTTGGCTACAAAAACAGCCTCATCCTGTTCGTCATTTGCACGATAGTAAATAATCTGTTCCCCATCAGCATTCTGGGTCCAGAGATTCTTGGGGCGGCGATTTTGATTGTTTTTGATGACGTCATTGGCAGCTTGGAGAATGGTTTTGGTTGAACGGTAATTTTCCTCTAACAAAACGACCTTGGCGTTAGGGTAATCTTTCTCAAAATCCAAGATATTCTGCATATCAGCCCCACGCCAACCGTAAATAGACTGGTCAGCATCACCGACTACGCAGATATTTTTAAAGCGTGAAGCCAAGAGTTTGACCAATTGGTACTGGGCATGGTTGGTATCTTGGTACTCATCAACATGAATGTACTGGAACTTCTGCTGATAGTAGGTCAAGACATCAGGATTCTGATCAAAGAGACGCAAAGTCAACATAATCAAATCATCAAAGTCAACGGACTCAGACTGACGAAGCTCCTTTTGATAAGCTGTATAACACTGAGCTACGATTTGCGTGTACATATCACCAGCTTGAGCAGCATAAGCCACATCATCAATCAGGTCATTCTTAGCATTGGAAATGGTTCCCAAAATGGTCCGTTCATTCCATTTTTTAGGATCCAAGTTTAACTGCTTGAGAATGCGTTTCATGAGGGTTCGCTGTTCTCCGGGATCTACTATGGTAAAATTGCGGTTGTAGCCAATATGATCTGCATCGCGACGCAGGATACGAACACACATGGAGTGAAAGGTCGCAATCAGACAGTCCTGAGTAGCTGGATTGAGCCCATAGGCACGCTCCTTCATCTCACGCGCAGCCTTATTGGTAAAGGTAATGGCCAAGATATTCCAAGGATTAACCATTTTTTCATCAATCAAGTAGGCGATTCTGTGAGTTAAAACACGAGTCTTCCCAGAACCGGCTCCTGCCATGATTAACAAGGGCCCTTCTGTTGTTTGCACCGCCTCAGCCTGACGGTCATTCATTCCATTTAATAATGCGTTCATCTTCTCTTCCTTACTCTTGAAGTCAATGTTTCTATTATATCAGAAATCAGGTAAAATAGAAACTTTACAAAGAGTAGCCAAATAACAAAATCCCATCCGAATATAGATGGGATCACTTACAATGCTTAATGTAATTATCTAGCTGAATAATTTAAATCATAAAGAACTTCTAGCAGGGGTGTACTATTCCAAGTATAATAATAGTTAGGTTTATCTTTAATCCAATTATTAAAATAATTTGGAAATTCTTCTTTGAACTTATTCACCAATTCGTCAATAGTTTTTATATCTAATTGTTCACAATAATTTACAATCTTAGAAATTCGATCATCCTTAAATTTTCCACCAGGATATCTAATGGCAATATCATGTTCATTATAATATTCTCCAAGATAATCGATATAAGATTTACTCTCTAATAAGGCTGAAATACTTATAGAATCAATTTGAATACTTTTAGAATTTTCTTTGAACTCTTCTTCAACTTCATTAAGATAGTCTTTTTCATATCTTTTAATTTCCATAAATTCATCATCGGCTAATTCAATTAAACCAGCTAATCTCGAAAATCTTCTTCTGATTTTTTCAGGAACATCCTGATCAGTTTTATAGCCAAAGTCATGTTCTATCTCTGCCCAAGCATGCTGTAAAATAGTTCTTATCTGAACTTCAAACTTCAATTCTTTATAATTCAAATTCTCAGCTAATTTTGCTCTGTCTCCACCTAATTTTAAAATATAGTGTAAAGATACATATCCAAATTTTGTTGGATCTTGTGTTTTTCGTTTGTCAATAGAATTAGCTTTATCTAATTCAAATTCCTCCTCAAGTAACGAAGCAATTTTATCTACATCATCCGAAAAATAAGTAATAATTCTAATTCCACAAATATCTGTTATCTCTAATAAATTAGAATATTTATAACCCTTAGTTTCAATTTTTCTTTCTAAACTATCTCTATCCTTAACCCTTCCCTTAATTTCATGAATCTGTATTTTTTTAATTTCTAATAAGCTTTTAATAGTAGCATCTATATATTCTAAAAGTCTCTCATAATTGTTTTTAGTAGAATCAAATTCGGATAAGATTTCTTTACAATTTCGTTCAGTCATTTTATACTCCCCTATGTACTATGATTAGAACAAGCCTAAAACTGTTCCGTCGCTTTCAACATCCATATTAAGAGCGGCTGGACGTTTTGGAAGTCCTGGCATGGTCATGACATCACCAGTTAGGGCAACGATAAAGCCTGCCCCTAATTTTGGTACCAATTCACGGATGGTAATTTCAAAGTTTTCTGGTGCTCCAAGTGCATTTGGATTGTCAGAGAAACTGTACTGAGTTTTCGCCATACAGATTGGCAATTTGTCCCAACCATTCTGAACGATTTGAGCAATTTGCGTTTGAGCTTTCTTCTCAAAGTTCACTTTGCTACCGCGATAAATTTCAGTGACAATTTTTTCAATCTTTTCTTGAACAGAAAGCTCATTGTCATAAAGACGTGTGTAGTTAGCTGGGTTTTCAGCGACTGTCTTGACAAGAGTTTCAGCAAGAGCTACTCCACCTTCTGCGCCATCAGCCCAGACACTAGCCAATTCTACAGGTACATCGATTGAGGCACAAAGTTCCTTCAAGGCTGCGATTTCAGCCTCTGTATCAGAAACAAATTCATTGATAGCTACAACTGCTGGAATACCGAACTTACGGATGTTCTCAACGTGGCGTTTCAAGTTAGCAAAACCGGCACGGACCGCCTCCACATTTTCCTCTGTAAGAGCGTCTTTAGCCACACCACCATTCATCTTAAGGGCACGAAGGGTTGCGACGATGACAACTGCATCTGGAGATGTTGGCAAGTTTGGTGTCTTAATGTCAAGGAATTTCTCAGCACCAAGGTCCGCACCAAAACCAGCTTCAGTAACAGTATAATCAGCCAAGCGAAGGGCTGTGCTTGTTGCCAAAACAGAGTTACATCCATGAGCGATATTGGCAAATGGACCACCGTGTACAAAGGCAGGTGTACCGTAAATTGTCTGAACCAAGTTCGGTTTGATAGCATCTTTCAAAATCAATGCTAACGCTCCCTCAACCTGTAAATCACCAACAGAAACAGGTGTTCGGTCATAGCTATAGCCGATAACGATGTTAGCCAAACGGCGTTTCAAATCCTCGATGTCCGTAGCCAAGCAAAGAATAGCCATGATTTCTGAAGCAACAGTAATATCGAAACCATCCTCACGTGGAATACCATTTAGAGGACCACCAAGTCCAACGGTCACATGACGAAGAGCGCGGTCGTTCAAGTCCACAACACGTTTCCAAAGAATACGACGTTGGTCGATTCCCAGCTCATTTCCTTGGTGTAAGTGGTTGTCAATCAAGGCAGAAAGAGCGTTGTTAGCAGTTGTAATGGCATGCATATCCCCAGTAAAGTGAAGGTTGATGTCCTCCATTGGCAACACTTGAGCATAACCACCACCGGCTGCACCACCCTTGATCCCCATTACTGGGCCAAGAGACGGTTCGCGAATGGCAATCATGGTTTTCTTACCAATCTTGTTCAAGGCATCCGCAAGACCAATGGTAATGGTTGATTTCCCTTCACCTGCAGGTGTTGGATTGATGGCAGTAACCAAGATCAATTTCCCAACTGGATTGCTCTCAACTGCACGAATTTTATCAAAGCTGAGCTTAGCCTTGTACTTCCCGTACAATTCTAAATCGTCATAAGAAATGCCCAATTTCTCAACAACATCAACGATTGGTTTCAACTCAATACTCTGTGCGATTTCAATATCTGTTTTCATTCAAAACTCCTCTAACCTCTAATTTGATAATTTATTATAACACAAAACAAGATTTTTAACATCCATAAACTCTCTAAACGTTCGTAAATATCCTGAATTTCAAGATTTTTAGGGCCCTTTTAAAAATTTTATATGGCTTTATAGTTATAAACTATAGTGTAGCTTTGTTTTAGCAAAATTTTATCGCTTTCATTTTACTTACTGTTTATTTTTGTGTACAATAGTGCTATGAAAATTTTAGTCACATCGGGCGGTACCAGTGAAGCTATCGATAGTGTCCGCTCTATTACTAACCATTCTACAGGTCGCTTGGGGAAAATCATCACAGAAACCTTGCTTGCTGCGGGGCATGAAGTTTGTTTGATAACGACAAAACGAGCTCTGAAGCCAGAAGCTCATCCCAACCTAAGCATTCGAGAAATTGATAATACCAACGACCTTCTAGTTGGGATGCAAGAACTTGTTAAGGAATATCAGGTCTTAATCCACTCAATGGCTGTGTCCGACTATACTCCTGTTTATATGACGGGGCTTGAGGAGGTACAGGCTAGCCCTAATTTAGAAGAATTTTTAAGCAAGCAGAATCATCAAGCTAAGATTTCTTCAACTGATGAAGTTCAGGTTTTGTTCCTTAAAAAGACTCCAAAAATCATCTCTCTGGTCAAAGAATGGAATCCTGCCATTCATCTGATTGGCTTTAAACTGCTGGTTGATGTCTCTGAGGATTATCTCATTGAGATCGCACGAAAGAGTCTTATCAAGAACCAAGCGGACTTAATCATCGCTAATGACCTGACTCAAATCTCAGCAAATCAGCATCGCGCAATCTTTGTTGAGAATGATCATCTTCAAACCGTTCAAACCAAAGAGGAAATAGCAAACCTCCTTCTTGAAAAAATTCAAGCATACGATTCATAGAAAGGAAAGCTATGGCAAACATTCTGATCGCAGTGACAGGTTCCATTGCCTCCTATAAATCAGCTGACCTAGTCAGTTCCTTGAAAAAACAGGGCCATCATGTCACTGTCTTAATGACCGAAGCGGCAAGAGAGTTTATCCAGCCTTTGACACTACAGGTACTCTCACAGAATCCAGTTCACCTTGATGTCATGCAGGAACCCTATCCTAATCAAGTCAATCATATCGAAAGAGGAAAAGAAACAGACCTTTTTATCGTTGTCCCTGCTACTGCTAATACCATTGCCAAACTTGCGCACGGTTTTGCGGATAACATGGTGACCAGTACGGCTCTTGCTCTACCAAGTCACATCCCTAAACTCTTAGCGCCAGCCATGAATACAAAAATGTATGACCATCCGGCAACTCAGACTAATCTAAAAACATTAGAGACCTATGGTTATCAGATCATCTCTCCAAAGGAATCTCTACTAGCCTGTGGCGATCACGGCAAAGGCGCCCTAGCTGACCTGAATACTATATTAGAAAGAATAAAGGAAACCCTCGATGAACAAACGCTCTAACATTGCACCCATTGCTATCTTTTTTGCAGTTATGCTCGTTATCCACTTTTTGAGCTCTCTCCTATTTAATCTTTTCCCATTTCCAATTAAACCAACTATCGTTCATATTCCAGTCATTATTGCTAGTATCATCTATGGTCCTCGCGTTGGAGTTACACTTGGTTTTTTGATGGGACTGCTAAGCTTAACGGTAAATACGATTACGATTCTACCAACCAGCTACCTTTTCTCACCATTCGTACCGAACGGAAACATCTACTCTGCGATTATCGCTATTGTCCCTCGAGTTTTGATTGGGCTGACACCTTATTTGGTTTATAAATTATTAAAAAACAGAACAGGTCTCATCTTTGCTGGTGCTCTCGGTTCCCTTACCAACACCGTCTTTGTCCTTGGGGGAATCTTCTTCCTTTTTGGAAATGTCTTCGACGGCAATATTCAAAAACTCCTGGCAACCGTTATTTCTACAAACTCAATTGCCGAGCTTGTCATTTCTGCCGTACTAACAGTAGCAATTGTTCCCCGTCTCGAAACTTTGAAGAAATAAAAAATCAACTCCACTTTCATCCTGAAGGTGGAGTTTAGCATTTAAAACATGAGAAACATCAATAGAATATGAAAGCCAAAGCGCAGGAGTTGATACGAAAGAGGTGTAGGTTGCTGACTTTTCTGGCTATCCAAATATAGGGTTAAAGATAGTAAAACCAAACCAAATGCAATCACCAATCTGACAAAATAAGCAATTTCGAGTATTGCTGCCATCAAAAGAAAACCTAATAAAGGAAGGCTAAAGAGTGAAACAGCTAGGCTACTTGCTAATAGAGAGAGTAGCGAAAGGACCAATAAACTATAAACTAGGAAACGAGTCCAACCTGAGACTACTTTCCCTTCTTTTTTCTGCTTTGACATCATCACGATTACCACGATTAGGTAAACAAAAAGTATCATCACAATTTCTCCTCAGTTCCTATTATTCTTTACCACATTTTAACCAAATTTTCCTGAAAAATCAATAATGCTTCTTGACTTGATTGGTGATTTATTGTACTATACTTGTGTATATACAGATAAATGGAGGTTCTTATGGATATACGGAAAAAAACGCAGTTTATGACTATGACTGCCCTACTCACTGCAATAGCGATTTTGATTCCAATCATTATGCCTTTTAAAATCGTTATCCCACCGGCTTCTTACACCTTGGGAAGTCATATCCCCATCTTTATCGCCATGTTTCTTTCGCCTTTGATGGCTGCTTTTGTGATTATTGCTTCTAGTCTTGGTTTCCTGATGGCTGGCTATCCGCCTGTTATTGTACTTCGTGCCTTCTCTCACATCGTTTTTGGTACTTTGGGGGCTTTGTACTTAAAGAAATTCCCTGAAACCTTGGATAAACCAAAGACATCTTGGATTTTTAACTTTGTTTTGGGTGTTGTTCATGCTATCGCTGAAGTAATAGCTTGTATCATCTTCTATGCTACTTCAGGGACAAATGTTGAAAATATGTTTTATGTTCTCTTTGTCCTAGTTGGTTTTGGCACAATCGTTCATAGTATGGTAGACTATACATTAGCACTAGCTGTCTATAAAGTGCTTCGAAAACGTCGCTAAAAGGAAAAACTATGACAAAGGATCGCAAACAAGCTCTTCTCAAACTCTTAAAAGAGGCGCCAAAAGCTCTCAATGGTCAAACCTTGGCTGAACACTTTCATGTTACGCGCCAAGTCATTGTACAGGATATCGCTATTCTCCGAGCAGATGGGGCTCCTATCCTATCCACCAATCGTGGCTATATCTACAAAGAAAATGATTCTAGCCCCTACGTTCACAAACTCTTTAAAGTGAAACATGAATTGGAAGAAATCGGTCAGGAACTACTAGCTATTGTAGATAATGGCGGACGCGTTCAAAATATCTTAATCGATCATCCCGTTTATGGCGAAATTGAAACCCTAGTCAAACTCACTTGCCGCCGAGATGTCCAGCACTTTCTGGAACAAGTTGAGAATTCAGACTTTAGACCCCTTTCTGAATTGACAGACGGCATCCATTACCACCTTGTTGAAGCCGAAACACAACAAGACCTCCACTATATCGAGGAGGCCTTGGATCAGTTAGGTTATTTGGTAAAAGACTAGAAAATTTCTTTCTCCCAGCCGTCCTCTGTACGGTGGCGATAGAAGAACTCAGACTTGTCAGGTGCTTCCATCATTTCCATCAAAGGCAACATATCATAGGCCAGATCCAAATTTGGAATCTGGTCTTTTTGCACCCAAGTTACTTCCCCTTCTTCTGAGGATTGGAGACTTCCAGTAAACTCTGTCGCCTTATAACAAACAACGATGTAGCGCCCACCTGTATCTAAGGGCCAATTTTTAATACCAACCAGTTGGGGATTCTGAATCGTTAGACCGGTTTCTTCATAAATCTCACGAATGACAGACTCGGCAAAGGACTCGCCATTCTCAACATGTCCTCCTGGAAAGGCATAGCCAGACCAGCGATTATTTTTAGGAGAGCGGTATTGCATGACTACTCGCTTATTTTCTAGATCTTCGATTAGACAGATGTTAGTTAAAATGGTTGCTTGCGCACGGGACATGGATTTTCTCGCTTTCTAAGTTGTTATATGCCTTTTTCGAACTTAATATCAGATTTCATGATGAATGGATTAATCAACTCGTGATGTTCATAAGTACTACGGGCCAAAAAACCTCTAACAATGATGATTTCTTTATCTTGTATGTGATAGTCTATATTAATGGGAATAGCTGGATCCGAGATAATTGACAAAGCAAAAAATGCTCCAAACCAAAGATAAAGTGCCACCAATCCACTAAATAATTGAAAAATAAGGTGGTACCATTGAAAATCTCTTATTCTATAAAAGATTCTCCATGGATGGATTAAGAAGGCTAAACAAAGAACGAAAAACCAACAAGATCAAATGAAGGATCACAAAAGCTAGCAAAGCCAAATAAAGTGTCTTAAACGAAATTAACTTAGTTAGATTTTCTTTTGTCATGATTATTCCTCTTTTTGTCCTTATATTTCAAAATGACCATTAATATCGCTGGAATGATGAAAAAGATTAGATAGGTAGCAATTGGAAGCCAGATGTAGCGATAATCGATAGATAATAGAGAAGGAATTTTTTTAACATTTCTTCCTTTCACCCCAACAATTAAGTGGAGAAGAAAAATAGGTCCATTTATGTATAGAAAAGGTTGTAAAAATCCTTGTACTGAAGTCTTTTCACTAAAACCATCTCTAAAAATACCTTGATAGAGTGTGTACACCAAAAAGACAAAATTCATAATAATTGGCAAGACATAGGACATTTCCTGATATGGTTTCGGGATAAGTGTTGTCCCAAACAACACATACATGATACCAAAAATAGAAAATAATATTATGCCACCATCCATAAAAGAAGCAAGCTTTGGATGCCTTCCCATCCACAATTGGACGTGAGCTATCAAAGAATCCTTTTTATGGATTTTTCTCATTTTTCTGTTCTTTTGTTTGATCTTCTTTGGTTTCTTAATCTTTCGTTCCATTTACGCCTCCTTCTTCTCTTTTCTATCCGTATAACCAAAAGCAGAATGCCCAGCCCTAAGAAAAAGAAAAAGAGATAACTTACAATAGGAGCCCAGACATAGGCCGGATCCATAGAAATTATAGGGGGGAAATTCGTTGACTTACGACGTCCTAGCCAATTCAGACCCACCAAGAGATGAAAGGGAAAAAGAAGACCATTGAACCCAATAAATCCCCATGAAAAGTAACGCCATTTCTGAAGTTTATCACTACTAAAACGAAAGACAAGGAAATAGGTTGATAAGAGCAGAAGGAAAAGATTAAAGCTTAAGGGAGAAAGATAGTTTAAGTTTGGGAATGGAGAACCAATGAAAGAGGCAGCAAGAAATGATACAAACAAAGATCCGAATAACACACTCGTATCCATGAGTTGACCAATCCTTCGGTGCCTTTCCATCCAAAGATAAATCATCTTAGTCCAAGAAGACTTTTCTTTTGTCTTGTACTTCATTTGTCTACTCATCTTCATTTTCATCTACTCCTTTTTTTGAAGCTTTAGAGAGAAAGAAGATTGCCAAAGTTAACATCAAGACCAGAAGGTAGATGACAATAGGAAACCAGATATAGGATGACTCCAGTGAAAACAAAGGTGACAGAACAACTCTTCCTCTTTTTCTCACACCAATCAGTTGAAAAATGAAGCTAAGGATATTGATATAAATAAAGGGTTCACAGAATTTTTTAAGGGTCTTTTCTTTTTTAGTTTTCACTGACAAAAAGAGAGCATAAAACCTATTACCCAAGATAAAAAGATTCAATTGCAAAGGAAATAAGAGTTCTCTGTACCGAAAATCAGCTGGAATGCTTTTGTTCTGTGATGTTGTGAATTCTATAACTAGGAACAAGATGATATAAAAGAAAATATCAAGCATAAATTTGACAAATCGATGCCCTTGTAACCAAAAACGTACTGAATCTAAGCCAGATGATTTCTTATAATTTGCCTCTTTTACTTTCATAATAACTTCTCTCTATTCAAAAATATATTCTAAAACGTAATCATTTGTTGATTGTGCAATCTGAAAACAAATCACAACTGTCCTTGCATTTAACTCTCAAATTCTGATGATTTCTTATATACCATTCTAATTTCAGTGATCGGTTTTCCAAGGTCAAGTATTTTTTCTTGCCCATCAAAAGTAAAACCCATTTTTTGATAGAAAGCAATGGCTCGCTTATTCTCTTTTAATACCCATAAAAATATTTCAGAGAACTGTTCAAGAGTCGTCAGAGCTTCCTTCATTAACTTCTGAGCAATACCTTTTCCATAATAGTCTTTTAACACATATAAGGCAATAATTTCGCCAGCTTGAATAGCCTCATCACGAAAGTTTCCATAACTGATAAAACCAACTACCTTCATGCCATCCATCGCGATCAATGTATTTTCTGGATATTTTTGACTAAAGAATCGACATCTTTCTAATGTCATTGTCTCCTGAAATTCTGCAGGTAAAAGGTCGTCATAAGCCTCTCTCCACGTCTGCCAATGAACGAGAGATTTTCCTTCTATCTCTTCAGGAGTTTCCATCTGTTTGACTGTGATGACCATTTGCTTCCTCCCATTCTTCTCTCAAAATGCCGTATTTAATACTATCATAATAAACACCTTGATAATAACGAACTTTTGGAATATGAGCTTCTTTTTTCATTCTTAATTTCTCAGCCAATTTCATCATACCAAAATTTCCTGACCAAGTTGTCAAACCAAGATGCTCCAACTCCAAGTAATCCTTAAATGTCCGATCTATCCATTGTAGCATAGCAGCTTTTCCAATGCCAGAGTTCCAAAACTTGCTATCATAAATACAAATCCCCAATTCCATCCATCTTGTTTGTTTACATACCCAGTAGCGCGAAACAGTCCCAACTAGTTTATCATCAACAAAAATGCCAAGGCGATTTGAGTTGTTTAGAGTAGATTCTGATTTTTGGAGTTTAAATTCTTGAAAATTAGGAAAATGCTGATAATCGTCATAATAGGGAGCATCATACTGCTTCCAAATTGGATTAGATTGTGAATAAGCAATTTCCCACAAAGACACCAAATCTTCTTCAATTAGTTTTCTTAAATAAACCATACTTTTTCCTAATCCAACGCCTTCACTTCCAACATCATATCGCGGATCTGAGCTGCGAGTTCAAAGTCAAGCACTTCGACGGCTTCTTGCATTTGTTTTTTGAGTTTTTTGACGAGTTCCTTGCGTTCTTGTTTGTTGAGGCTATTGATATCGACTTCCTTGTCCTCTTCTTTGGAAACTGCCTTGGTTACGGCGATTAGATCACGGATTTCTTTCTTTATGGTTTGAGGTACGATACCATGCTCTTCATTATAAGCCATCTGGATTTTCCGACGGCGGGCAGTTTCATCGATAGCACGTTGCATAGACTGAGTCATGGTATCCGCATACATGATGACATGACCTTCACTGTTACGGGCGGCACGTCCAATGGTCTGGATGAGTCCACGCTCGTTACGGAGGAATCCTTCCTTGTCAGCATCGAGAATGGCAACCAAGCTTACCTCAGGAACGTCAATCCCTTCGCGGAGCAGGTTGATTCCGACCAAGACATCAAAGACACCCAAGCGTAGGTCACGGATAATCTCCGTCCGCTCCAAGGTCTTGATATCCGAGTGCATGTACTTGACCTTGATGCCCATTTCTTTGAAGTAGTCAGTCAAGTCTTCTGCCATCTTCTTAGTCAAGGTTGTGATAAAGGTTCGTTCATTCTTTTCAACACGGGCATTGATTTCACCTAGGAGGTCATCAATCTGTCCCATAGTCGGACGGACTTCCACCTCTGGGTCTAGAAGTCCTGTCGGACGAATGATTTGCTCAATCACTGTCTCGGTCTGTTCATTTTCATAGTCACCTGGTGTCGCTGAAACATATACAATCTGATGAACGTGACTCTCAAACTCCTCACGACGGAGAGGGCGATTGTCCAAGGCAGACGGCAAACGGAAACCATAATTAACTAGCATTTCCTTACGAGAACGGTCTCCATTATACATTCCCTTGATTTGCCCCATGGTCATGTGACTTTCATCAATCATGATCAAGAAATCATCAGGGAAAAAGTCGAGAAGCGTATAAGGAGGCTCTCCTTCACTACGACCATCCATGTGGCGTGAGTAGTTCTCAACCCCATTTGTATAACCCATCTCACGTAACATCTCAATATCATACTCTGTCCGCTGTTTCAAACGCTGGGCCTCTAGCAGTTTACCTTCCTTCTCAAAGACAGCTAACTGCTCTTCTAATTCTGCTTGAATTTTTGCAATCGCAACTTCCATATGGTCGTCATTGGTCACAAAGTGAGTGGCAGGGAAAATCGCCAAATGATCCACTTCGCCCAATACCTGACCTGTCAAAGCCTCAACCTCGCGGATACGGTCAATCTCATCCCCGAAAAACTCAACTCGAAAAGCGTGTTCATCACGAGAAGCTGGGAAAATCTCCACCACATCCCCGCGAACGCGAAATCTTCCCCGTTGGAAATCAATATCATTGCGTTCAAACTGAATATCCACCAAGTCATTCAAGAGTTTATCACGAGAAATCTCCAGACCTGGACGGAGACTAACGACACTATCAGCATATTCCTTGGGCGAACCCAAACCATAGATACAAGAAACAGAAGCCACGACGATGACATCGTTACGCTCCAGAAGAGCCGAAGTCGCTGAGTGACGGAGCTTGTCAATCTCATCATTGACAGAGCTGTCCTTCTCAATATAGGTATCGCTCGAAGGGACATAAGCCTCGGGTTGGTAATAATCATAGTAAGATACAAAATACTCAACAGCATTTTCAGGGAAAAATTCCTTAAATTCTCCATAGAGCTGACCAGCCAGAGTCTTATTGTGGGCAATGACCAAAGTTGGTTTATTGACTTTGGAAATGACCTGACTCATGGTATAAGTTTTCCCAGTACCAGTCGCGCCCATCAGAATCTGTGCTTTTTCTCCGCCCTCGATATTATCGACCAACTGCTCAATCGCTTGGGGTTGATCTCCTGATGGTTCATATTTTGATACTAGTTTAAATTGATTGTCTGTAATTCGATTTATCATGATTGCCTCATCTGCATTTTTCTATCCTTCTATTTTACCATAAATTTACTTTTCAGACTCTACTCTAGGTTGATAAGAGTTAGTGTTTCATGTTATATTTCCTTACATAAAATTCATAAAATTTGCCTTTTCATTCATTTTCTGATATAATGGGAAAATATTCGAAAAAGGAGACTAAAAATGAAGAAAAAAATACTAGCATGTTTGCTCATTTTATTTCCCATTTTCTCACTAGGTATGGCAAAAGCTGATACTGTTAAGATTGTGTCTGATACAGCTTACGCACCTTTTGAGTTTAAAGATTCAGATCAAACCTATAAGGGAATTGATGTTGATATTATCAATAAAGTCGCAGAAATCAAAGGATGGAACATCCAAATGTCTTATCCTGGCTTTGATGCAGCTGTAAATGCAGTGCAGTCAGGTCAGGCAGATGCTATTATGGCAGGTATGACAAAAACAAAAGAACGTGAAAATGTCTTTACCATGTCTGATACCTATTATGATACAAAAGTTGTCATTGCCACCACAAAGGCAAATAAAATCACCAAATATGAGGAACTTAGCGGAAAAACGGTTGGGGTTAAGAACGGAACTGCTGCTCAACGTTTCCTCGAAAGTATCAAAGATAAATACGGTTTCTCTATTAAAACCTTTGATACAAGTGATTTGATGAATAACAGTCTAAGTGCTGGTGCTGTAAATGCCATCATGGATGATAAACCTGTTATTGAGTATGCGATTAATCAAGGACAAGATCTCAGCATCAATATGGATGGTGAGGCTGTTGGAAGCTTTGCTTTTGGTGTCAAGAAAGGGAGCAAGTATGAACACTTGGTTACCGAGTTTAATGAAGCCCTAGCACAAATGAAGAAGGATGGTAGCTTGGAGCAAATCATCCAAAAATGGACAGCTTCTACAACTACGGCAACCCCAACGACAACTACTGCTGCTGGACAAAAAGCTACTCCTGTGAAAAGCAAGTACATTATTGCCAGCGACTCATCTTTTGCCCCATTCGTCTTTCAAAATTCAAGCAATCAATACACCGGTATTGATATGGACCTTATCAAGGCCATTGCCAAAGATCAAGGTTTTGAAATTGAAATTACCAACCCAGGATTTGACGCAGCCATTAGTGCTGTTCAAGCAGGACAAGCAGATGGTATCATTGCTGGCATGTCTGTAACAGATGCCCGTAAGGAAACCTTCGACTTCTCAGAATCCTACTACACAGCAAATACGATTCTCGGCGTGAAAGAATCAAGCACCATCGCTTCTTATGAGGACCTCAAGGATAAAACTGTCGGTGTTAAAAACGGAACCGCTTCTCAAACCTTCCTTACTGAGAATCAAAACAAATACGGCTATAAGATTAAAACCTTTGCAGATGGCGCATCAATGTATGACAGTCTGAATACTGGATCTATCGATGCCGTGATGGATGATGAGCCAGTTCTCAAATATTCTATCAGCCAAGGTCAAAAATTGAAAACGCCAATCGCTGGAACTCCAATCGGAGAAACAGCCTTTGCGGTTAAAAAAGGAACAAACCCAGAATTGATCCAGATGTTCAATAATGGACTTGCGAACCTCAAAGCTAACGGAGAATTCCAAAAGATTCTTGACAAGTATTTAGCTAGCGAAACTTCAACTGACTCTACAAGTACGGTTGACGAAACAACTATCTGGGGCTTGCTTCAAAATAACTACAAACAACTTCTTAGTGGACTTGGAATCACTCTTGCTCTAGCGCTTATTTCATTTGCAATTGCCATTGTCATTGGTATTATCTTCGGTATGTTTAGCGTTAGCCCATACAAATCACTTCGTCTGATCTCTGAGATTTTCGTTGACGTTATCCGTGGTATCCCATTGATGATTCTTGCAGCCTTCATCTTCTGGGGTATTCCAAACTTCATCGAGTCCATTACAGGCCAACAAAGTCCAATCAATGACTTTGTAGCTGGTACTATCGCCCTCTCACTCAATGCAGCTGCTTATATCGCTGAAATTGTTCGTGGTGGGATTCAAGCTGTTCCAGTTGGGCAAATGGAGGCCAGCCGCAGTCTTGGTATCTCTTATGGAAAAACCATGCGTAAGATTATCTTGCCACAAGCGACTAAATTGATGTTGCCAAACTTTGTCAACCAATTCGTTATTGCTCTTAAAGATACAACCATCGTGTCTGCTATCGGTTTGGTGGAACTTTTCCAAACTGGTAAGATTATCATTGCCCGTAACTACCAAAGTTTCAAGATGTATGCAATCCTTGCTATCTTCTATCTTGTAATTATCACGCTTTTGACTAGACTAGCGAAACGCTTAGAAAAGAGGATTCGTTAATGGCAAAACTAAAAATTGATGTAAATGATTTGCATAAGTATTATGGAAAAAACGAAGTTTTAAAAGGAATTACAACTAAATTCTATGAAGGAGATGTTGTCTGCATCATCGGTCCTTCTGGCTCTGGTAAATCCACTTTCCTCCGTAGCCTTAACCTTCTCGAGGAGGTAACAAGTGGCCACATCACAGTGAATGGCTATGATTTGACTGAAAAATCAACCAATGTCGACCATGTTCGTGAGAACGTAGGAATGGTCTTCCAACACTTCAACCTCTTCCCTCACATGTCAGTCCTAGAAAATATCACTTTTGCACCTATTGAACACAAACGGATGACCAAAGAAGAAGCTGAAAAATTGGGGATGGAGTTGCTGGAGAAAGTCGGTCTTGCAGACAAAGCTAAGGCAAATCCAGATAGCCTATCAGGTGGTCAAAAACAGCGTGTAGCTATCGCTCGTGGACTTGCCATGAATCCTGATATCATGCTCTTTGACGAGCCAACTTCCGCTCTGGACCCTGAGATGGTCGGAGATGTACTGAATGTTATGAAGGAATTGGCGGAACAAGGCATGACCATGATTATCGTAACCCATGAGATGGGATTTGCTCGTCAGGTGGCTAACCGTGTTATCTTTACGGCTGATGGTGAATTTTTAGAAGATGGAACTCCAGATCAAATCTTTGACAACCCGCAACACCCTCGTCTAAAAGAATTCTTGGACAAGGTCTTAAATGTATAAAACAAAACTGTAAGGTTCTCCTTACAGTTTTTTAATTGCGTATTGGATTTTTTGTTTTTTTTGAAAATTATGATAAAATAAAAACTATGATAATGAGGAAATCTCATCCCTAGTCCAACTAGGAAAAAATATAGAAATTAGGTAGCTAGATGTCATCAAAGGTTATTGTTACAATTTTCGGTGCGAGTGGAGATTTAGCTAAACGCAAACTCTACCCTTCCCTTTTCAGACTCTATAAATCAGGCAATCTCTCTGAGCATTTTGCTGTTATCGGAACAGCTCGTAGACCTTGGAGTAAGGAATATTTTGAATCTGTAGTTGTCGAGTCCATCCTTGATTTGGCAGATAGTACCGAGCAAGCCCAAGAATTTGCCAGCCACTTCTACTATCAAAGCCATGATGTGAATGATACAGAACATTACATTGCTTTGCGCCAATTACAAGCTGAGCTGAATGAAAAATACCAAGCTGAACACAATAAGCTCTTCTTCTTGTCTATGGCGCCTCAGTTCTTTGGAACCATTGCCAAGCACCTCAAATCTGAAAACATTGTTGATGGCAAAGGTTTTGAGCGCTTGATCGTTGAAAAACCATTTGGTACAGACTACGAAACAGCTAGCAAACTCAATGAAGATCTCCTTGCGGCCTTTGATGAAGAGCAAATCTACCGTATCGACCATTACCTAGGTAAAGAGATGATTCAGATTACCTTTGCGGAACGCTTGGGTGTAGAAGAACGTGGTGGCTACTATGATCAATCTGGTGCCCTTCGTGATATGGTGCAAAACCATACACTCCAACTCCTCTCTCTTCTAGCCATGGACAAACCAGCTAGCTTTACAAAGGATGAGATTCGTGCTGAAAAGATAAAAGTCTTTAAAAACCTCTATCATCCAACTGAGGAAGAACTGAAAGAACAGTTTATCCGTGGTCAATATCGCTCTGGTAAAATCGATGGCATGAAATACATTTCCTATCGTAGCGAGCCAAATGTCGATCCTGAATCTACAACAGAAACCTTTGCATCTGGCGCCTTCTTTGTAGATAGCGATCGTTTCCGTGGTGTTCCCTTCTTCTTCCGTACTGGTAAACGTCTGACTGAAAAAGGAACTCATGTCAATATCGTCTTTAAGCAAATGGACTCAATCTTCGGCGAGCCTTTGGCGCCAAATATCTTGACCATCTATATCCAACCAACTGAAGGATTCTCTCTTAGCCTCAATGGGAAGCAAGTCGGTGAAGAATTTAACCTAGCACCAAGCTCTCTGGATTACCGTACAGATGCTACTGCTACTGGAGCCTCACCAGATCCGTACGAGAAATTAATCTACGATGTTTTGAACAACAACTCTACCAACTTTAGCCACTGGGATGAGGTAAGTGCTTCATGGAAATTGATTGACCGTATCGAAAAGCTCTGGGCTGAAAACGGTGCTCCACTCTACGATTATAAATCTGGGAGCATGGGACCACAAGCTAGCTTTGACTTACTTGAGAAGTATGGAGCCAAATGGACCTGGCAACCAGATATCGCCTATCGTGAAGATGGACGTTTAGAATAGCAAAAATATCCTGCAAGATTAACTTGCAGGATATTTATTTTGTATTAAATCAAGCCTTCTAAGAGACCTTTCATAAAGTTTTCTGAGTTAAATTCCCCGATATCATCAATTTTTTCACCGAAACCGATCAATTTTACAGGGATATTAAGTTCTTCTCGGATAGCCAGAACAACGCCACCTCGGGCAGTTCCATCAATTTTTGTCAAAACAATTCCTGTCAATGGTGTTATCTTCGAAAATTCCTTAGCTTGTACCAAGGCGTTCTGTCCAGTTGAAGCATCGAGTGCCAGGAAAGTTTCATGAGGTGCTTCAGGAACGACACGTTTGATAATACGACCAATCTTTTCCAACTCAGCCATAAGGTTGTCCTTGTTTTGCAGACGACCTGCTGTATCAATCATAAGGATATCAATCCCTTCAGCTACAGCACGTTCCATCCCATCAAAGACCACACTTGCTGGATCAGCCTTTTCTGGCCCTGTCACAACAGGAACATCCACACGTCGACCCCATTCTGCTAGCTGGGCCACAGCACCCGCACGGAAGGTATCTGCCGCAACTAGCATGACTTTCTTGCCAGCTTGTTTGTAGCGATGAGCCAATTTCCCGATAGAAGTTGTTTTCCCAACGCCATTGACTCCGACAAAGAGCATGACGGTCAAACCATCTTGAAAATGGATTTGTTCATCGTAGTTGCCATCCTTCTCATAGAGTTCAACCAATTTCTCGATAATGACTCGACGAAGTGCGTCAGGTTTCTTAGCGTTTTCAAGTTTGGCTTCATAGCGTAGTTCTTCTGTTAAGTTTGAAGCGACCTGCACACCGACGTCACTCATGATGAGCAGTTCTTCCAATTCCTCGAAGAATTCTTCATCGACAGAACGGAAGTTGGCAAAGAAGGCATTCAAACGAGCACCGAATCCGGTACGCGTCTTTTTGAGACTGCGGTCATATTTTTCCTGAACGGTTTCCTCAACCTGAGGAAGTTCTTCTTCTACTACTTCAGAAGCTAGCTCTTCTTCGAACTCTACAGTTTCTTGGTTCTCTTCTTCTAGAATTTCTTCTGGCTCTTGGAATTGTTCCAATTCATCATATTCTAGCTCAAGCTCTTCCTGAGAAGTTTCTTCGACTGCTTCTGGTTCAATCACTTCTTCTGTCGAGATCTGAGGTGTTTCTTCCACTTTGTCTCTTGCTGTCTCTTCCTGAGCAGTTTCTTCGACTGCCGTTTGGTTTTCCTCAACTTCTTCTGACAAATCAAGATTTTCCAGAGCTTCTTTTACAATATCTTCGATTTTTGGCTCTTCTTTTTTTCCGAATAGACGGTCAAATAATCCCATATTCTAGTTCTCCTTTAGCACGTATTCTTCGATAGCCCAGGCAACGGCTTCCTCGTCGTTGGTCATTGGGGTAATCACATTGGCAACTGCCTTAACTGCTGGAACTGCATTTTGCATGGCAACTCCCAGACCCGCCCACTCAATCATGGAAAGGTCATTGGCCTCGTCCCCACAAGCCATGACTTGACTTTGGTCGATTCCCAAGTGTTTAATTAATTTCGCTAAACCTGTTGCCTTGTGGACATTTTTCGGCGACCATTCCAATAAGAGTTCACGCGATTTGAAGATTTCATATTGGTCAAACAAGTCTGGAGAAATCTGTTGAATCGCTGCATCCAAAGGTTCTTGGGCAAAGGCAGTCACACATTTATTATATGTCATCTGACTAGATAGATCCTCAAAAGCGACAGGTACGAAAGTCAAGGCTGGGTTGAACTTAGCATAGAGACTTTCTTGGTCAGACTGGATTTGATAGACGGTTCCTTCTGAAATAGCATCTAACGGTAATCCGAGTTTTTCAGTTTCCTCGTACAAGCGTGCCACATCGTCGATTGAAAAGACGGTTTTATCGAGAATCTCTCCAGTATTTTTCTGTACCAGACCACCATTAAAGGTGATGGTGTACTCATCCTCCTGACCGTCAGTCCCTAGCTCATGGAGAAAGAAATCCATAGCCTTCAAAGGTCGACCTGTTGTCAGCACTACCTTAATGCCACGGTCACGCGCAGCTTTGAGAACCGCCTTGGTACGATCTGTCAGCTTTTTATCCGTTGTCAGCAAAGTACCGTCCAAATCCAGTGCAATCAATTTAATATCTGCCATTATAAGCCCTCCATATAAGTCATCACTGATTGGTTCTTATGGTGGCCAATCACTGTCTCTGCTAATTCTAAAATCTCTGGTCGCGCATTTTCAGGAGCGATTGGCTGTCCAACAACCTGCATCATGTGAAGGTCATTGAGATTATCGCCAAAAGCCATAATCTGATCCATGGTCAGACCAAGTTTTTTTGCCAGCTCAACAATAGCCACACCCTTATCAACATAGTCCAAGACAATATCAATGGATTCAAAACCTGTGGTCATGGCTTTCACACCAGGAACATTTTCGTTGACCCAGGCCTCACCAACTTCTATCGTTTCTTCAGTAAAGTTAGTAGTGAATTTAAAAATCTCATCCGTGATATCTTCCAAACGTGCCACTTTTTGAATGTTTTCATTGTAGTGACTGCTAAACATGAGATAGGTCTCATCCACTGTATCCAAAACATAACAAGCTTTTTTCCCAGTCAAGAGCATTTTTCTTTCGTCAAAATAAGGCGATTTCTTTAAAGCTTCAAAAGTGCTCAAGTAAAAATCCCGAGACATAGTAGCCTCATACATATCCTCACCATGAAACTCAACATAGCTCCCATTTTCAGCTATAAAAATCACTTCATCACGCACATCCGCAAACAACTTTTTCAGGGACAAGATACCGCGACCTGAAGCCACAGCAAAATAAATCCCCTTTTCCTTGTAAGAAACGAGTAAGTTTTTGAGGCGTTCCATATCAAACCGACCCTCACCATCTAGAAAGGTACCATCCATATCGGTTGCTACAAGTTTAATCATAAAATCCTTCATTCTCCAATTGATAAATCTATCTTCTATTATACCATAGATAAGTTTAAAAAGGTCCAGTACAGTAGGATAGCACTACTTTTTCGGAGAAACTTCAAAGGGCCTAAAAATTAGAATCGTAGAACTTTTTTCAGATAGTTTAAAAAGTTTGTATTCCCCTACTCTTTTCTCTATAATGGAGAGAAAGGAGATGACTATGACAGAAATAAAACATGAAATTGATGCTAACTTTACAGGCCGACTCAATATCTTACGCGCAGGTGTTCTAGGAGCCAATGATGGAATTATTTCCATTGCTGGAGTCGTTATCGGTGTTGCCAGTGCGACAAGCAATATCTGGATTATCTTTTTATCAGGATTGGCCGCTATCCTTGCTGGTGCTTTTTCTATGGCAGGCGGCGAATATGTCTCTGTATCCACTCAGAAAGACACGGAAGAAGCCGCTGTTGCTAGAGAGCAATTACTCTTGGATAAAGACATCGAATCTGCAAAACAATCCCTCTATGCTGCTTACTTACAAAATGGTGAGTGTGAAACGTCAGCCCAACTCTTGACCAACAAGGCCTTTTTAAAGAATCCACTCAAAGCCTTGGTTGAGGAAAAATACGGTATCGAGTACGAAGAATTTACCAATCCTTGGCATGCTGCAATCTCTAGCTTTATCGCCTTTGTACTGGGAAGTCTTCCTCCCATGCTTTCGATCACTGTCTTTCCAAGTGATTATCGCATTCCTGCTACTGTTTTTATCGTTGCCCTTTCCCTTCTCGTCACTGGCTATACCAGTGCTAAACTAGGCAAGGCACCTACGAAAACTGCTATGATCCGTAACCTCTGTATCGGACTTCTCACCATGGGAGTGACTTACCTGTTTGGACAACTCTTCAGCATTTAAGATAAAGAAATACCTCGATGAATATCGAGGTATCTTTTTTTTACATTTGCACAATCTTGCGATAGCTTCTTGAGGTAATCATAAAGATTAAGACATAGACGATGAGGAAGATAGCACAGATGGATAAAGTGACAGTCAACATCATGGTCGCATCTAGCACCCCAATTACTTTTAGGATGAGGCTAAGCATATGATAGGCAAAGGCAAGGTGTAGGAAGGCAAAGAGCAATGGGAGGAAGAAAACAGTTAGGACCTGTTTATTGATGGTTTGCTTGATTTGCTTTTGATCGAGACCGACTTTTTGCAAAATGATAAAGCGTTCACGGTCTTCATAGCCCTCAGAGATTTGTTTGTAGTAAATAACCAGGACTGTTCCCACCATAAAGATGATGGAGAGGAAGATACCGATAAAGAAGACCCCACCAAAGAGAGCACTCATCTGCGCACTACTATCAGCCAGATTGCTTCCGTAAACATAGCTTCCTTCTTTGCTTAATTCTCTATTAAAATCATCAAGGAATTTTGAATAGTCATTGGCAAGCTTGAGTTGCTCTTCCTCGCTAGCCGTTACGTTTATACCACCGTAGTATTGATTAAAGATGGAAGAGTTAGGATACTGGTCAAGAAAGGCTTTCAAGTCAGGAACAACCAGATAGTTATAGTCCGAAGTTAGAATATTGTACTGATTTGGAACATGTTCAAGAATAAAATCTTTTTTGATTTCTTCCTTTATTGTATAGGTCTGGTCATTTAGAGTCAGTTCTTTCTGTCCTTGAAGTTCTTTGTTTTTAGTAAACAATCCAACTTCCTTTCCTGAAAGTGCAAGTTTCTGACCCGTCATATTCTCGTAATCTTTTTGGTCAAAGACCATAAAAATAGTTTTCGGTTGAACACGATTTTGACCTTTCTCAAAAATGGTTAATTTCGTACCTTCTTGATTTGCCACACCAAAGCTACTGTATGTAAGGACTTCTTTCTTTGTAACAGTCAATCCCTTATCACTAGCATACTGGTCTAGGAGTTTATTTATGTCTTCTTTTTCAACATTCTGTCCTGTAATCCCAAAATCATGTGGATTCATGACTTTCTTGAAAGTTTCAGAGCCTTTAAAGATACTCGTTGCAGCAGACATAGTCACCAAGACCATGGTTGAGAGAATAGCAATCGTTGCAAGACCCACCGCATTTTTCTTCATACGGAAGATGAGGTTGGATACGGAAATCATGTTGTTGGGTTGGTAATAGTAACGCTTGTTTTTCTTCAAGATTTGTAGGAATACTGTAATCCCTGCATTGAACAAGAGATAGGTACCAAAGATTACCAGTAAGACTGCTACAAAGAAAATCAGAACAGCATTAAGTGGATTTTCAACGGTAACTGCTAGGAAATAGCCAGCTCCCATACTTATCAAACCTAGAATGGTTTGAAGACCTAAGAAACGTCCTTTTTTCTCACCACTGGCCTTCTCACGCGAAAGCTGAAGGGCATTCATGCGTGCGATGCGAAAGGCATTGATAAAAATTAGACCTAGGAAGATAGCTCCAAAGACGATGAGAACTAGGATGAAGACAATTGGTTGGAAAGTCGAAACGAGCTCCACTTTCATTTTCATCAGCTTCAGAAGAAGGGCAAAGATTAGCTTATCAAAGAGAGCTCCTAGGCCGAGACCAGCTGTCAAGGTTAAGGAACCAAAAATAAGAAGCTCCTTAAAAACCATACTGATCAAATGGCGCTTTTCAAGCCCCAGCATACCATATACACCCAGCTCCTTGGAGCGGTTCTTCATGACAAAACTATTGGCATAAAGTACAATAATTCCAGAAGCGATGGTAACAACTACCATACCGAGAGCCAAGGTCATAGAGATAGTTTCTCCCCCTCGGATCTTGCCAATATTAGGGTTAAGTGACAGTGAGTAAAAGAGATAGGTGATGGTCACTGCTAAGAGAACAGCTAAAGCAAAGGGATAGTAGAGTTTGCGGTTTTTGATTAAGTTGGATACCGCTAACTTATTGGTTAATCGGAACATACTAATTCACCTCGCTTGCCATAACAGTCAAAGTATCAGAGATTTCTTGGAACATCTGACGCTCTGTCTTGTCTCCGCGGTAGATTTGGTTGTAAAGAATGCCGTCTTTGATAAAGAGAACGCGCTTGGCCCTGCTGGCTGCTGCCGTTGAGTGAGTTACCATGAGAATGGTTTGGCCGCGTTCATTGATTTCATCAAATACATCAAGTAAGGCTGCAGATGACTTGGAGTCAAGTGCCCCTGTTGGCTCATCCGCAAGGAGAATTTCAGGTTCAGTGATGATGGCGCGTGCTACTGCTACCCGCTGCTTTTGACCACCTGAGATCTCGTAAGGGTACTTCTCTTGCAATTGGTTGATGCCCAAATTTTCAGCTGTCACTACCAATTTCTTCATCATCTCTGTGATAGGTTTTCGTGATAGAACTAACGGAAGCAAGATATTGTCCTTAACAGACAGGGTATCTAGCAAGTTAAAGTCCTGAAAG
Organism: Streptococcus sp. FSL W8-0197; assembly: GCF_037963785.1. Classification (GTDB taxonomy): domain Bacteria; phylum Bacillota; class Bacilli; order Lactobacillales; family Streptococcaceae; genus Streptococcus; species Streptococcus oralis_CQ. The sequence continues at coordinate 924,063 of NZ_CP150168.1, read as the reverse complement.
ACAAATCCCAACTTCTCACGACGGAAACTCGAAGCCTGTGAATTTTTAATAGTGGCTGTGTCTGTTCCGTTTAAGTAAACCTGACCTCGAGTTGGTTTATCCAGCATAGCTAGGATGTTGAGCAGGGTTGATTTCCCAGAACCAGACTCACCCATGATGGCAACGTAGTCACCCTTTTCTACGGTAAAGTGAATATCTTTGAGTGCTTCGACTTGGTTTCCTTGGAAACGTGTTTTGTAGATTTTTTGAACGTGTTTTACATCTAAAAGTGTCATGATTTTCTCCTTCTTAATATCCCATCATTTGAAACTGTGCTTGCATCATAGCGCATCCCAGTTGAACACGCTCGATATCTTTTTGACTTGGTTTTCTTGTTTTCTTTTGTAAAATTCTTTTCATGGTTTTGCTCCTTTATTCTTTATGAGTCTAGTTTATCGCAAAAAAAGATGGCTTGCCATAACCTAACCTTACAAAAGAGACTTTAATCTTACATTTTTGTAAGATTGAAGAATATCAAGCAATTTCGCTATCAATATTTTACCATAAAAGAAAGGCAAGAAGAAAACCCTTGCGGATGCAAGGGTTAGGATTCACTACTTTTTCTAATTTCTTCAAGAAACAAGGAAATCATCTATAAACTATTTCCAAATCCGACTCACCAAAACCGTCCATCATTGTCATAAATGGCCTCAGCATCCTTACGTTTGCGTGGTCCTGTTCCGTACATTTCTGCTTCAATCTCTTCCTTAGTTGGCAGAATAGAGGCGAGGATGATGTAGATAATCACACCAATCCCAAAATTTGATATGGTAAAAATGGCAAAGAGAAAGCGGACTAGAGTTACATCAAAATTCCACTTGTCTGATAAACCAGCTAAAACTCCCGATACCATACTATTTCGTTTCATTTTATAAAATTTTGTATTCATGATTTGTTCCTCTTTCGGTATTCTTACAAGTAGTATATCATGAAACGGGGGCACAAACATCAGTCCTTAGGCCGATTTAGGATGACGAGTTTACCACGGCAGACGCCACAGCGATAGCACTTGGTATCAATCTTCCTCTTTCGTTGATAGCGTTGCTGGCAGGATTGACACTGATAAACTAGGAAATTACTTTGGGCTCTCAAAGGGGGAACAAAGCGTAGTCCATCCACTTCTTTCAAAAGTTCCTTAAAATCTCGGTCCTTATGCCGATACCCCTTTTTCTGAAAATAAAGGTGATAGTGACAGAGTTCATGGCGCACGATTTTCCGAAAAACCTCCAAACCAAGTTCATTATAGACCTTGGGATTAAAATCCAAATGCCCATCTTTAGGGAAAAATCGCCCACCTGTCGTTCGCAGACGAGAATTCCATTGGGCTTGGTGTGTAAAAGGTCTACCAAAGTCTTCGAGGGAAACGGACTGAACGTACTCAGTCAGTTTCATCTGGAGCTAGGAGCGACAGATTAACTTTTTCACGTTCAGTATCGATTTTCTTAACCCAAACCGTTACCAAATCTCCAACAGACACCACTTGACTAGGATGTTTGATAAATTTGCGACTCATGTGGGAAATATGGATCAAACCATCCTCGTGAATCCCGATATCAACGAAGGCACCGAAGTCAACGACATTACGCACCACACCTTCTAGCTTCTGGCCGACTTTTAAGTCTTTGATATCCAGTACATCTTGACGGAGTACAGGTGCATCAAAAGAATCACGGAAATCTCGACCTGGTTTGAGAAGGTCGGCAATAATATCTTTAAGGGTTTCTGGGCCAAGATCTAGTTCTTGCGCCATCTCCTTAACTGAAAGGGACTTAAGCTTATTTTGTGCTTCTTCATTCAACTCCTTGATATCCAAGCGTTTGAAAAGCTCCTTAACCGCAGCATAGTTCTCTGGATGAACTCCTGTATTATCAAGGATATTGCTACTTTCAGGAATACGGAGGAAACCTGCAGCTTGCTCAAAGGCTTTGGCACCTAGACGAGGAACCTTCTTGATTTGAGAACGTGAAGTGATTTTTCCTTCTTCCTCACGGTATTTGACGATATTTTCAGAAATGGTTTTATTGAGTCCAGCTACGTGGGAAAGAAGAGCTGGGCTGGCTGTATTGACATTGACACCGACTTGGTTAACCACCGTATCTACGACAAAGTCCAGACTCTCAGACAGTTTCTTCTGACTGACATCGTGCTGGTATTGACCGACACCGATTGACTTGGGATCAATTTTGACCAATTCAGCAAGGGGATCTTGCAAACGTCGAGCGATCGAGATAGCAGAGCGTTTTTCAACGGTCAAGTCTGGAAACTCCTGACGAGCTAGTTCACTAGCAGAATAGACAGAAGCGCCACTTTCATTGACGATAACATAGCTGACTTCTGGAAAATCTTTCAGAACTTCCGCCACAAAGGCTTCACTTTCACGACTGGCCGTTCCATTTCCGATGGCAATAATTTCCACGCCATACTGACCGATCAAGTCGGCTAAGTCTCGCTTGGCTTCTTCGATTTGACGATCGGAGGCTGGTTTTACTGGATAGATGACTTGAGTCGTCAGCATTTTCCCTGTTGCATCAACGACAGCTAGCTTGGCACCTGTACGAAAGGCTGGGTCAAATCCTAGAACCACGCGCCCTTTCAGCGGAGCAACCAAGAGGAGATTGCGCAGATTGTCAGAAAAGAGTTGGATAGCCCCTTCTTCCGCTTTCTCAGTCAACTCTGTCCGAATGCGTCGCTCAATAGCAGGCAATACCTTTTTCTTAACTGACTGTTGGACAACTTCATCTATATAGGCATTTTTGACTTTAAAACGAGCACCAAAGAAAGATAAGATACGGTCCGTCGCATGTTCAAAGCCAACCTTCAAAATACCTAATTTTTCCCCACGGTTGAGAGCCAAGGTACGATAGCCCTGCATGTTGCCAACTGTCTCTGAAAAATCATAATAAATCTGAAAAACTTGTTTTTCATCGAGATTTTCACCCTTGACTTGCGAAGTGATTTTAGAGTGTCTCAACACTTCCTGATAGGTCATAGCACGTAGATTGACATCTTCGGATAAGGCTTCGACCAAGATATCAACCGCACCAGCCAAGGCTTCTTGACCAGTCGCAAATCCTTCACAGACAAACTTCTCAGCTTCTTTCTCCAAGTCAGCTACATCCTGCAAAATCAAGCGAGCAAGAGGAAAGAGTCCAGCTTCACGGGCAATGGTAGCCTTGGTCCGACGTTTTTCCTTATAAGGAAGATAGAGTTCTTCTACATCTGCTAATTTCTCAGCTGCAAGGATAGCTTCTTCCAATTCCTTTGTTAGCTTACCTTGTTCTTGAATCTTAGCTAAGACAGCTTCTTTACGATCGTTGAGATTTGTCAGACTTTTATCCAGATCAATAATGGCCTTAATCGCTACCTCATCCAGACTACCAGTCATGTCCTTGCGATAACGGGCGATAAAGGGAATTGTCGCTCCTTCAGCGGTCAAACTTAGAACGGTATCGATTTGCTTTAAGGTTACACCCAAATCTTGGGAGATTTTTTCATATTTTTTATCCATATACCTATTATACCATAAGGAACAGCCCTTGTTTCGCCCTACCCTTTTTTACCTCTTTGATTATCAAAATAATCCCTTTTCAAGAAAATAATAGTATAATAGAGGTAGAATGTAGAAAAGAGGTAGGCCCATGGCTGTTAAATTTACAAAAACGGATGACTTGGACAAGATGTTTGAAGAATTCGCAAAACTTCCTGACTTAACACAAGTCACTTTTCCAGATGACAAAGATAAAAAAGAAAAAGTTGAGAAGAAAAAATAGATGACGATTTTCCAATCTCTTCCTCCTAGTGTATTACAAGCGGGAGCTATTTTTCTCTCCATCATGATTGAAGCCCTTCCTTTTGTCTTGATTGGGAGTCTCATTTCGGGATTGATTGAGGTCTATATCACACCTGATAAAGTTTATGAGTTTCTCCCTCGCAATCGTTGGGGGAGGATCTTTTTTGGTACCTTCATTGGCTTTCTCTTTCCTTCTTGCGAATGTGGTATCGTTCCGATTATCAATCGTTTTCTGGAAAAGAAAGTGCCCAGCTACACAGCGGTTCCTTTTCTGGTGACTGCTCCCATCATCAATCCTATCGTTCTTTTCGCCACATATTCTGCCTTTGGCAATTCAATAAAACTTGCCTTCTTGCGAGCTCTGGGAGCTATTGTGATTGCTTTGATTCTGGGGATTTTCCTAGGATTTTTCTGGAAGGAACCCATTCAAAAAGAGAATCCTATCGCTTGCCATGAACATGACTTTTCACACTTGGGTCCCGCTAGAAAAGTGTTTCAGATCTTTATACAAGCTATTGATGAGTTTTTCGATATGGGGCGTTACTTGGTCTTTGGCTGTCTCTTTGCGGCTATCGTGCAGGTCTATGTCCCGACTCGGATCTTGACCTCTATCAGTGCAAGTCCAGTCCTTGCGATTCTCTTGCTCATGTTTCTAGCCTTTCTCCTCTCTCTTTGTAGCGAGGCGGACGCCTTTATCGGAGCTTCTCTCCTCTCGAGCTTCGGCCTAGCGCCAGTCCTTGCCTTTCTGATCATAGGCCCCATGCTTGATATCAAAAATCTCCTCATGATGAAACACTATCTCAAAGTGCGCTTCATCTGGCAATTTATGGGTATTGTGACAGTGCTTGTCTTGCTTTATTCTTACATGTTTGGAGTGTTGCTATGATGCGATTTTTCATTTTACTGGGTTATTTTGCCCTAACTCTGTATCTGCAGCTTTCTGGCAAGCTCAGTCACTACATTAACCTCCACTATTCCTATCTAGTCTATATTTCCATGCTCCTTTCTCTTCTATTGGCTCTGGTCCAATTCTATATCTGGATCAAGAAAATCAACTCTCACAGCCATTTAGAAAGTCGTCGAGCTAGACGAATCAGCCTCCTTTTACTGTCACTACCTCTGTTGATTGGGGTTGCCTTTCCGACAGTAAGTTTGGACTCGAGAACCGTGTCTGCTAAGGGATACCATTTCCCACTTGCTGAGGGAATCGATACTGCTATTCAGGCAAGCGAAGGAACATCCAGTCAATACCTCAAACCCGATACCAGCACCTATTTTTCCAAATCTGCTTATGAAAAGGAAATGAGGTCTACAGCTGACAAATACCTCACCCAACCAACCATTCAAATCACTGATGAAAACTATATGGAGGTCATGGAAGTTCTCTATGACTACCCTCAAGAGTTTGAAGGAAAGAAAATCGAATTTACAGGCTTTGTCTATAACGATCCTAGCCATCCAGATAGCCAGTTCCTCTTTCGCTTTGGAATCATCCACTGTATCGCCGATTCTGGTGTATATGGACTCTTGACAAAGGGGAACTCACGCCAGTATCCTGACAATACTTGGATCACCGCTAGCGGAACCCTGACTCTCCACTACCATAAAGAGCTCAAACAAAAACTCCCAACACTAGAGGTTGAGAGTTTCACAAAAGTAGACAAACCAGAAAATCCTTATGTCTATCGCGTGTTTTAATAAAAAGTAGCCTGAACAGGCTACTTTTTATTATTTAGCAATTTTCTAACCTCTTGAGCACCAATCTGATCGCCTGCCTTTTCAAAAAGACCGATAGCTTGTAAAAAATTTTCATGTGATTCTTCAGGATTTTGTATCGAACCAATCTCTCCTAAACCTCTATAAGCACAAGCTTGGGCAATCAAATCATCTGTTTGCAAAGCTTGTTTTAAGGACTGTTCCATATACATGAATGCTTCTGCTACTTTCCCTAGCTTTAATCGTAAATAACCTTGCTCATAATTGTTAACAGAAGATTTGAGGGTATCCTCTGTAAAAGCTTCTTCAATGATTTTTTGCTCTCTTTCGATATAGAAAAGGGCTGTTTGAAATTCATTCATTTCACGATAAACCATGGCTAACTGATGATAGCCTATATGTTCATTTTCTTTATCTTGACTTGATATAGCTATTTCAAGATAGTTTTGATAAATCAACAAAGCTTCTTTATAGTCTTTTTCAAAGAGCTTGATATAACCCATCAAATTGAGAAGGCTATAATCCTTACAAGTTTCTAACGAGAAGGTTTCTGAGACTAATTTCTTGGCCTCATTAATCTTACCCTCAAACAATAAATCCCATGCTTGATTCATACATATCCTCCTGCTTCTTACGTTGTATAGAAATCTATTGACAAATCGCTATCAGACTCGTATTTTTTCCAAGCTAAACTGAAGCCATAATAATCTTCACATTCAGGGTGCCAATCATAATAAAGTGGGACACGACTATACTTTCTTGCAGCTACTTCGTCTTCAAATTCTGGAGACTCCCCTGCAGTAATACCAAATTGAAGACCATTTAGTTCCCAAGTATTTCCCCAAACGTTTTCATCAGAGAGAACATCGATCCATCTAGAAGCATCAATATCAAAATCTGCACATAATTCCAGTTCATAGAATCTTCTACAGTTAATCTCTGAAGGTTTTATATAAAGGGCGCTATCAACTTGGTATTTTTTATCTTTGACTTGAATCTGTGTGATTTTCATTGGAATCGGAACTCCATTTAATTCTAACCAGAAATATCCTAAAGGAGTTTTGATACTATAATATGTTTGCTGAGAGTTGGGGTTAGCGTTTTTAGAGCAAACATCTAGAATTCTTCCTAGCTTTTTTAAATTTCTAAAAACGTTTTTCGAAGTGATTGGGTCGGAATGTGAATACCTACGAATGACACGTTTTAACTTTTCAACAGGAAAAGTGATATCCTTTGGTAGGGCATGATACTTCTGTACAACTAAAGCAGTTTTTTCAGTATTTTCCTTCCCTACTGGAACAATAACAGCGTGTCCTATATGGATATTTGGATCATCGCAGATATAGGTATAACCATTCCCTCCCTCCTGAAACTCAACCACAACAAGATTTAACTCTTGATCTGGATCAAAGAGAAGCTCTACCTTTTCTACTTCTTGGCGCTCATAAAAAGTAAAGTGATCTCCATCCCCGTCTTCGCCAAAAACCATGAAACTGCCACACTCAGGGCACTTCCACATATAAAATGAGGCCTCTGAAATGTCTTCATAAGAAATTGAATCATTACCATCTTTTTTATTCATGATTTCTACTAAGAACTCATCCGAATAAACTGAATAAGCATTTGGATCAGGCGCTCTATGGTTGTTCATTGCTTGCCCGCATTTACATGTCCATTTACCCATAAAAAACCTCAGTCGTGGCCTAATTCTTCAAGGAAAAATTGATTTAGAGCTTTCCAGTCTTTCTTTTCCTCTCTAACACTTTGAACGTATGCATCCAACTCTTTGATATTTTTGATGATGTAGTATTGGATCGGCATAATCGGATCAATTTCCATACCCTCAGGTCCCTTTACCTTGATATCAAGCAATCTTGATACATGCTCTTTCATCTCATCAGGAAGTAATTCTTTGACCAAATCATCAAACAAAATCGGTGGAACAGAATGGTATTTTTCAATCCAACGACAGGCTAAAATAGGACGAAGCGCATAGAAATACTTTTTAGGTTTGACCTTGTCTCCAGAAAGATACTTATTCATTTGAGTTCTTGCAGTGTTCAAGTAATGGTGGAGCATTTTTTTCTCAGAAAAATACTGGTTGGCAAGTGGACGTATGCGCTCAATAAATTCCGTTTGTTGATAGACAATTGGTGACTGTAACCATTCAAACAGTGTAGGATTTGACTTATAAAGGAGTTTTAAAGTCTTGTCTAAATCCCAACCACTCACATCCCAAGTATCGTCAATTGGTAGCTCGATAACATCACGCTGTTCATTCAAACGGAGATAAAAATCCTGCTTGTGTTTGTAGATAAACCGTACATCAAAGTCACTATCGGGAGACTCAAAACCCCAAGCACGACTACCAGACTCGATAGCCCACAAAACTTTGACATCGAAATCACGCTCAATTTCTGCTAATTTTTCCGGTACCAGAACATTCATTTCTTCTTGCGTTTGCATAATAAAGCCTCGTCTATATTCTGAGCATAAGTAGATGCTAAAATAGGGAATTATGGGAACTAAAAAGAATTATATCACTCTTTCAAAACTACAATCAAATAAACTAAACCTTCTATTAACTTATTCAGACGTTTTCTATACCTGAGACTCTTGAATGATAGACTCTCCATCCTTCCAGTTCCGAGCAATCTCTTCGTCTTTCTGGAGTTGGTCTACCAGCTCCTCTACGGAGTCAAATTTGACCATATCTCGGACACGGTCCAGCCAGTAGACCATGACGGTCTCACCGTAAATATCATCTGAAAAGTCAAAAATATTGACTTCAAAACGTGGTTCTTCTCCATCAAAGGTAACATTTTTACCAACGCTCGCCATGCCACGATATCTTTGACGTTGCACTTCGACATCGACTACGTAAACACCGTCTGCCGGCATATAGGTTCGATCTCTTAGGACCAGATTGGCTGTTGGATAACCAATAGTCCGCCCACGAGCATTTCCATGAACGACCATTCCACGAGATGGGAGCGGAGTGCCGAGCAGATGATTGACTTCCTTGACATCTCCATCAAGAATTGCCTGACGAATCCGTGTAGAACTAATCTTGCCCTTTTCGTCTTCGACCGGAGGAACAATGATGATCTCTCCATCAAAATAATCCTTCAGGTCATCCGCAGTTTTCTTATCAGAGCCAAAAGTATAGTCAAATCCTGCTACAATAATCGCTGGTTTTAAAGCCCTGATATAGGTATCAAAGAATTCCTGCCCTGTTAGATTGGCAAATTTGCTACTAAAGTCAAGTAAGAATAGAGCCTCTACTCCGTGCCACTTCATCTTGTGCTCCCGTTCTTCGTGATTGACGATATGGAGCATGAGTTCAGGTTGGTAAGGTTGTAAGGCAAGTTTTGGCGATTCTGTAAAAGTCATCACGACAACTGGCAGATAATCCTTCATCGAAGCCTTGCTGGCCACTTCAAAGAGTTTCTGATGTCCCTTGTGGATGCCATCAAAATAACCTAGTACAAGGACTGTATTACCTGGTACTGCAATATCTTTTTCGTTCTTAATAGGTACTGTTGTAATCATGAAACTATTATATCATAGAGAAAGTCTTTTCGCTAAGAGGAAATCCCAAATGTCGTTTTTTGCGCCTGAACTGACCGTAAGAGAAAATTTAGCACTTTAGTTTAAAAAAATAGCACCTCCTAAGAGATGCTATCATTTGGTAACTAGTCTATTGTTTCTTCTAAATCTTTTAACTTAACCGAAACAATCTTAGAAACACCTGATTCTTGCATGGTAACTCCATAGATAGAATCAGCTGCCGCCATCGTTCCCTTACGGTGGGTCACGACGATAAACTGACTATCCTTATCGAAGCGGTTGAGGTAATCCCCAAAACGTTTAACATTAGCTTCGTCCAGCGCCGCCTCTACCTCATCCAAGATAACAAAAGGAATAGTTTTGACTCGAATGATAGAGAACAACAAGGCCAAGGCCGATAGGGCTTTTTCACCACCACTCATGAGGTTGAGAGATTGGATTTTCTTACCTGGAGGTTGAACAGAAATCTCCACACCAGCTGTTAAAAGATCGCCCTCAGTTAATATCAAGTCTGCCTGACCTCCACCAAACATCTGTCTAAAGGTCACTTTAAAGGACTCACGAATAGCCTCAAAGGTTGATTTAAAGCGTTCCTTAACCTCATCATTCATCTCTGTGATGGTCTCAAGGAGTAGGTTTTTAGCAGACAGAATATCATCTCGTTGACTATTTAGGAAATCCAAACGGTTGTGGACTTCTTCGTACTGTTCAATAGCATCTAAGTTGACAGGACCCAGCGAGCGAATAGCCTTCTCTAAATCCTTAACATCTTGCTCCGCCAGATTGAGATTTTCCAGTTCATGAGCCTTTTCTAGCGCCTCTGTGTAACTGATCTGGTACTGATCTGTTAACTGACCTTGTAGATGGCGTAAGCGTTCGCTGACCTTTTCCTTCTTAGCTTCAGCACGTGTTTGCTTGCGAATCCACTCTTCGTTCTGCTGGCGAGCCTGATCCAAATGGCTGGCAATATCATCCAGTTGACCCTCGATATCATCCAATTCAAACTGCTTGCGAATCAGACCTTGTTGAAGATTGGCTTTCTGAGTTTTGGCCTCTTCCACCTGCTGGCTTAGCAAATCCGTATCCACTTTCTCAAGATTATCAACCTTTTCTTGAAGGAGACGCTGGATTTCTTCTTGTTCAAGATTGAGGTTATCTAATTCCTTACCTAAGCGTTCAATATCAGTCACTTCGTACCGCTTTTGTCCTTGCAGTTCTGACTTAAGCAAGCGCGCTTGAGAAATCTGTTCCTGCAAGTTTTGATAGCGTTCTTGAATAGCGTTTTTGTTAGACTTAATCTCTTCAATCTCAGCTTCCAGATTTTGCTTTTCACTGGCGATAGTAGCAAGGCGCTCTTGGCATTTTTCCTTATCCGCTTGCCAATCTCCTTCAGTAAGGCGATTTAATTCCTCTTCTTGAAGTTTCCAAAGCGTTTCCAGTTCTTCGACCTGCTGATTGGTTTGTTGATAAGCAAGGTACAAGCCTTGCTCCTGAATACGAGCTTGCTCACCCTGAGATTTGATAGCTTCTAATCTTTCTGCCAATACCGCCATCTCATCTTGCAAGGTCTTCAAACTCGCTTCTTCTGACCGCAAGTCAGCTTCTTCTTTAGTAATTTCTTTTTGTAATTGCTCCAGCTCTGGCTTGATGAAGATACTGTTATTCTGGCGATTGGCACCACCCGCGTAGGAACCACCTGTGCGCAACTCTGTCCCATCTAGTGTCACCATACGAACCTGATAACGAACTTGGCGAGCTGCCGTACGCGCATGTTCTACAGTGTCAAAAATTGCTGTCGTTGCTAGCAAGTTCTTAAAAATGGCTTCTAGTCTCTTATCAAACGACACCAACTCATCTGCCATACCCAGAAATCCTGGACTTGCTGCGATAGCATCTTGATTCTGACTAGAAATCGTACGAGCCTTGATCGTCGTCAATGGAAGAAAGGTTGCACGACCAGCTCTATTACGTTTGAGGAAATCAATCGCCTTTGTTGCCGCGTTTTCATCTTCTACGATGATATGCTGACTGCTAGCTCCAAGTGCAATCTCCAAAGCAGTTTGATAATGCACATCAAAGGTCAAATGTTCACTGACTGCACCAATGATCCCACCAAGACGGTCTTTTTCTTTAAGAACACTCTTAACACCCGCATAAAAATTACTATGATTTCTTAGGATGTTTTCCAAACTCTGAGCTCTAGCCTGCTTGTTTTTGAGACTGTCTAGACGATCAAAGAGTTGGCTCTGCTGGGCTTGGTAAGAAACTTTCTGCTCCTCTTGTTCCTTGGCACTAGCTTGGTAGTCTGCCAATAATTTCTGAACTTTCTCCTTGGCAGTTTCAAGCTCAGCCTGTTGTTGACTGGCCTTCTCTTTAGCTGTAGCCAGTTGTTCTTTCAGTTTCTCAAGTTGATCTGCTTGTTTTTGAGATAACTGACGGCTGTTCTCTAGTTCATTCTCGATGCGGGTCAACTGGTTTGAGACATCCGCTTCTTCTTGTAAAAGTGCCACAAAACGTTCACGCAAAAGCTCGATCATCTGGTCAGGATCATCTGAAAATGCCAACAACTCCGCTTCTAAACGATTGAGTTCCTTGTTGTTTTCAGCTAGACTTTCTTCTAACTGTTCCAAATTCCCTTCTTTTTCAGCCTTTTCCTTACTTAGAGCCTGTCTCTTATCTTCCAAAGTCGTCAAACGGGCTTGTGCTTCTTGTTGATTAAGGGCAACTTGCTCGGATTCCAGTTTTGATAGGGCTAGTTTTCGCTCTAAGTCACTGATTAGACTGGTCAAATCCATCAAACTTCCTTGATCCTTGGCCATTTCAGCTTGGAGATCCTGGCGTTTCTTTTTAAGAGTTTGATTTTCCCATTCTAACTCTTCACGTTTTTGGTAATAACTGGTCAAGAGTTCCTGAACTTGCGTTAGCTCTTCTTCTGTCAGCTCTAGTTCGGCCTTATTTTCCTTGATTTGGGCAACCAGTACATCCAAGTAAATTGCCTTACGTTGACCATCCAAGTCGAGAAACTTGCGCGCATTTTCAGCTTGCTTTGCAAGGGGCTTGATTTGATTGTCCAACTCGTAGATAATGTCTTCAAGGCGGTCTAAATTATCCTGAGTTTGTTGCAGTTTACTTTCTGTTTCTTTTCGACGAGTCTTGTATTTTAAAACTCCAGCAGCTTCTTCAAAAATAGCTCGGCGTTCTTCGGGCTTGGAGTTAAAAATTTCCTCAACCTTCCCTTGAGAGATAATGGAGAAGGAATCTCGTCCCAATCCTGTATCCAAGAAGAGGTCATGTACATCACGCAAGCGGACTTTCTTGCCGTCAATTCGATACTCGCTATCTCCACTACGGTAGATATGGCGTTCTACCTTAATGACTTGCCCTGCATCCTTAATAAAACCATCTTCATTGTCCAAGGTCACGACAACAGAGGCATAATTGAGTGGTTTGCGGCTTTCAGTTCCAGCAAAGATAACGTCGGGCATCTTGCCTCCACGAAGACTCTTGACACTAGACTCTCCCAAGGCCCATCGCAAACTTTCTGTGATATTTGACTTCCCAGAACCATTGGGCCCAACGACAGCTGTCACACCTTGGTCAAAGACGACCTTGGTCTTGTCAGCAAAGGACTTGAATCCCTGAATCTCAATCTCCTTTAAATACATGAATCCAGCCCTTTCTCAACTGCATTTTTGGCGGCCTCTTGTTCTGCCAATTTTTTAGAACGGCCTTGACCTTTTCCGATACTCTTGCCCTCAACCAGAACTTCTACATCAAAAACCTTGTCATGGGCAGGCCCCGTCTCAGAGGTCACCTGGTAACGAATATCTACATCTCCATTGACTTGGAGCAACTCTTGCAGGTGTGTCTTGTAATCCTTAATCATTTCAAAGTCACCTGCTTCAACCTTGGGGATCATGACCTGATAGATAAACTCTTTTACTCTAGCAACATCCTTGTCTAAAAGCAATGCTCCCAGAAAGGCTTCAAAGGCATCGCCAAGAATGGTGTCACGATTGCGCCCACCAGACTTTTCTTCTCCTTTTCCTAGCTTGATAAACTGATCAAACTGGCAATCACGCGCAAAACCAGCCAAACTCTCCTCACGGACAATCATAGCACGGAGTTTAGACAAATCTCCCTCTGGTTTCTTAGGATATTTTTTATACAGATATTCTGAAATCAATAATTGCAGAACAGCGTCTCCTAAAAATTCCAAGCGCTCATTGTGTGAAATTTTTAAGAGGCGGTGCTCATTGGCATAACTCGTATGAGTAAAGGCCGTTTCCAGTAAGTTTTTGTCTGCAAATTCGATTGCAAAACGCTTCTTTAGTACAGTTTGTAATTCTTTCATACCAACCTCTTTCTAACTGATAACAGTCTCTTTTATTATATCAAAAAAAGCCCCCTGAGTCACTTTAAAACGGGACTAGAGGGGATTTGAGCATTTTTTAGAACAAACTTTTCATTTTTAGGGGCAAACTTGGGGCGAGATAAAGAAAAAAGCCTTATTTAAGGCTTTCATAGGCTTTTTACATCCACCCTGAGGGAATCGAACCCCCATCTCAAGAACCGGAATCTTACGTGATATCCATTACACTAAGGGTGGAAACTTGTCTTATTATAACAGAAATTTGCTCTAATAACAAGTTTTTTATGGCTAGACTAAGCGTCCATTAGTGGGAAGCATCCCCGTTCCAGATAGAATTTTTCACGATAACATAATCAACGTGTTTGAGGTCAGCAACCTTGCGTCCACCTGCATAGGAAATAGCACTTTGCAAGTCCTGTTCCATCTCAGTAAGGGTGTCTTGCAAATGCCCTTTAGCAGGCAGTAAGATGCGCTTTCCTTCCACGTTTTTATAAGCTCCTTTTTGGTATTGAGAAGCTGAACCATAGTATTCTTTGAACTGTTCGCCGTCGACTTCAATCGTCTTTCCTGGGCTTTCAATATGACCTGCAAATAGGGAACCAATCATGACCATGCTAGCACCGAAACGGATAGACTTAGCAATATCACCATGAGTACGAATCCCACCATCAGCAATAATCGGTTTGCGAGCCGCCTTAGCACACCAGCGAAGTGCTGCCAACTGCCAACCACCTGTACCAAAACCAGTCTTGACCTTGGTGATACAAACCTTACCAGGACCAATTCCAACCTTGGTAGCATCCGCACCAGCATTTTCCAATTCACGTACAGCCTCTGGTGTTCCAACATTCCCAGCAATGACAAAAGTATCTGGCAATTCTTTCTTGATGTGTTGAATCATAGAAATCACGCTATCTGCATGACCATGAGCAATGTCAATAGTAATATACTCAGGAGCATCAGCCTTGAGTTGGCTAACAAAGTCATACTCGTAGTCCTTGACACCGACCGAAATGGAAGCAATGAGCCCTTGATCGTGCATGCGCTTGATAAAAGGAATGCGCCCCGCTTCATCAAAACGGTGCATAATGTAGAAGTATCCGCCTTTAGCCAGTTTCTCTGCAACATTCTCATCCAAAATCGTCTGCATATTTGCTGGTACAACAGGTAGTTTGAAAGTGTGATTTCCAAGTGTGACAGTGGTATCTGCTTCTGCACGGCTTTTAATGACACATTTGTTTGGGATCAACTGAATATCTTCGTAATCAAAAATTGGAAATTCATTTAACATATCGATGTCTCGTTTCTTTTGTAATGACCTACCTATGCTTACGCATCCCTACGTCTTTTCCGACGTTTCCTTGACTTATTATAAACCAAAGTACAGCTTTTGTCAAATAATTTCAATTATGAAACAATAATGTTCGGTTTTTATAATTTAAATATAAAAAGTGAGGAGATTAGTTTCTCCCCACTTCCTTATCAATATTTCTTTTAAAAATTGCTTCGGAGCTTTCCATCATTTCACAAAACTCATTATAAGATGAAGCATTCTGAGGAATTTGGATAGACAATTTCTTCAACAAAGCTCCATAACCTGCTAGCTTTCCTATCTCATTATCAACAACCTTGTCCTTGCTCGGAAAAACAAGACCAGCTTTCTCAGCTTTTAAAATATAAGAATAGGAAATCAGCTGGAATAAGTCCTCACGGTTGATTCCTTTTTCAGTATCTTCAAGTTTTTTATATTTAGCATCTAAAACTATTTTTAACTCTTTATGATAAAAATCTGGATATACTTTTCGTTTCCCAACAGAAAATACTGAAATTCCATCCGTCTTATCCTTATTTCTGGGATGTACAAAACCTTTTGGCAACAAGGTGTAAATATACTCTTCCCAGAGCCAGGAAACATCAAAGAGAATACCATGAATTTTTTGCTCTTGATATCCTAACCCATGCTTCTCTCTATTTAGGATCATCAGGCAAAGCTCCTGTAACTTTCTATACTCTCTGAAATAGGCGTGTCGGATGGGTTTCGTTTTATTCATTCTGATAATCTTAGCACGATCAGCGAGTTTATAAGCTGGGGTTGCACGAGTAATTTCTGTCATATTTTCACGATTACTATCGAGCAGAGCTCCGAAACTTTTCTGATTCTTTATGTACTCAATCGTATGTCGAATCAACTGCATGAGTGGATTATCATAGGTAAATTCCCTAGTAGTATAGGCAATATTTCCCGTAAAAGGGAGATTTTTTTTCAGATGATTTCCAACATCTAGTACACCCTTTACATGACTATCGTTATGGAAAAATCGCTGGTATTCCTTATAAAGACCTTTTCGGAGAGTAGCTTGCAGATATTTGGGAAAGAGGTAAATCAAAAGCTGATAGAGTTTATCCTCTGAAGATAGACCAACATCCAAACTAGTCAGATTTATATTGAGAACCTTTTGTAAAAGATAATGCAAAAAATGGTCGTTACTTTCATCAGAAAAACGAGAGGAAATCGTTAATCTTTCCTGACCATATCCAAGAAAACCAATTACATTTCCTGTCTTGATTTCCTGATTAACTGTTTCCAAAATCTTTTGGTCCCTGTCTAGATCAGGAGAATTCATCAAATCATTTGGGAAAATAAAAATATTGTCCTCTCGAGATAGGTTATCTAGTGTTTTATCAAGTAGTGCTTGACTAAGTTTGGGATATTCTGCGACAAAGTCCTCTTTAGCGATTCTATACTGATTATCAGTGATCCGCATTGTCATCACCAGTATCTTGGGGTTCTGTTCGCTCGTTATTTGTCAGATCAAATGCTTTTTTCAATGTATCCAGAGTTTCGGCCTCCTCATAAGAACCACGTAAGTAATCTTCCAATAGAGGTTTGAGGTAATCAGACCAGAGTAACTCATAGTCAAAATCTACATCCTGCAACTTAAGGAAATAACTTGGTCCAATATGATAATGGCTGTTTAATTCCTGAACGTTTTCGATAGCAACATTCAAATTTCTTAGACGAAGTTTTGCTTCTTCGGCTTTATCACCAAGCACCTCATCAAGCATACCAACTTGACTCTCGGCAGTAACTTCAACAAAACGGAAACGACGACGCATAGCAAAATCAAAGGTATCCACTGATCGGTCAATATCATTCATAGTTCCGATGATATAGACATTTTCAGGGATATAAAATTTCTCATCAGTCTCATGTAAATTAGCATATTGGGTAGAAACACTTCCCTTTTCACCACGATAACCAGGGTCAATAGAGAAAAAGAGTTCACCAAAAATCTTTGAAATCTCTCCACGATTGATTTCATCGATGATGAAGACGAATTTCTTATCAGTATCAATTTCTGTTGGGGAAACATAGTCTTTCAAACCAAATCTCTTTCTCAATGTTTCTAGGACAGTTTTTCCACCACTTTTGTAGTATTCTTGCTTATTATAATTTTTATCTTTATACAACTCGTAAACATATTTGCGAGGTAGTGACCATCCTGGAACACCACTATCATAATTTACTGACAAATTTTGTCTACTATTAACAGATAAGTAAGATGTTTTTGTTATATATTCTTTTTCTTCAGCAACATTTATATATTCTAAGTAAGAATCCCAAGCCTCCTCAAAATTATCTTGTCCTCCAATCAATTGGGCTTCTTTTGCTTTCTGACAAAAATCTTTAAAAATACCATCCTGTAGCTTAAACTCAATAGCTCCATCCCCATTTGATACTGGTCTCAACCCCTCTACAAAATCCGTATAATCATAGGAAGGGTGAAACTGTACAAAGCCGATTTGGTCTTCGTTGCCATCCGTTAATTCTTTAGCTATTTCTTTAGCAAGATAAGTTTTTCCTGTACCAGGTGCACCACGGAGAATGAGGTTTTTGGATTGTAATAAGATATTACTCAAGGTATGATGAAAATTATTTTGTTCAGACATTTCTTTCTCTCCTTGCTTATCATTACTGTCTATAATATCTTTTGAATACTCAAATAAAATACTACCCAACATTGAAGATTCTAGTTCAGGATATGTTTTAGAAAACAGTTTAAAAATCTCATGATTCTGACGATAGGGTCCTCCTTGATTGCTTTGGGGAATCAACCTATTCCAAAATTCATTTTGACTATTCATATTTACTCCTAAAAAAGAAGGATTCTCAGAATAAATACAAAGTAGTTTTGTTACCACTGCAGAACGCCTAATAAATTCATTCTTTGACTGTTTCATGTCAAAGATAGGATTATTGAAATCCAACATTCTACCAGCTTGGATGATCTCATACAAATCCGATTTTAATTTGTTAAATCGGCCTTCTAGTTCCGATTCTGGAATGATTTTATTTGCTTGATTCTTATAGCTTTTGGTATCCTCATTCCAATAAATACCAAATTTTGAAGAACCTCCTCCACCAATCCCCATAAATAATGATTGGTACTTTCCTATCTCAAGAGTATAGCAAAAAGAATTACTTTTAGCACCTTTCCCAATGACGTATTCATCGATAGACATGGTTAAAATTCTATCAAGTGGCCATTCTTTAAGAAATTCTTCACGTAATTTTTCATTGTGAACACTATATTTAAATGCATCTTCTCTTAATCTTATTTTATTTTCTTGGTACCAAGCATAAAAATCTTCCAAGCTAACCTTTCTTTTATCCATCAATCTTACTCCTTTTATAATAGTGTTCGAATAAAAACTATATATTTCATATATAGAATATCATATCCTATAGAAAAAGAAAAGAATTTCTAAAGAAAAAGCCCAGTGTCAGGAGATTAAATATCTCATAACACTGGACTCTTTTTTATCCTAATAATACTCACCTTGACGGTAGTCCCATGAGTTAAAGGTATCTGACAAATGCATCATGATTTTATCAATATCAAGCCCTTTGCGGATAACAACTGGAGCTGGTGAGATTGAACGGTCTCCTCCTTGTTCTGGGATGAGTTTTCCATCTTTATCGACCATAGAGACCATCACACCTTGCTCGTAGCGAGTTTCGATTGTTTTGTCCGGTTGGATGGATGCCACATAGTCATCTGCTTCGATGACAAGGTCCACTGCTCCTTCGATACGTTCTCCGATACCTTCCACCTTACCACGGTTTCCTTTTCCAGATGGGTTAGCTGATGAAGCATAGACCATCTTGCCTTCTTCCCAAAGTTTGGCAGCCAATTGTTCACCAGCTTTACCAAACTTGATGACAAAACAGCTAGTACCACGAACGTCAGTCATGAGTTCTTCACGGCCATCACCGTATGCTTTGAGTTTTTCAAAAGCTTCTGGTTTCCAAGGAAGGATACAACCAAGGAGAATATCTTCATCCCAATGTTTTTGGTAGAAGGCTTCAATTTCTGGGTTGAGTTGTGCTAAAGCGCGTAGCTCGTCCATGCTACCACAAAGTACAACACCTGGTTTGTTACGGTTACGCTCTTTGGCTTCAAATTTGCGTTCAAGTCCTGCCTTATCGCTCGTCATGATAATGTAACCAACTTTTGTGGGGCAAACGATACAACCGCCCTCACCTTTTAAAATGTCATATCCTTCTTGTGAAAGTGTTCCGTTCCATTGAATGTGATTTGTCATAGTTCTATAGTTCCTTTTCTATATTTATTCTAATCCTGCCAATAGGCTGGTCGTTGTTTTTCATAAGCAGCAATCAAGTCTTCATACTGCAAAGTAATACCGATATCATCTAAACCGTTTAAGAGCTTGTGTTTCCATTCACTATCGATTTCGAAAGTGAATTCTCCAACTGGTGAGATGATTTTTTGTTGTTCCAAGTCCACAGTTACCTGATCGGTCGGTTTAAGTTGGGCTAGCTTTTCTCTAACCTCTCTAGGCTGAACAATGGGCAACATGCCATTATTGAGTTCATTATTGTAATGAATGTCCCCGAAAGAGCCTGCAATCACGACCTTAAAACCATAGTCGGCTAGAGCCCAAGCTGCGTGTTCTCTGGAAGAACCTGCGCCAAAGTTATCCCCTGAGATGAGAATACTGGCTTTACGATATTCAGGTCGGTTAAAGACAAAGTCTGGATCCTCAGTATAGTTATCGTCCAGATAACGCCAAGCATACATTAGGTACTTACCAAAGCCTTTTTTATCAATTAACTTGAGAAACTGCTTGGGGAGTATTTGGTCGGTGTCGATGTTATCGTTCATGAGAGGAACAGTCGTTCCCGTATAAACTGTAAATTTCTCCATATCCTCTCCTTACTGGGCCTCTGGCATTTGCCGAACATCTACGAAACGCCCTGCAATAGCTGCTGCCGCTGCCATGGCTGGACTGCAGAGATGAGTCTTAGCACCAAATCCCTGTCTGTCTTCAAAGTTGCGGTTACTGGTTGAGGCACAGTGGACCCCATCAGGGACCTTGTCAGGATTCATCCCTAGGCACATAGAGCAACCTGGGTCTCGCCACTCAAAGCCAGCGTCTAAGAAGACCTTATCCAAGCCCAACTTCTCAGCAGCTCGTTTGACAGGACGAGAGCCTGGAACTACGATAGCCGTTAAGTTGGGAGCTATTTTCTTCCCTTTGACAAATCGAGCAGCCAGTTGCAAGTCACTGAGCCGAGCATTGGTACAAGAGCCGATAAAGATATAGCCTAGTTCAATATCCGCTGGCTTTTGACCAGGCTCCAAGTCCATGTAATTGTAGGCTCGCACATCATTCATATCCTTAATTTCTGGGAATCTACTGTCAAAATCAACCCCCATAGCAGGATTGGTTCCCCAAGTCACCATGGGAGCCAAGTCTGAGACATCCATCCGGATAACCTTATCGTATACGGCATCATCATCGCTGACAAGCGTCTTCCAGTCAGCAACCGCCTCCTCGAAAGCTTCGGGAACGCATTCCCGTCCCTTGAGATAGTCATAGGTAGTCTGGTCTGGATTCATAATTCCCATCTTCGAACCAAACTCGATGGACATATTGCAGATGGTCATCCTCTCTTCCATGGTCAGTGCATCAATCGCTTGCCCACGATATTCCACCACATATCCTACACCACAAGCAACGCCATACTTGGCAATTAAAGCGAGAATGTAATCCTTAGAGTAAACTCCTTTTTGAGGAACACCAGTGAATTCTACCAGCATTTTCTTAGGTTTAACTTGCCAGAGTGTCTGGGTAGCAAAGACATGCTCAACCTCACTGGTCCCAATCCCAAAAGCGATAGCTCCGAAAGCTCCGTGAGTAGCTGTGTGGCTATCTCCACAGACGATGAATTTTCCTGGTTGCGTCCGTCCTGTTTCTGGACCTACCATGTGAACGATTCCCTGCTTTTCAGAACCATGGGCCGCATGTTCAATCCCAAACTCCTCAACATTTTCAGCAAGCTTATCAATTTGAGCCTTAGAAATCACATCTCGAATATCGTAAATATTGACGGTCGGAACATTATGGTCAAAGGTTCCAAATGTCAAGTCGGGCCGTCTCAATCTGCGCCCCGCATCTCGTAATCCTTGAAAAGCTTGGGGACTAGTCACTTCATGAATATAGTGCTGGTCCACATACATGAGTTGGGGCTGCCCTTCTTCTCCTGTGATGACATGACGGTCCCATAATTTATCAAAAATTGATTTTCCTGCCATCCATTACCTCCAAATAAAATATAAGGCTACTAGTGTGGTCACCATCCCGAGAAACCAAACTGTTTTAAAATACCATTTTCTAGTCTTGTGGTGAAAGGTGATTCCTGCCAACCAGGCACCAAAACCACCACAAGTAAGGGCTAAAATGAGTAAGATTTTCTCTGGGACGCGCCAAGCACCTCTTCTTGCCTTGGATTTGTCAATGCCATAAATCAAGAAAACCAGCAAATTCCAAATCAAGAGGGCAAGCGTGATTCCTTCATTTATCTTCATAATCTTTCAATGATGGCTTCTGTCATTTCCCTGGTCGAAGCCTGTCCTCCTATATCTCTTGTTAAAATACCAGCCGCTAAACTAGCTTCAACAGCACGCTCGATACGCTCCGCATCCTCATAACGTCCAAAGCTGTCTCTCAGCATCATGGCAACTGACAAAATCATAGAGATAGGATTGGCAATTCCTTGACCTGCAATATCTGGTGCTGAACCATGAATGGGTTCGTAGAGGCTTGGACCTTTTTCAGAATGACTAGCAGATGGCATAACACCAAGTGTGCCAGATAGAACGCTTGATTCATCTGATAGAATATCTCCGAAAAGATTCTCTGTCACAATGACATCAAACTTGGCAGGATTGGTAATCATAATCATAGCAGCTGAGTCCACCAACTGGTGTTCCAAGGTAACATCTGGGAAATCCTGCGCGACTTCCTCAGCCACTATCCGCCAGAGTTTTGATGTCGCTAGAACATTTTGCTTATCGATACTAGTAACGATTTTTCTGCGACTTCTTGCAATTTCAAATGCCTTGCGAAGGATCCGCTCCACTTCCTCATAACTGTAGTCGTTGATATCACGCGCTTTTCGATCTTCAAGAATATGATCCCCAAAGTAAATACCTCCTGTCAACTCACGCACCACGACAAAGTCTACACCAGCAATTCGTTCCGGTTTGAGAGGTGACAAATGCTTGAGACTATCAAAGATTTTTACAGGCCGAATATTGACATAGAGATTGAGTTTCTTCCGAAGAGCCAGCAAGCCTTGTTCAGGCCGAACCGCTGCACCATCATACTGAGGACTACCGATAGCCGCTAGGAGAATCGCATCTGCTTCTCTACATGACTTGAGGGTTTCATCAGGTAAGGGATGCCCCGTAGCATCAATACCTGCACCTCCAAAGGGGCGTCTATCTATCTCATAGTCAAAACCTGTTTTTAAAGTTAGAGCTTCCAGAACTGCTAAACCAGCTTCCATGATTTCTGGACCGATTCCATCCCCTGCTAGAGCTACTATTTTCTTTGTCATAGCCTTCTCCTTTACACACTAGGCATGTCTCGGTAGGAAACGCTATGCCTCATCTCACCTGCATTCTCTTTTTGAACAAAAGTATTGGCATTGATATAAGCAATAGCCGAAGCCTTCAATACATCGAAGTCAAGACCTGCTGCGTTAAAGATGGTTTCTGTATCTCTGTTTTCAACAGTAACCAAGACACGAGCCTGGGCATCGATACCATCTGTTACCGCGTCAATAGTATAGGACACCAAGCGGACAGATTGGTTAAAGAACTTATCGATAGCGTTAAAGATTGCTTCAACAGAGCCTTGCCCTGTTGCATTAAATTCGACTTTTTCACCATCCATGTTGGCAAGACTAACGAGCGCTTCGATGTCATTGTCCGCATGGGTTTGAAGTTGCAAATCATCAAAGTGGAAACCTTCTGGATTTTCAACCATGGTTCCAGCTACCAGAGCTCGAATATCTGCATCTGTGATTTCTTGTTTCTTGTCCGCCAGTGCCTTGAACCTAGCGAAGAGTGGTTTGATATCCTCTTCTGTAAAATCTAGTGCCAATTCTCTTAGTTTTTCAACAAAGGCATGGCGACCAGACAATTTTCCAAGCGGAAGGCTATTGCTCTTAACACCGACCAATTCAGGTGTGATGATCTCATAAGTGAGAGGATTTTTAAGAACTCCATCTTGGTGAATACCAGATTCATGAGAAAAGGCATTACCACCAACGACAGCCTTGTTTTTAGGAACTGGAATACCAGAGAAGCGAGAAACCATTTCTGACGTATTCATTGTTTCATCCAAAACAATATCGCTAGTTGCTTGGAAGAAATCCTCACGAATCTTCAAAGCAACAGCTACTTCTTCAAGAGCAACATTACCTGCGCGTTCACCGATACCATTAATAGTTCCCTGGACACGTCCAGCACCGTGTTTAATTGCTGTCAAAGTATTTGCAGTTGCCATACCGAGATCATCGTGACAGTGGACACCAAAGACAACTTTATGATCTGATTTAATATTTTCAGTCAAGTGATCAAAGATGCGTGCAAACTCTTCTGGAGTCGTAAAGCCAACTGTGTCAGGGATATTGATATAAGATGCACCTGCATCGACCGCTGTTTGAACGACTTGTAAGAGGAAATCCAACTCTGTTCTAGTCGCATCTTCAGGAGAGAATTCGACGATTTCAAACTTAGAACGTGCATAAGAAACATGTTCCTTGATAGCTTCTAAAATCTCTTCCTTGCTCTTATTGAGCTTATACTTGCGGTGAATCGGACTGGTAGCGATAAAGACATGAATTTGAGGATACTTGGCATCCTTAAGCGCCTCATAACAAGCATCAATATCAGATTTTACAGAACGAGCTAATCCTGTCACTGCTGTTTTTTTCATGGCTTTAGCAATTTCTTGAACAGCTATAAATGAATCTGGACTAGCAGCCGGAAAACCAGCTTCAATTACAGAAATTCCCCATTTCTCCAGCTGTCTTGCAATGGAAACTTTTTCCTTTATTGAGAAGTTAACACCAGGTGTTTGTTCCCCATCACGAAGGCTTGTATCAAAAAATTCAACTTTACGCATAAGATTTCCCCTTTTCCAAATGTGGTTTTAAAAAAACATCTCGCTTAGAAGCCCAAGCGAGATGTTGATTTACTCCCGCTTGGTAAGCCAAACAGGACTAATGCTTTTGCACTAGCCCGAGTACCTCAACAACAAAGCAAATTGATTAAACTTAGCTGTTTTCATGTTTGACTTTCTCCTTCGTTTGATATCTTGTTTAGTATTTTAGCATAGCTAAAAACACTTGTCAAGAAAAAATCCATTATTTTCTGAAAATTTCTTCAGTAAAGAATATTTTGCTAATTGAAAGTGTTTGAAAACTCAAGCGAATTTCTTTATTTTTTCACGGTCAAGTTCCAACTTCTTTCGATAAATTCTAACACTTCTTCATCTTGCAAACTATCATCAAGCGCCAGACTAAGCCAGTAACGTTTGTTCATATGGAAGGCTGGATAAATGCCTTTTTTTGAAAGCAAGTCAACTACTTGGTCGTGTTTGAGGTTAACTGCTTCGACTAGTCCTTCTCTGCCCTTTTCCAGCTTATCCCATGGGATTCTCATCACAACAGCATACCACTTTTGATTGTCTTCATGGCGCAATACAGCTGTATCAGGAGACTTTTCCCACAGATACTCCAACTGATTACCATATTTCTCCTGAACTTGAGCCATGATACGCTTAGTCTGAGGACAGATAAAATCCTGCACATCAAAGCAAGCCTTCCGAATCTGGTAGAGAATCTCCAAACAAGCCTCACGGACACTTGCAACAAAGCTTCCTGTCATACTTTCCATATGTACTTGAGGATAGAGGTCACCCGTTTCCTGATCAAAAACCTGAAAACTCACATTATCAGGAGTGATAGAGACTGTCATGGAAAAGTCACCTTGCAAAATCTGGCAACTATAGGTCCAAACTTCCCCCATTTCTACAAAACCATAGGCATGAGCTTTTTCTTTATTAAACTGGTAGGATTTAAAAATTTCAAACATAAGTGAAAACTGCTACCAAAAGCTAGCAGTTCCTTTCTATTTTTTAAAAGACAACCTTAGTTCCATGCAATTGTGTCACGCCCAACTGGTCAATAAAGGTTTGACGGTTGTCCAAGTCAATCCCCCCACCTGGTAGAATTTCAATTTTACCTTTAGCATGTTCCAAAATTCTGTGATAATGAGCGAAACGTTTCTCTAGCGAGTCTCCAGACACACCAGCACGAGTTAGGATACGGGTGACACCAGCTTGGCTTAGCCAGTCAATGGCTTCCAACTGGTCTTCATCACTCAATTCATCAAAGGCCATGTGAAAGACAATTTCCATTCCTTTAGATGCGGCAATCAGCTTCTCAAGATTAGTCTTATCCAACTTCTTATCAGCAGTTAATGTCCCAAATACCACCCCTTGACTTCCAGCCTGAGCAGTCAAACGAATGTCTTCCAGCATGATCGCTATTTCAAGATCAGTATAGACAAAATCGCCACCACGGGGACGAATCATGGTCATGATGGTGGTGTCGTAGTTAGCTGCCAGTTCAACCGCCGCCTTGGTCACTCCATAGCTAGGTGTTGTTCCACCCACTGCTAGATTGTCACAAAGTTCGATTCGACGAGCTACAGCCTGCATCGCTTTTTCAAGCAAGGTCACATTTTCAGCACAAAATTCGTAAATCATTTGATTCTCCTTGATGTTTTCTTTAAATTTATTATATCATATTATTTTAAATATGCTTTCATTTTTATCAAGGCAAATAACTACTATTTTTATCTATTCTTTGTCAGGAATGACTTTAAAGAGATAGTAGGTAATAAAGATAGTCAGGGCTCCCAGACCGATTTTGACTGGTAAAAGAGGGGCAAAATAAATAGAAATCCCCATCAAGATATAGATAGATACGATAATTTTTTTCTTTCGTTCACGCGCGATTGACTTGGTTTCCCGAAAGTCCGCTACATAAGTCTGATAAAGCTTTGTATGATAAAGCCAGTCTTCAAATCTCTTTGAAGACTTGGAAAAGCAAGCAATTGATAGCAAAAGGAAGGGCGTTGTTGGCAAGAGGGGCAAGACAACCCCAACAAGAGCCAAGGCTAAAGAAATAAAACCAATACTTAGGTAAATAATACGCATGTCTTCTCCTATTTGAAATAATCTTCTACTAGTTTCCCACAAAGTGAGGAAATTTGTCAAGCTTCAAGTAAAAAGAGCCTGAAATTTATTTTCAGGACTCTGCATTTTATTTAATTTTCTCCTCTTCGTAGTCGCCATTGCTACATACAACCTGCTTGCCTCCACCACGGACTTTTTTCTCCACAAGGAAGTGTCCGCATTTTGGACAGTCACGGCCAATTGGTTTGTCCCAGGAAGTAAACTCACATTCTGGGTAACGATTGCAACCATAGAAGATACGATTGCGCTTGGTTTTGCGTTCGATGATTTGTCCTTGATGACAGCTTGGACACTCGACTCCAATCTCTTTGACAATCGCTTGTGTATGACGGCAATCTGGAAAATTGCTACAAGCATAGAATTTACCAAAACGACCGAGCTTAATCACCATTGGACTGCCACAAACTTCACAGTCAAATCCAGCTGGCTCATCCTTGATCTGGATTTTTTCCATTTCGGATTCAGCCTTGGCCACTTCTTTAGAGAATGGTTTATAAAATTCATCAATGACACGTTGCCACTGCTCTTTACCAACTTCGACATCATCCAGTTTTCCTTCCATCTCAGCTGTGAAGGTCACATTGACGATGTCTGGGAAGTATTCAACGATGAGTTTGTTAACAATTTCTCCCAGTTCTGTCGGTTCAAAGCGTTTAGCTGCCAGACGAACGTAGTAGCGTTTTTGGATAGTTTCAATGGTCGGAGCGTAGGTTGACGGACGTCCAACTCCATTTTCTTCCAAGGTCTTGATAAGAGTCGCTTCCGAATAGCGAGCTGGCGGTTGAGTGAAATGTTGTTCTGGCTTGCTATTGACCTGCTTGACCACATCTCCAACAGCCATATCTGGCAACATCTTGTTCTTGTCAGAGTCATTGTAGATAGCAAGATACCCATCAAACTTAACTTGACTACCATTTGCCGCGAATTGGACTCCATTTTGAGAGAGTTTGACAGCCATGGTATCAAAGATAGCAGCTGTCATCTGGCTAGCCACAAAACGGTTCCAGATAAGGGTATAGAGCTTAAGCTGGTCTTTGTCCAAGTACTTAGCGATGCTTTCAGGTGTGTTAAAGACACTAGATGGACGAATGGCTTCGTGGGCATCTTGAGCACCTGAGGCATTCTTGACCTTGCTACCATGCTTGGAATACTTGCTACCAAAGCGGTCGTTAATATAGCTTGCTGCTTCGTTCTGAGCCACAGGACTGATACGAGTCGAGTCTGTACGCATATAGGTAATCAAACCTTGCACGCCCGATCCAATATTGATCCCTTCATAGAGCTGTTGGGCTACCATCATAGTCTTTCGAGTACGGAAATTGATTTTGTTAGCAGCATCCATCTGCATGGTTGAAGTTGTATACGGTAGGGGCGCATTGCGTTTGCGTTCTTTCTTATCTACCTGGTCTACTGCGAAATCTTTACTAGTCAAATGGGACAAGACTTCTTTGACCTCTTCATTGGTGGTCAATTTCATCTTTTTGCCATTCATACCATAGAAAGAAGCCTGAAATTGCTTGGTTCCCTTCTTAAAGACACCATCAATTGTCCAGTATTCTTCCGGTTGGAAGGCATTGATTTCATTTTCACGGTCAATGATGAGCTTAAGGGCAACTGACTGCACGCGTCCTGCTGATAAGCCCTTCTTGACCTTTTTCCACAAAATTGGCGAAATTGAATACCCGACCAAGCGGTCTAGGACACGACGAGCTTGTTGGGCATCGACCAAGTCCATGTCAATCTTGCGAGGTTCTTTAAAGGCATTTTTTACTGCGTCCTTGGTGATTTCATTAAAGACTACACGGTTGGCATCATTCTCATCCAAGTTGAGAATGTGAGCCAAATGCCAGGAAATTGCTTCTCCTTCACGGTCCGGGTCACTCGCCAGAAAGACTTTATTGGCCTTTTTGGCTTCTTTTTTCAGATCATTGATGAGAGGGCCTTTGCCTCGGATATTGATATACTGCGGTTCATAGTTATTTTCAATGTCGACTGACATACTGGATTTTTTCAAATCACGGATATGCCCGACACTGGCTAAAACCTTGTAATTTCTGCCTAGATATTTCTCAATCGTTTTTGCCTTGGCAGGCGACTCCACGATGACTAGATTTTTTTTAACTGTTGATTTTTTCTTCTTTGTTGCCGTAGCCACACTATCACACCTTTTCAAAGTAATAAACTTTATAAAGTGTAAACCATTTTTCTATAGCTGTCAAGACCTAAGTCCTATATATAGAAGAAAAGTTTATCTAAGTGAACAAATTTCTCCTTAAAATTCAAACTCAGCTAACACATCTTGACCGCTACTAATCAGCTTTGCTCCCTCTTGAATCAGGTGGTGACAGCCATCTGAATGGCCATCTAAAATGTTTCCTGGAATAGCAAAAACATCGCGACCTTCCTCCATAGCTCGTTCACAGGTAATAAGACTCCCTGAACGCATCCTTGCCTCTGCAACGATCACACCACGGCAAAGGCCAGCAATGATGCGATTACGAGCTGGAAAGTGAAATTTCAAGGGTTCTTCACCAGGTCCATACTCGCTAAGTACCAAATGGTGATTGCCAATGTGTTCCTGCAAACGTTTATTGGCGCGGGGATAGAAAACATCCAATCCTGTTCCAATGACAGCAATTGTTCTTCCTCCATTCTGGAGTGCAGCCATATGGGCAGCCGTATCAATCCCTTTGGCCAAACCACTGACCACGATTAACTCGTTTTCCAAACCTTGAATGACTTTCTGAACCGATTTTGCTCCCTGACTAGAACATGAACGACTCCCTACAACAGCAACCTTTGGAAATTTCAACAGGTCTAGGTTTCCTTTATAAAACAAGAGCGCTGGAGCATCATAAATCTCACTCAGATCCCAAGGATAACAGTCATCAAGAATCGAGAAGGATGGAAATTTCTGAAACTCCTTCTCCAACTGTGCATCATCTATCTGGAAATAGCGTTCCATAAAGACAGCAGGATTACGACAACCTGAAATTTCTGCAATATCACCTAGCAAGAGCTCCTGATCTACAGTCTCGTCGTACTCAAGAACAGTTAAAATTTGTTGATTGGTCAGCCCAGCTTTTCTCAATTTGTAAATCTCATAGTTTGTGATCTTCATATACAACTCCATTTCTTTTTCTACTCATCTATCTATTCGTAAAAAAATAAAAAGAAGACCAAGAATCTTCTTTTTTTCATTTATTCAGCTTTAGTAGTTGACCAGCTACTTTCAACCATCGGTAAGATTGTTTTTAAAGCTTCCCCATCCCCTTCAAGTGAAACATAGCGGATTTTACCATCATTTGATCGGAAAACCCAAGTAACGAGGTATTTCCCTGACTTAGCAATTGCATTGACAACATAGGCTTCATAACCTCCAATGGTCGATTTGGAGCCCCAAACCTTACTGAAATCAGAGCTTTGTTCTTTGGAAGTTAAAATACTAGATGAGACAGCCACAACATCCAGTTTAGCATATTCTTCTTCGCTGATATTAAACTGCTCAGCCTTGAAGGTATTCAGCGTAACAATGTTGATATCTGTTCCATCACTATACTGTATATCATTTCCACCTTCTACTTCATGGAATCGAACCCATGATTTGGGTACCTTGACAAAACCATACTCATTCGAGCCGATGATTTGCGTCTCTTCCTTTTTCGCTTCAGAAACGGCAGAGCTAGAGCCACTCGTTTCCTGACTGCTAGAAGAACTAACAACTGCAGACGAACTTTCTTCGGTTGCTGTTTGTGATTTATTGGAGCATGAAGCTAGAAAAACACTAGCAGTAACTACAGTACCTAAAATTAATAATTTTTTCATCCTACCACCTTTCCATCTGCATTATAAGAAAAATAAGGACTTCTGTCAAATTTTAACCTAATCAATTCTGTTAGTTTCCGATTTTATAGCTCACATTTAAAGAAAAAACTCTTGAAAAATCTTCAAGAGTTTTGTTTTCTATTTCTATTCTTCATCCATGCTTAAGACGCTAAGGAAGGCTTCTTGTGGGACTTCTACTGATCCGATAGCTTTCATGCGTTTCTTACCAGCTTTTTGTTTTTCAAGAAGTTTACGCTTACGAGAAACGTCACCACCATAACACTTGGCAAGTACGTTTTTACGAAGGGCCTTGATATCCGTACGAGCCACAATCTTGTGCCCAATTGCTGCTTGAATCGGCACTTCAAATTGTTGACGAGGGATAATTTTCTTGAGCTTATCAACGATGAGTTTCCCACGTTCGTAGGAAAAGTCCTTGTGAACGATAAAGCTAAGGGCATCAACTTTGTCTCCATTGAGAAGAATGTCCATTTTGACCAGCTTAGATGGGCGGTACTCGGACAATTCATAGTCAAAGCTTGCATAACCACGCGTCGAAGACTTAAGCTTATCAAAAAAGTCAAAGACGATTTCAGCAAGTGGGATTTGGTAGATAACATTGACACGATTGTCATCAATATAGTCCATGGTCACAAAGTCCCCACGTTTGCGTTGAGCCAATTCCATTACTGCCCCAACAAACTCCTGTGGTACCATGATTTGCGCCTTAACATGCGGTTCTTCAATAGTCGCAATCTTGGTTGGATCTGGAAACTCTGATGGGTTAGAGACATCCATAGACTCACCGTCAGTTTGGTTAACCTTATAGATAACAGACGGAGCTGTCATGATGAGGTCAATATTGAACTCACGCTCCAAACGCTCTTGGATAACATCCATATGGAGAAGTCCAAGGAATCCACAACGGAAACCAAATCCAAGCGCCTGAGATGTTTCTGGTTCAAACTGCAAGCTGGCATCGTTGAGCTGCAATTTTTCTAGGGCTTCACGAAGGTCATTGTATTTATTTGACTCGATTGGGTAAAGTCCTGCAAAGACCATAGGATTCATCTGCTTGTAGCCATGTAATGGCTCTGCCGCAGGATTGGTTGCCAAGGTAACTGTATCACCCACACGAGTGTCTTGAACTGTCTTGATAGAAGCCGCAATATAACCAACGTCACCTGTCGCAAGGAAATCACGCCCTACTGCTTTCGGCGTGAAAATACCAACTTCCGTCACATCAAAGGTCTTGCCATTGCTCATGAGTTGAATCTTATCGCCAGGTTTGACAACTCCGTCCATGACACGAACTTGGAGGATAACCCCACGATAGGCATCATAAACTGAGTCAAAAATCAAGGCCTTAAGTGGCGCCGTCACATCACCCGTTGGTGCTGGTACTTTTTCTACGATTTGTTCGAGAATTTCTTCGATCCCAATACCAGCCTTAGCAGAAGCTAAGACCGCTTCGCTGGCATCCAGTCCAATGACATCCTCAATCTCTGTACGAACACGCTCTGGATCAGCTGCTGGTAGGTCAATCTTGTTAATGACGGGCAGAATTTCCAAATCATTATCCAATGCTAGATAAACGTTGGCAAGTGTTTGAGCCTCAATCCCTTGGGCCGCATCAACCACCAAGATCGCTCCTTCACAGGCAGCTAGCGAACGCGACACTTCATAGGTAAAGTCCACGTGCCCTGGCGTGTCAATCAAGTGGAAAATATAGGTCTCGCCATCTTTTGCAGTGTAATTGAGCTCGATAGCATTGAGTTTAATGGTAATCCCACGTTCCCGTTCTAGATCCATGCTATCCAGAAGTTGGGCTTGCATTTCACGACTAGAAACCGTCTCCGTCTTTTCCAAAATGCGGTCTGCCAGCGTTGACTTCCCGTGGTCAATATGGGCGATGATAGAAAAGTTCCGGATCTTCTCCTGTCGTTTTTTTAATTCTTCTAAATTCATGATTCTCTTCCTTTCAGGGTATCTATTTATTATAAATTGTTTTTAACATTTTGACAAGACCATACCCTGTAAGGAGTACTAATCTTCGGCGATAAAGCCATCATTTTCGATAAAGTGGTGTTCTGTCATTCCATGGTCTGTAAAGACGATTCCATGAAGGACACCTCCATAAACGGCTCCTCCATCCATCCCAATCTTGCCATCTTCTGTCACCCAAAGGTCAGCAGTACCTGGTTTCTGATCTAGTAGACCATAGACTGGTGTATGACCAAAGACAATAGTTTTCCCGGTATGATTTTCGGCTTCGTGGAATGGTTTTCTGAGCCAGACTTTCTTGTAATCGGTCGTTTCATGCCAATCATCCAAAGTCAAATCAATACCAGCATGAACAAAGATATACTTGTCTGTCTCTACTACAAATGGCATTTGACGAATAAATTCGACCAAGTCTGCTGCTTCAGTCGCAACCCGTTTGGCATCTTCTACGCCATCAACTGGTGCATCCAAGGGGCGACCTAGGATAGAGTTGATGGTTGTATCTCCACCATTTCGACGATAGTGGTCATAGCTTTCCTCCGGATTGTCCAACCAAGTCAGGAACATATACTCATGATTACCTGATAAACAGATAGCTCCTTGATTGTCAACCAAGTCTTTGACCATTTCTAGAACACGGCGACTGTCTTCACCACGGTCAATCAAATCCCCTAGAAAAAGCAACTGAGTTTGACCATCCCAGGTTTTGAGCAGATCTTCTAGCATACCTGCTTTCCCGTGAACATCTCCAATTACATAATAGTCTGTCATTTATTTCTCCCTCGTTTGCAATAATTCTCTGGCTTGAGTAAGGGCAGCTTCTGTTACATTTTGCCCAGCCAACATTTTAGCTACTTCCTCTACTCGCTCTTCTAAAGTCAAAAGGCGAACCGTCGACACCGTTGAGTGCTCATCGCTAATCTTCTCAATAAAGAATTGGTAATCTGCAATCGCAATTACTTGTGGTAGGTGAGAAATAGCTAAAACCTGACCATGTTGGCCAATCTTGTGAATCTTCTGAGCAATAGCTTGAGCAACACGACCTGAAACTCCTGTATCCACCTCATCAAAGACTATACTAGT
Organism: Streptococcus sp. FSL W8-0197; assembly: GCF_037963785.1. Classification (GTDB taxonomy): domain Bacteria; phylum Bacillota; class Bacilli; order Lactobacillales; family Streptococcaceae; genus Streptococcus; species Streptococcus oralis_CQ. The sequence goes on along the minus strand of NZ_CP150168.1, from coordinate 891,022 downwards.
CTTACCTTCCTTATGAGAAAAGGCAGACTTGATAGCCAACATGAGACGAGACAATTCCCCACCAGATGCAACCTTGACCAAGGGTTTAAAGTCTTCACCAGGGTTGGTAGAAATGTAAAACTCGACCATTTCATTCCCCTCACGATTAAATTTGCCCTTGCTAAAGCGAACCTGAAATTGAGCCTTCTCCATATAGAGATCTTGCAGTTCTTGTTTAATCTCAGCTTCAAGTTTCTGGGCCAAATCATGGCGAGCAGATGCAAGCTGACCTGCCAAGTCGACAAGATTAACTTCCAATTTCTTGAGTTCTGCTTCCATGTCTTCGGAAGAAAGGTTATTTCCAGTCAAGAGATTGTACTCATCCGTAATCTTAGCAAAATAAAGCAGGACATCATCCACAGTTCCACCATACTTGCGGGTAATAGTATTCAGAAGATCCAGGCGATTCTCAACCTGCATAAGGCGATTACCATCAAAATCCAAGTCCTCAATAATATCTTCCAAACGCTTTGTAATATCTTCTAAAACATAGTAGGTCTCTGATAGAGAACTTGAAATTTCACGGTATTCAGGGTCAAATTCTTCGACACTTTCCATGTCATTCATGGCTGAACGGACATTAGCAAGACTGGAGAATTCCTCATTGTCCAACATACTATAGGCATTGGTTAGCGTATCCGCAATGTTCTTATGATTGAGAAGCTTATCTCGTTCTTGGTTGAGAGCCAAGTCTTCACCAGCCTGCAAGTTTGCAGCCTCAATCTCTGCCATTTGAAATTCCAACATCTCAATACGAGCCTTATGTTCCTGCTGGTTTTTCTTGACTTCTAGAACCTGCTTACGCTTTTTGCGATAGGCATCAAAGCTCGTCTGATAGGTCTCCTTCAGCTCCAAGAAAGCTACATCACCAAACTCATCCAACATCTGGATGTGAAGCTGTGGACGCATTAACTCCTCTTGGTCATGTTGACCATGGATATCCACAAGGTGTTGCCCAATGGCACGCAAGACAGACAGATTGACCATCTGACCATTCACGCGACTAACACTACGACCATTTTGCAAAATTTCCCGCCGGATGATAATTTCATCACCCATTTCCAAACCTTGCTCATCAAAAAGTTCCTGTAAAACACGACTGTTTTCAACCGAAAAAAGTCCTTCAATCTCCGCCTTTGGCGCACCATGACGAATAACGTCTATCGTTGCACGAGCCCCCAACATGAGATTCATAGCGTCGATAATGATAGACTTTCCGGCACCCGTTTCCCCAGTCAAAACAGTCATACCCTTTTCAAAATTGAGCGAAATCGCCTCAATAATGGCAAAGTTTTTTATTGAAATTTCAAGTAACATACTGACCTACCATTTTTTGACTTGTTCAACAATTTCTTCAGCTGCCTCTGCTGTTCTAGCTACAATTAAGATAGAATCATCATCAGCTAGACAGCTAAAAATCTGTTCAGGAAATGCTTCGACCAACTGACTCTTCACAAAAATAGTATTTCCAGGAATGACAGAAAGGTTGATCATATTTCCCATTAACTCAGAACTCACAATATTGTTCTCAGCCAACTGCAAACTTTTGACGATTGATTTTGGCAACTCATAGATATAGGTGTTGTTCTTCAAAGGAATTTTAACAATTCCAAGTTCTTTGATGTCCCTTGAGACAGTAGCTTGAGTAGCAGAAATACCTGCTTCCCTCAAGTACTCAACAATTTCTTCCTGAGTCCCGATCTGATAATCCGTAACAAATCTTCTAATTTTTTCAAGTCTCTCTTTTTTATTCATCTTTAAATTCTCTATGTGCTCTCTCTACAACTTTTTCTATTTCGGGAACAACTTGATTGCTTGCTCCCTCTTCCTTTTTCAAATATGCCAGAAATTCGATGTTTCCATGTCCTCCTTGGATTGGTGAATAGTCTAATCCAAGCACAGAAAAGCCTTGTTCAACCGCCATAGCAGTGACAGATTCAAGGACAGTTTGATGAACCTTGGCATCGCGAATGATCCCATTTTTCCCGATTTGCTCACGACCTGCTTCAAACTGAGGTTTGACAAGTGCTACCACCTGACCTTGATCAGCCAAGACACGGTGCAAGGCAGGCAGGATCAGACTAAGGGAAATGAAACTTACATCAATACTGGCAAAACTTGGTTCCTGCTCAAAGTCAGTCTTTTCTGCATAGCGGAAATTAAACTGCTCCATGCTGACAACCCGAGGATCTTGGCGCAATTTCCAAGCCAACTGATTGGTGCCAACATCCACCGCGTAGACAAGCTCAGCACCATTCTGCAACATGACATCGGTAAAGCCACCAGTAGAAGCCCCAATATCAATCGTGGTCGCCCCATCCACTGACAAATCAAAGACTTGCAAGGCCTTCTCCAGTTTTAGACCACCTCGGCTAACATACTTGAGTTTTTCACCTTTGAGTTTTAGCTCAGTGTCATCTGGGATTTTCTCTCCTGGTTTGTCAAATCGCTCCCCATTGAGGACAGCTACGACTAGACCTGCCATGACACCGCGCTTGGCCTGTTCTCGGGTTTCAAACAAGCCCTGTTTATAAGCTAGTACATCTACTCTTTCCTTAGCCATTGATTCTTAAACTTTCTACTACTTTCACAATCGGCTCCGTTTCAAAGCTGACTTCCTGGACAATTTCTTCCAATTTTACATTAGCTTGATCCAGAGTTTGGTTACAAAAGGCAATGGCCTCCTCCAAACCCAACAAGGCTGGATAGGTTGACTTTTCTGCCTGCAAATCCTTTTGTGGAGTCTTCCCGATTTCCTCAAAACTAGCGGTCACATCCAGCACATCATCTCGAACTTGAAAGGCCAGCCCGATCAATTCACCAACTGTTTTCAGTTTTACTTGGATTTCTGGTTCTAATTCAGCTATGATAGCGGCGGCTTGGAAAGGATAGGCTAGTAATTTTCCAGTTTTATTGGCATGAATGGTCTGGAGTTCTTCCAAAGACAAATGCTGGTGTTCGCCTTCCATATCTAAAACCTGACCTGCCACCATGCCTAGACTACCTGAAGCAAGGGATAAGTTGGCAATCAAATTCACCTTAATCCGACTTGGCAAATCTGCCTGCGCGATCAAGGCATAGGGATCTAGGAACAAGGCATCTCCTGCCAATATTGCCATTGCTTCGCCAAATTTCTTGTGATTGGTCAAGCGTCCCCGACGGTAATCATCATCATCCATGGCAGGAAGATCATCGTGAATCAAGCTCCCTGTATGAATCATTTCCAAGGCCGCAGCTACCTGTGCATGCGCTGGTCTAATAGCGACTTGCAAGGCTTCCAGAACTTCTAACAAGAGAAAAGGCCGAATTCTCTTGCCACCAGCATGAATGGAATAAAGAACGGACTCTCGCAAACTAGAGGCAAACTGCTGGTCTCCATAAAAATTTTCCAAAGCCGACTCAACAAGAGCTAATTTTTCTTGCTTCTTCATTCAAAATCACTTTCTGTTCCGTCTTCTTGCATGACCTTGACCAAGGTCTTTTCAGCCTTGTCCAGCGTCGCTTGGAGCTCTTTTGACAAAACCATGCCCTTTTGAAAGGCCGCAATCGCATCTTCTAGAGCGATTTCGCCATTTTCTAAACTTTGGACAATGGACTCAAGTTCTGCTAGATTATCCTCAAATTTCTTTTGTTTTGACATCTTTAACCTCTAATTCTACTTGACCATCTCGCATTAAAAGCGTCACTTGGTCATTTTTCTTCAAACTCTCAACCGAATCCACAACGGACTCTTCTTTTTTGACAATAGCATAGCCACGCGCCACAATTCGGCTCGTATCCAGCATCAGAAGAGCTTCCGAGAGTCGCTTGACCTCAGCAACCTTGGCATCATAAACCAGAGCTATTTGGCTACGGAGGAGCTTGTCCAACTGAGCAAGCCGATCCTGATAGCGTTGGATTTTGGGAACAGGTGATAATTGCACCAATTGGTGTGTCCTTGCTTGGACTAAATGTTTGCTATCAGAAATCCGTGTTCGCAAACTTTGTTTTAATCGCAGTTGCAGTTGATCCAACCGTTGCAAATATCCATCGTACAAGCGCTCTGGCTGTCTAAAGATGACTGACTGACTGCATTTTTTCAAAGCTTCTTGTTTCTTAGATAGGACATTTCGGACTGCTGTTGCCATCCGTTTTTCCTGATTTTGCAAATGGGTCAAAAGATCCAACTTGGTCACAGGCGTTGCCAATTCAGCCGCAGCTGTTGGCGTCGCAGCACGACGATCGGCCACAAAGTCTGCCAAGGTCACATCCGTCTCATGCCCAACACTAGAAATAACTGGCAAACGAGATTCAAAAATAGCCCGTACCACGATCTCTTCGTTAAAAGCCCAGAGATCCTCGATGGAACCCCCACCACGACCAATGATGAGGACATCTAGGTCCTCACGTTGATTGGCACGCGCAATATTCCGAGCTATTTCCTCAGCAGCTCCATCTCCTTGCACCTTGGTTGGATAGAGAAGGATATCGACACCAGGAAAACGTCTACTGACGGTTGTGATAATATCTCGAATAACAGCTCCACTGCGACTGGTTACCACACCGATTCGCTTAGCAAACTGGGGAAGAGGTTGCTTGAATCTCTCTTGAAATAGACCTTCTTCCGTCAATTTTTTCTTAAGTTGTTCAAACTGAATCGCTAGCGCCCCAACCCCATCAGGTTCAACTTTTTCAATGATGATAGAGTAGCTACCGCTTGGTTCATAGACCTGCACACGCCCAATTACATTGATCTTCATTCCTTCTTCCAGGTCGAAACCTAATTTTTGATAAATCCCTGACCAGATGGTTGCTTGAATAACTGCATGGTCATCTTTCAAGGAGAAATATTGGTGAGTAGGTCGTTTACGAAAGTTGGAAACTTGACCAGTTAAATAGACCCGTTCCAAGTAAGGGTCTTTATCGAATTTCATTTTCAGATACTTGGTCAAAGTTGTTACCGATAAATACTTTTCCATCTCCACCTACTATTCATTTTCTTGCTTTTCCATGGGTATTATTATACCAAAAACATGCTTAAAAATCACCTTTTTCCTACTGAAACTAAAGGAAAAATAGAAAAAGGAGGCAAGGCCTCCTCATCTAATTATTTACTGTTTCGTGCTTCTTCCAAAATCTTTGCAATTTTTGTCGTCAAAAGGTCTATAGCAACGGTATTGCTGACTCCCTCAGGAATGACGATATCGGCATAACGCTTGGTCGGCTCGATAAACTGGTGGTACATGGGTTTGACCACGCCCAAATACTGCTCAATAACGCTGTCTAGACTACGGCCACGCTCCTCCATATCACGCTTGATACGACGAATAATACGCACATCATCATCTGTATCCACAAAAATCTTGATATCCATCAAATCGCGCAGACGCTTGTCCTCCAAGACCAGAATCCCCTCAACGATAAAGACATCCTGAGGCTCCTGACGATAGGTCTTGCTACTCCGCGTATGCTCTGTATAGTCATAAGTTGGAATGTCCACCGGACGTCCTGCCAACAATTCCTTAATCTGCTCGATCATCAAGTCTGTATCAAAGGCAAATGGATGGTCGTAGTTGGTTTTGACACGCTCTTCAAAGGTCAAGTGAGACTGATCCTTGTAGTATGAATCGTGCTCAATCATGGAAATCTTTTCATCAGGAAAGTGCGATAAAATGGCTCTTGAAACACTGGTCTTACCACCACCAGAACCACCTGTCACTCCGATAATGATTGGTCTATTTTGCATGCTATCCTCCGTTTTTTTATCCGACGTCTATTTTATCACATTTTTTACAAAATTTATAGTCTGATTTTGGATAGATTATGGATAACAATTCTAATACTTTCACTCCAGTTAGACTAGCCGAAAACCTTCCTTGGTTTGTAGAGATTGCCTCTTTTTTCTAAAATGGCTAGCAATTTATCCCCCTCAAAGGCAGCCAATTCTTGGTCTGTTTGGTCTAACTCAATAAAACGACCAAATCGCACTTCTGTAGCCTCTTCTGGACTTAGGAAAACTTTAACAAGATCCCCCGTACCAATCTCTAGAGGATGGAGAAAGTCCAGTTGACCAGCCTCCACTTTTGCAGCAATTTCATTCAAAGTCAAGGCATCTTCTAACTGTAAACCTGCTGCACTCGTCCGAGTCAAATGGGACATATGGGCCGCATAACCCAGCTTCTCTCCCAAATCAACTGACAAGGTACGGATATAAGTCCCCTTACTACATTTCACACGAAATGTAAAACGTGCGAGGTGATCCTCATAAGAAATCGGACTAGTCCGCTCAAATTGATAAATAGCCACCTGACGTTCTGGACGCTCCACTTCCTGACCAGCACGCGCATACTCATAGAGCTTGCGACCATTGACCTTGACAGCCGAGTACATCGGTGGAATCTGAGTGATAGGCCCAGTCAGACTAGCAATCGCTTCATCGACAATGGTTTCATCCAAGAGCGACAAAACAGGAGTCTCTGCGACCACTTCTCCACTAGCATCCTCGGTCGTTGTTGAATAACCTAGAGTGATTTCCCCCTCATAGACCTTGCCCTCGTCCTGCATAAACTCGACCATGCGTGTCGCCTTACCAACCGCAATGGGCAAAACACCCACCACATCCGGATCCAAGGTCCCACCATGACCGATTTTCTTTGTCCCCAAAATCTTACGCAGCTTAAAAACCGCATCATGCGAAGTCATCCCCGCTTCTTTTTTTAAGTTGATAATACCGTTCATGTGTTTTTTCCTCACTCTCCCTTCAGCGCTTCGAACTTCGCTTTCATGGTTGGATTTTTTCGGGTCAATTTTTTAACTGAAACATCTTCCAGTTTGTTATTAGCGAGGCGGAGTTGGTTTTCAGATGTGGTTAGGAACTTTTTGACTTCCTCCATCCGTTTGATGGCCTTGTCGATTTCATCGATTGCTTTTCCAAAGTTGGTCGAAGCAGAGTTGTAGTTTTTGGCAAAAGCTACTTTGAAGGCATCCAAGTCTTCTTCAAAATGGGTAATATCGATATTTTGCTCCCGAACTAAGGCCAACTCTTGCTTATATTTCAAAGAATTAAGCGCAGCATTACGTAAGAGACCAATCAACTGAATAAAGAACTGAGGACGAACCACATACATCTTTTCATACTCGTGACTGACGTCAACAATCCCTGTGTTAAAGTAGTCATTATCTGCTTCTAACATAGTCACCAAAACGGCATATTCACAGTTCTTCTCCCGACGATCCTTGTCCAATTCTTTGTAAAAATCTACATTCTTGTGCTTCTTCTCAGTCCCATCCGCTTCATTTTTCATCTCAAACATAATGGAAATGAATTCTAGACCATTTTCATCAAAATCACGGAAGATAAAGTCCCCCTTAGACCCACGCGCAGAGACCTTGTTATCCTTCTCAAAGTAGGCATTTGGAAAGGCAAAACTACGAACCTTGTTAAACTCACTCTCTGCATACTGTTCCAAACTTTCCCCGATAGCTTTTGTGGATTGTTGGGCTTTGAAATTCTTATAGAACTCGACCTGTTCACTAGCTGCCTTGAGCTGAGCTTCGTAATTTTTCTTAACAGAAGCCAAAGATAACTCATTTTCCTTTTCCTGCAAGAGGAGCTGATTTTTGACCTGATCGCGTTCTTTTTCTAAGTCAGAAAGGGTCTTTTGCAGTTGATTTTCATGCTCTAAACGCAAGGTAGCCAATTGGTTTTCCAAGGCCTGTACTTCCTTGTCCTTTGCCAATAAAGCCTGATGACTTGTCTGCTCAACTTCTTTCTTAGCTAACTCTTTCTCTGTATCAAAGTTTTGGATTTGACTCTGTAATTGCGCAATTTCTTGATCCTTCTGAGCCAGTTTAGTCTGTTGCTCATTCATGGCCTTTTGCTCAGCTAAGGCCAGCTCCTGCTTCATTCGATCGTGCAGTTCCTTATCAAACTCAGCCGTTCTCACTTGGGATAAGAGTTCGGCATACTGACTCTCATTTACTGTAAAGACTTCCCCACAGTTGGGACATTTGATTTCGTTCATAACTTTCCTCTTTCTAAACTTCTGTAACCATTATATCATGCCTGAGGGAAAATCAAAAACAGTGAGTCGAAACCCACTGTTTATATCTTTTACTTTAAATTTTTTCCAAGGCCAAGCGCAAATCTTCAATCAAATCCTCTACATTTTCAAGACCGATCGACAAGCGGATTTGGTTTGGTGTTACACCTGCTGCTTCTAGATCTTTTTCTGACAACTGACCGTGAGTGGTTGTCGCAGGATGGACAACAAGAGATTTGGCATCTGCCACGTTTGCAAGGTCAGAGAAGATTTCCAAATTATCAATTACCTTGCGAGCTTCTGCCTCTCCGCCTTTAACATGGAAGGTAAAGATTGAACCCACACCTTTTGGCAAATATTTCTCAGCCAAGGCACGGTAAGGACTGTCAGCAAGTTTTGGATAATTTACCTTCTCTACCTTAGGATGATTGACAAGGAAATCAACAATTTTCTCTGCATTTTGCACGTGACGTTCAACACGAAGAGAGAGAGTTTCAAGCCCTTGGAGCAAGAGAAAGGCATTAAATGGTGACAAGGCAGCACCTGTATCACGGAGCAATTGAACACGAACAGCGATAATAAAGGCTGCTGCACCCACATCACGAGTATAGCTCAAGTTATGGTAACTTGGGTCTTCCTCAACAAATTGAGGGAACTTCCCTGAAGCCTCCCAGTCAAAACGACCACTATCGACAATCACTCCACCAATAGTCGTACCATGCCCACCGATAAACTTAGTTGCTGAGTGAATGGAAATATCAACACCGTGAGAGAAGACGTTAATCAAATATGGTGTGGCAAAAGTGTTGTCCGAAACGAGAGGAATCTTGTGTTTATGCGCAATCTCAGCCAATTTTTCTAAGTCAGGAATGTTAATCAAGGGATTCCCCAAGGTTTCAATCAAGACAAGCTTGGTATTGTCACCGATAGCTGCTTCCACTTCTTCCAAATTATCCACATCCACAAAGGTTGTTGTGATCCCATAACGAGGAAGGGTTTCTTTCAAGAGGTTGAAGGTCCCACCGTAAATAGTTGACGCAGCCACCACATGGTCACCGGCGTGAGCAAGCGCCAAAATAGTGTAGGTTACAGCAGCCATCCCTGATGCTGTCGCTAGTGCTCCAACACCACCTTCAAGAGCTGCGATTCTTTCTTCAAATGCCGCTGTTGTAGGGTTGGTAATACGAGTATAGATATTGCCAGGTTTTCTCAAAGCAAACAAATCGGCACCTTCTTGCGTGTCATCAAAAACAAAGGATGTTGTTTGATAAATCGGTACTGCACGAGATTTAGTCGCTGGATCAACTACTTGTCCAGCATGTAATTGTAGAGTTTCAAATTTAAAATCACGAGTCATAAGACGACCTCCAAATAGCTTCATTAGGGATATTGTATCATCTTGGGCTAGTCTTTTCCAATACCGTTTTCTTATATTTTGATATAAGGAACAACTATGACTAGTCTTACACATCAAACAAAAAAGCACGATTCACTCGTGCGCATTTCTTTAATCGACATAAGTATCTTCATTTTTATTAAGGAAGGCGTAAGGCAAGCCCATCAAGAGACCTCCTCCGATAAAGTTTCCGACAAAGGTTACACCCCAGTGACGAAGAATATTAGGTATGTCAAAATTAGCAATTGAATCTGCAGCAACACTAAACTTAACAATCGCAAAAGAAGCAAAGTTCGCAGCAATGTGTTCGTTTGTTAAGAATACAAACATGTAAATTGCTGACAAAACAAGCCAAAGTTTGGCGCCACCGTCTTTCACCAAAACAAATGAAAGAATGGCAATGTTTACAAAGATATTGGCTAAAATACCTTCAAGTAAGACTAACTCATTGGAACGACCTAACTTCATCTCTACAACCCCTGAAATGAAGCTATCATGTGTTAGATTTGCATAGGCTGCTGAGTGGGCAAAGCCCCAACCTGCTATCAAAGCTCCGATAAGGTTGAACAAGGTACAGTAAAGTAAAATCTCAGCTGTTTTTCTCCAAGAGATTTTTTTCAAGAAACTACCAGCTGTCAAAAACATCATATTCGAAGTTACCAGCTCAGCATTCAAGAAAACAATGTAGGCCAATCCCCAAGCAAAAACAAATGGGAAGAGGAAACGTCCACTACCTGGAGCAATTTTATTTATCAAGTCAGCCCCAACCGCACCCGCAGCCGTACTAAATGTTAAAAAGGCACCTGCAAACATGGAACGAATCGCATACTTAAACTTACTTTGGCTATAAAGACTCTCTTTCTTCTTACAAGCAAATTCAATCTTTGAAATAAATTCTGAAGAGACCATAAAAAACTCCTAAACTTTTATTTGTGATAATTATAACATAATTCTTGTTTTCTAGAAAGCGTTTTCCGTAAATTTCTAAAATATTTATCTTAAAAATCTATATCGTAAGGCTTACAAACCTTTTTCATATGAACTATTTTGATTCTATTTGTTCATATAAAAAACCAGTGAAATAGCACTTCACTGGTTCATTCATAATTAATATCGTTGTCTATACGGTTGATTAAAGGCCTTCAAAATATCCTCAGAAGTCTCAGAATAAGCCTTTGAGTCTTTGAAGATTCCTTTGACGATTATACGCTCGGTCTCATTATAATCAACACAAGTAACCAAAGTAATCTCCTGCACACCAATACGATCATCGATTTCGTCTACACGGTCTGGTGTAACACGTTTTACTTCTGTAATCTCATAAGTATAAACTTTATCCTTATCCGTCAGATAAATTTTCATACCCGCTTTGGCATTGACCAAAGGTGAGAAGAGCATTTGACTGGCATTTTCAGCAGTAAAGATATGGTGACTTGCTAGAGAATAGTTCCCTTCTCCCATTTTTTGATCTGGTTTCATGGTCCCTGCTCCGTAGAACAAGTTTACATTATCCAAACCTTTAAAAATCGGTAAGTTTATCTCCACTTCGGGAATAGCAATACCTCCAATAACGGGAAGTTTCTGAGCATCCCATTGTGAAGCCAATACAGCTTCGGATGAAATAGACTTAACAGAGTCAAAATCAAAATTCCCTTCGGTTTTTAGATTTTCATCTATATTTTCCTTAGTGACTTGATTGACTTGGTATTTATTGGTATTCCAGACCAAAAAGATATCGCGAATCTTTGAATTAAAAATTAAAGCTAGCGATAAAAGAATTAAGAAACCTGCTAAAATATTAATAAATAGATTTCTGCGCTTATTCTTCTTATTTTTCGTTTTTTTATGAGACATTATACTTCACCTTCTGTTTCAATTTCAGTCCCAACTTCTTCTTTTTCTGCCGCAGCAACCGTTGTAAAGGTCACAATCTTAGCATCCTGATCTAGACGCATCACCTTAACTCCCATAGTTGAGCGTCCAGTTTGTGAAATATTGGCAACGTTAGTACGGATCATGATACCTGTATCTGTGATAATCATCAGGTCTTCATCTCCCTTAACAGTGAGGAGACCTGCCAGAGGACCATTCTTCTCAGCAACATTGGCAGTTTTCATCCCTTTACCACCACGGCCTTTAGTAGGATATTCAGTAGCTAGTGTACGTTTACCATATCCTTTTTCAGTGATGATAAGAACTTCGTCTTGGTTTGTAATCACGCTAGCACCAACTACTGTGTCACCCTCACGAAGATTGACTCCTCGGACACCTGTCGCGATACGGCTCATGCCACGAACAGCTGATTGATTAAAGCGAACGGCATAACCAAACTTGGTACCTATGATAATATCCATATCTTCTTCTGTCAGCAAGACATTAATCAATTCGTCTTCATCCTTAAGATTCAAAGCTTTAAGTCCATTTTGACGAATATTAGCGAACTCTTTGACACTGGTTCTCTTCACGACACCATGACGAGTTGTAAAGAAGAGATAAGCGTCATCACTACGTTCAGACTCAACGTTGATGATGGTCTGAATACTCTCACCTTCGTCCAACTTCAATAGATTGACAACTGGCAAGCCCTTAGCAGTACGACCGTATTCAGGGATTTCATAACCTTTTAGTCGGTATACGCGTCCTTTATTGGTAAAGAAGAGCAGATGATCATGGGTGCTGGTTGAAACCAACTCACGCACAAAGTCATCATCCTTAACTCCCGTACCTTGAACTCCACGGCCACCACGTTTTTGAGCAGTGAATTCACCTTGGTCCAAACGTTTGATATAGCCCTTATTAGAAAGGGTAATCAAGACATCCGTTTCTTCAATCAAATCTTCATCTTCAAGAGTTAAGACTTCTCCGACCATCAACTCCGTACGACGCTTGTCACCAAACTTGCGTTTGACTTCGTCCAATTCCTCTTTGATAATTTGCGCCACGCGTTCAGGTTTGGCAAGAATATCAGCCAAATCTGCAATCAAGGCAATCAACTCATCATATTCAGACTGAATCTTATCACGTTCCAATCCTGTCAAACGACGAAGACGCATATCAAGGATGGCTTGACTTTGACGTTCAGAAAGCTTGAACTTGCTCATCAACTCAGCTTGCGCTTCCGCATCTGTTTCACTGGCACGAATGATACGAATCACTTCATCGATATGGTCAAGTGCAATTAAAAGACCTTCTAAGATGTGCGCACGCGCTTCGGCTTTTTCCTTGTCAAAACGAGTACGGCGAACAACCACTTCTTTTTGGTGTTCGATATAAGCATCCAAAATTTGACGAAGGGACAAGATTTTTGGCACACCATTTTGAATCGCCAACATGTTGAAACCAAAATTGGTTTGCATCTGGGTCATCTTGAAGAGGTTGTTAAGGATAACGTTGGCAGACGCGTCGCGTTTAACCTCGATTACAAAGCGGACGCCTTCACGGTTGGACTCATCACGTACGGCTGTAATGCCCTCAATTCGTTTTTCCTGAACCAAGCGAACAATATGCTCATGCACCTTGGTTTTATTAACCATATAAGGGAATTCCGTTACAACGATACGCTCACGACTCGTCTTAGTGGTTTCAATCTCTGTACGAGAACGAAGGACAATGGAACCTTTACCAGTCTCATAAGCCTTATGAATACCTGATTTCCCCATAACAAGAGCACCAGTCGGAAAATCTGGACCAGGCAAGACTTCCATCAAGTCCTTAGTCGTCACTTCAGGATTATCCATAACCAACTTCACTGCATCAATGGTTTCACCCAAGTTGTGAGGTGGAATATTGGTTGCCATCCCAACAGCGATACCCGTTGCTCCATTGACCAAAAGGTTTGGAAAACGAGCAGGCAAAACCAAGGGTTCACGTTCGTTAGCATCGTAGTTATCTACGAAATCAACTGTGTTTTTATTGATGTCACGAAGCATTTCCAGAGCAATCTTGCTCATACGTGCCTCAGTGTACCGCTGCGCGGCAGCACCGTCCCCGTCCATAGAACCAAAGTTTCCATGCCCATCAACAAGCATGTAACGGTAGCTCCACCACTGGGCCATACGAACCATAGCTTCATAGATAGAGGAATCTCCGTGTGGGTGGTATTTACCCATAACATCCCCTGTAATACGGGCTGACTTTTTATGAGGTTTGTCTGGTGTAACACCTAGTTCATTCATTCCGTATAGAATACGACGGTGAACAGGTTTTAAGCCATCTCGAACATCAGGAAGGGCCCGCGCAACGATAACGCTCATGGCGTAGTCGATAAAGCTGGTCTTCATCTCCTTTGTCAGATTGACATTCACTAAATTTCTATCCTGCATTCATAAATGCCTCATTTCACTATTAGTAATTAGATATATTATACCATAATTTGTCCTTCATTTCAGTCTTTGAAAACCACTAAAACGTTTACATCGATGACCGAATAGAATATTCGTGACAAAGCTTTTCAAAAGTGATAGAATGAAATTGTCTGGGGATTCCCCTAAAAAAAAATGAAGGAGATGTTTAGATAATGACTTCAACTAAACAACACAAAAAAGTGATCCTTGTTGGTGACGGTGCCGTAGGTTCATCTTACGCTTTCGCACTTGTTAACCAAGGAATTGCACAAGAGCTTGGAATTATCGAAATTCCACAATTACACGAAAAAGCTGTTGGTGATGCGCTTGACCTTAGCCACGCCCTTGCCTTCACTTCACCTAAAAAAATCTACGCTGCTCAATACTCTGACTGTGCAGACGCTGACCTTGTTGTTATTACTGCAGGTGCTCCTCAAAAACCAGGTGAAACTCGCCTTGACCTTGTAGGTAAAAACTTGGCTATCAACAAATCAATCGTAACACAAGTTGTTGAATCAGGTTTCGATGGTATCTTCCTTGTTGCAGCTAACCCAGTTGACGTTTTGACTTACTCAACTTGGAAATTCTCTGGATTCCCTAAAGAACGTGTTATCGGTTCAGGTACTTCACTTGACTCAGCACGTTTCCGTCAAGCACTTGCTGAAAAATTGGATGTTGATGCTCGTTCCGTTCACGCCTACATCATGGGTGAACACGGAGATTCTGAATTTGCGGTTTGGTCACATGCTAACATCGCTGGTGTAAACCTTGAGGAATTCCTTAAAGACACTCAAAACGTTCAAGAAGCTGAATTGATTGAATTGTTCGAAGGTGTTCGTGACGCTGCTTACACAATCATTAACAAAAAAGGAGCTACATACTACGGTATCGCAGTAGCACTTGCTCGTATCACAAAAGCAATCCTTGATGACGAAAATGCAGTACTTCCACTTTCAGTCTTCCAAGAAGGTCAATACGGTGTTAAAAACGTCTTTATCGGTCAACCAGCTGTTGTTGGTGCACACGGTATTGTTCGTCCAGTAAACATTCCATTGAACGACGCTGAAACTCAAAAAATGCAAGCATCTGCTAAAGAATTGCAAGCTATCATTGATGAAGCATGGAAAAACCCTGAATTCCAAGCAGCTTCTAAAAACTAATGAAAAGAAGGTTCTCAAACATGGGAACCTTTTTCTTTTTGCACAGAATCATAACTCAACTTTTCAAATAAACAAAAAAAGCCTATCGACCAAGCAATGAAGCTTGATACAATAGGCTTTTTGAAAATTCATTATTTAACAGCGTCTTTAAGAGCTTTACCAGCTTTGAATGCTGGTACTTTAGAAGCTGCGATTTTGATTTCTTTACCAGTTTGTGGGTTGCGACCTTTACGTGCAGCACGCTCACGAACTTCAAAGTTACCGAAACCGATCAATTGAACTTTTTCACCAGCTGCAAGGTATTCAGTTACTGCTGCAAATACAGCGTCAACTGCTGCTGCTGAATCTTTCTTAGTCAATTCTGTAGCTTCTGCTACTTTAGCGATCAAATCTTGTTTGTTTGCCATGTTAACAAATCCTCCAAATAATTTCTAATTAACAAATATAATCATATCCTAAAATCGGGTATAGGTCAAGTCAAAAACACTATTTTGACCATTTTTTCTCTATTTTTTTAGGAATTGTAGCGAATTAGAATCGCCCAAGCATTCTCTCCAGTATGAGTTTGAATAATAGAGCCAGTTTCCAATACAGAGATTGGCTTCTCAACATAAGGTTGCAATAATGCCCTCATCTCATTCGCCCATTCGTTCGTTCCAGCATAGGAAATTCCAATTTCTGCAACTGATTTTTGGGAAAGAGTATTGGTTAATTCCTCAAGCCACTTTTTGAACGTTTTCGCTCCACGTCCTTTGGCGATTGGTTGGAGTTCGTGGTTTTTCATCTGCATTACTACACGAATATTCAAGAGTGAGCTTAGTAATCCTGTCACACGTCCAATACGACCACCCTTAACTAAGTTTTCTAGCGTCGAAACACCGATATAGAGTTCTGTATGATTTTTGACGTCCTCTACATGAGCTAAGATCGTTTCTAAATCTTTACCTTCTTTAGCAAGTTTTGCGGCTTCAACAACTTGGAACTTCATCGCTTGATCTGTAAAGGAACTATCAATAACTGTTACATCAGCAGTTGAGAGACTTGCCCCTTGGCGAGCAGCTTCCACAGTTCCAGACAAGGCATGGGACATGTGAATGGCGATAATTTGACTGCCATCTTTACCTAGTTCTTCAAAGACCTCAGCAAACACTCCTACAGGGGGCTGGCTTGTTTTAGGCAGATTCTTACTTTGTTGCATAAGATGAAGGAATTCTCCCTCTTTCAAATCTGCATCCGAATAAAGCACACTATCAATCATAACTGATAGAGGAACAACGGTGATATTTAATTCTTTAACTACTTCTGGTTCGATAGTAACAGAAGAGTCCGTTACAATTTTTACTTGTGTCATAATTCAATCTTTCTATTCTTCTCGATAGGATTGGGATTTTCTCCTTTATTATATCAAAAAAATGATAAAAAATCATAAGTGATCCGATGAAAAGAACTGAATTTTTGGTATAATCTATCTATAGAAAAGTGAGGAACAGCTATGATTCGAAAACTTCAACCGATTATTACCATTATTTTGGGAGCTGCTATCTATGCCTTCGGTCTTACCTACTTTGTTGTTCCTTATCATTTATTTGAGGGAGGGGCGACAGGTATTACCTTGATTACCTACTATCTTTTTAAGATTCCTGTCTCATTGATGAACCTCTTAATCAATATCCCTTTATTTATCCTGGCTTGGAAGATATTTGGACCTAAGACCCTCTACTCCAGTCTTTTAGGATCTATTTCACTTTCCGTTTGGCTAGCAATCTTTGAGCGCATTCCTTTGCACATCGACTTGCAAGGGGATCTCATCATTGTCGCTTTAGTCTCAGGAGTCTTACTAGGGGTTGGTTTAGGAATTATCTTTAATGCTGGTGGAACCACTGGTGGCTCTGATATCGTTGCCCGTATCCTCAACAAATACACCAATATTTCGATTGGGAAATTGCTTTTTGGGATTGACTTTTTTATCCTAATGTTGATTTTGATTATCTTCCAAGATCTTCGTCTAGTTACCTATACCCTCTTGTTTGACTTTATCATCGCTCGTGTTATCGACTTGATAGGCGAAGGAGGTTATGCTGGTAAAGGATTTATGATTATTACCCAATATCCTGATCAATTGGCCAAAGAGATTAACGATGAACTCGGACGTGGAGTTACCTTTATATCTGGTCAAGGCTACTACAGCAAAAAGGATTTAAAAATTATCTACTGTATCGTCGGTCGAAACGAAATCGTTAAAATGAAAGATATGATTCACAAAATTGATCCTCAAGCCTTTATCACCATCACTGAGGCTCATGAAATTCTGGGTGAAGGATTTACTTATGTGAAAGATTAAAAAAGCTGGGAATTCCCAGCTTTTATTCTTCTTCTGCGAGGGTTGAATGGCGGAACCCGTAAGTAAAGTAAATAACTAGACCAACTAGAAGAGCGATGCCAAAGGCAATCCAGGTATCTAGACTATATTGAAGCATAAAGGAAACACAGATAAGAATGGAAAGAATTGGCAAAAGTGGCACCAAGGGTGTTTTAAACTCTCCCTCTTTTGGCATACCCTTATCCTTTCTGAGTTTTATTATTCCGTAGGCTAGCAAAATCAGATAAGCTAGCGTACAGATATTTAAGAAGGCTGCAATACTGGCTAGAGGAAATACTCCTGCAGCAATGGCTGAAGCAACTCCTGTTAAGAGGGTTGCATTTTTAGGAACGCGACTAGTCTTGCTTAATTGTTTGAAACTTTGAGGTAAAAGTCCATCACGTGCTAAGCTATAAATCATCCGAGACAAAGCGTAAGTCATGGAGATACATACGGTTATCAGGGTTAGAATGGCTACAAGCGAAACATAATTTGCTGCCCAGCCGATACCAATACTCCGTAATGAAAATGCTACTGCATCGTCCACATTGAGCTTACTGTAGTGAACAATCCCTGTCAATACTAAGGTAACCAAAGCATAGAGAATGGTGACGATTGTCAGAGAAAGCACAATTCCGCGAGGAATATTTTTTTGCGGGCTTTGAATTTCATCAACTGCCATGGAAATAGACTCAAATCCTAGAAAACCAAAGAACATCAAAGATGCACCCGCCATAATCCCAGTACTTCCACCATATAGTTGACCAAAACCAAATGGAGCAAAATTCGTCCAATTTTCTGGCTTGATGTACCAAATACCAACTAGGATAAATAAGGCGAGAGCTGAGAATTTCAAGACCACTAAAAGCGAATTAAATCTCAAAGCTGCCTTAGAATTTAATAAAACCAATCCCGTTACCAAGGTCAGTACTAAAATAGGCAGAAAATCGATATAGGTTCCCTGTTTAGGGTTAAAGGTGCCATTCAAGGCTTGCGGCATGGAGATACCATAATTACTGAGCAATCCCTTAAAGTAAGCAGCCCAGCCAGACGCTACACCTGAAACAGCTGTCATGAATTCCATGATGGTCAACCAGCCAGCAATCCAGGCTGGCAATTCTCCTAGAATTGCATAGAGGTAACTATAAGCACCACCAGTAGCAGGCACACGAGAGGCAAATTCTGCGAAAAAGAGAGCTGAAAGAGAAACACACAGGGCAGAAATCACAATGGAAATCACTAGTGATGGACCAGCTAAGGTAGCCGCTGCTGTTCCTGTAATAGTGAAAATCCCCGTCCCCACCATAGCACCAATTCCTAAAAGAATCAAATCCCACAATTTCAAATGGCGATGCATCTCTGTCTGTCTCAGACTAATATCCTTGGTTCTAAAAATATTCATTCTTCATCTCCACTAAATGTAATTGTTTTATTTTACCATATAAAAGCAGTTTTGTGAATATTTATTAGGTTCTTTTTTAAAAAAATTCTGAACAGAAAGGATTCCTGTTCAGAATTTGCATTTTTACCCAGTAATTCTTTCAATTAGTTACTCATCAAGCGATTAAGCTCAACAGTATACTCCATTGAAAGTTTTTGGGGATTTGGGATTTTTTAAACTTCAAAGTAAGGGAAGGGACGGTCACTGTCTAAAGGACGATTTGGAACTTCTTGTTCCAAAATAGCGCGCCAACCAGATACCAATTCTTCAAAAGTCAGTTGTGCTTCTGGAGAAGCTGTTGTCAGCTTCCGACCAAACCAAGCCATGGTTGCAGTTTCAAACTGAAGCATAGCGTACTGGATTACTGGTACATTTGCCTCTTCATAATTCTCATTTACTGCACGTGCCACACCTGGTGCTTGTGGAAGGAGTTGATTGCTGATTTTATCAATAACAGTCTCATCCATCTCTCTCCATGAAAGAAGTTGACCATTTACCTGATAAAAGAGCTCAAAGGTTTCTTGATTTTCTTTGAAATTAGTAAGAACAAAAGCACGTTCTACCGCCTCAGGACCACCAGCAGCTTTTACAGCGTTTATCAAGAAGTTTTGTTCCATTTGTCGCCAATAATCATCTGCTTCTTCTACTAAATCAACTGTAAAAGGTGGAATAATTTCCTCGGCAGGAATTTCACCTTTATTTGCTTTTTCGACATTGCCAAATAATTTTTTTAAGAATCCCATTTGCTTCTCCTTTTGGATTTATCCGACTGAACCTTCCATTTCATAGCTAATCAAGCGGTTCAGCTCAACTGCGTATTCCATTGGAAGTTCTTTAGTGAAGGGTTCTACAAATCCCATAACGATCATCTCAGTAGCTTCAGATTCTGACAAACCACGACTCATGAGGTAGTATAGTTGTTCTTCTGAAATCTTAGATACCTTGGCTTCGTGCTCCAAAGCAACTTGAGAGTTGTGAATTTCATTAAACGGAATGGTATCTGATGCTGACAAGTCATCCATGATAATAGTATCACACTCGATGTGAGAAACAGATTTCTTAGAGTTCTTGTTAAAGGTTACTTGTCCACGGTAGTCCACCTTTCCTCCGCCTTTCGCAATGGATTTAGAAACGATAGACGAGCTTGTATGTGGAGCGTTGTGGATCATCTTAGCCCCCGTGTCTTGGTGTTGCCCAGCATTGGCAAAGGCGATAGAAAGCATGGTACCACGGGCCCCTTCTCCATCTAGGTAAACAGATGGGTATTTCATGGTTGTTTTAGCACCCAAGTTTCCATCGATCCACTCAACAGTCGCATCTTTCAAAGCTTTGGCACGTTTTGTTACCAAGTTATAGACATTATCAGACCAGTTTTGGATGGTTGTATAACGCATATAAGCTCCGTCCAAAGCGAAAATTTCTACAATGGCAGCGTGCAAGCTGTTGCTAGAATATGTCGGTGCTGTACATCCTTCTACGTAGTGGACGCTTGCTCCTTCATCAACGATAATCAAGGTACGTTCGAACTGACCTGTATTTTCGTTGTTGATACGGAAGTAAGTTTGAAGTGGGATATCTACCTTAACACCTTTTGGTACGTAGATAAATGTTCCACCTGACCATACTGCTGAGTTGAGGGCAGCCAACTTGTTATCTGTCGGTGGTACCAACTTCGCAAAGTATTGTTTAAACAAGTCTGGGTATTCCTTGAGGGCAGAATCCGTATCTGTAAAGATAATCCCCAATTTCTGGAACTCTTCCTTCATATTGTGGTAAACCACTTCTGACTCATACTGGGCAGAAGCTCCTGCTAGATAAGCACGTTCAGCTTCTGGAATACCGATACGTTCAAAGGTTTCTTTAATCTTTTCAGGTACATCATCCCAAGAACGGGCTGGTTTGTCAGATGGTTTTTGGTAGTAGATCAAGTCATCAAAGTCAATCTCTGACAAGTCTGCTCCCCAGGTTTGCATAGGCATTTTTTTGAAGGTTTCATAAGACTTCAAACGGAATTCTAACATCCACTCAGGTTCACCCTTAGCAGCTGATAATTCGCGAATGACTTCTTCGTTCAATCCTTTTCCTGTCGATAGGACAGGCTCTACATCGTCATGGAAACCAAATTTATATTCACCAAGGTCAATTGGTTTTGGTTCTACTCTTTCTTCAGCCATAATATCCTTTCTTTCATTCTTCATTTCTACTGATTCATAAGACAAAAGAAACTTGTCTTACTGTTTTTCTTGATCTTCAATTGTTTTCTTAAGTGCATTCCAAGCTAGAGTTGCACACTTAATCCGTTGTGGGAATTTGGCAACACCTGATAAGAAAGCTGCATCGCCAAGTTGGTCTTGGCGATCATCTTTTTGTCCTTGAACCATTTCAGAAAAAATGGTCGCAAGTTCTAGAATTTCTTGTTTGCTCTTGCCCAAAACAGCATCTGTCATCATACTAGCAGAAGCAGTTGAAATCGTGCATCCTGAATTTAGAAAAGCAATATCTTCCAAACGGTCCTCTGCGTCAAACTTGACAGAGAGGTTGATAACATCCCCACAGGTTGGATTATTGAGGCTGATTTGCTCAGCATCTTCCAGCTTCCCCTGGTGATGTGGATTTTTCGAATGGTCTGCCACCACTGCCATATAAAGGCTATCTAGTTTAGAAAGTGCCATTGAAAAACTCCTTTGTCTTTTGTAGGGCATCGACTAGCTTGTCACAATCTGCCTTGGTATTGTAGATATAAAAACTTGCACGAGCTGTTGCCGGGACTTCCAAATATTGGAGCAAAGGTTGGGCGCAATGGTGACCGGCTCGAACTGCTACTCCTTCATAATCAAGTGCTGTAGCTAGGTCATGGGGATGAAGATCCCGTAGGTTAAAGGCAATGACACCTGAACGTTGAGCCAGGTCTTGCGAACCATAAATGGTTAACCCTTCAATTTCCTGCAATTTTGGAAAGACGTATGCAATCAATTCCTGTTCATGAGATTCAATGGCATCCATACCAATCTTTTCCAGATAATCCACTGCTGCAGCAAGTCCGATAGCACCTGCCATATTTGGCGTTCCAGCCTCAAATTTCCAAGGCAATTCCTTCCAACTAGCAGATTGCTCATAGACGAAATCAATCATCTCGCCACCAAACTCAACTGGTGACATTTGTTCCAGATACTTTTCTTTACCGTAAAGAACACCAATACCAGTTGGTCCAGCCATCTTGTGACCTGAAAAAGCAAAGAAGTCCACATCCAAGTCCTGGACATCAATCTTCATATGGGGCGTAGACTGAGCACCATCCACCACCATGATAGCTCCAACTTGGTGGGCCATTTGAGTGATTTCTTTGATAGGATTGACCACACCAAGAACATTAGAGGCATGAGCTAAGGAGACAAACTTGACTTTATCAGTCAATTTAGCGCGCAAGTCATCTATATCCAGAGCTCCGTCCTTGAGATAAACATAGACAAGCTCTGCCCCAGTCTTGCGACAAGCTTCCTGCCATGGAATGATATTAGAATGGTGTTCCATTACTGAAATCAAGACTTGGTCTCCCTCAGTCAGGATTTCCTCAGCGAAGCGTGCCACCCAGTTAAGGCTAGTTGTCGTTCCTCTAGTAAAAAGTACTTCCTTTGTAGAGCTTGCATTGATAAACTTACGAATGGTTTCACGAGCAGCTTCATAAGAAGCTGTTGCTCTCTCTGCCAAAGTATGGACACCACGGTGAACGTTGGCATTGTCCTGCTCATAATAGCGGTTGATTGTTTCAAGAACTGCTAGTGGTTTTTGTGTCGTCGCAGCATTGTCCAGATAGACCAGAGGTTCATCGTTGACAATCTGGTCTAAAATTGGAAAATCCTTACGAATCGCTTCTACATCTAACATAGGCTTCCCCTTAGCGTTTTGACAATTTTTCTTCGATGGTTGCAATCATTTCGTCACGAACTTCCTTGACTGGAATCTCAACAATTACGGAGCCAAGGAAACCGCGAACAACCAAACGCTCAGCAGTCGCCTTATCCAAGCCACGGCTCATGAGGTAGTACATATCTTCTGGATCCACCTGACCGATAGAAGCCGCGTGACCTGCAGTTACGTCATTTTCATCAATCAAAAGGATTGGGTTGGCATCTGAACGCGCTTGGTCTGAAAGCATGAGAACACGGCTTTCTTGTTGCGCATCTGCTCCCTTGGCACCCTTGATAATGTGGCCGATACCGTTGAAGGTCAAGGTCGCTTTTTCAAGGATAACCCCATGTTGGAGGATATTTCCGATAGAGTTGCAACCGTAGTTAGTCACTCGAGTATCAATCCCTTGAACCTGACGGCCACTTGAAAGAGCTACGACTTTAAGGTCAGCATGGCTACCGTTACCAATCAAATCGCTATCAAAGTCCGCAACGACATTTCCTTCATTCATGACACCAATCGCCCAGTCAATGCTTGCATCGTTGCCTAGTTTACCACGACGGCTAATGTAGGCAGTGACATTTTCACCTAAACGGTCAATAGCCGCAAACTTGACTTGCGCACCAGAACGAGCAATCACTTCAACTGTGATATTGGCAGTTGCTTTTGCACTACCTCCACCTCGTGACTCTAGACGTTCAAGATAGCTTATTTTAGAGTTTTTACCAGCAATGATAAGGATATGCTTGTTAAATGGCACATCGCTATCGCTGTCTTGGTAGAAAATACCTTCAATTGGTTCTGTAATTTCAACATTATCAGGAATGTAGAGAACAGCACCACTGTTAAAGTAAGCTGTATGGTAGGCTGCTAACTTGTCATCGTCGTATTTGACTGATGACATGAAGAATTCTTCTACGAGTTCTGGAATTTCTTCTAAAGCTGAGTGGAAGTCTGCAAAGACTACCCCTTGTTCTGCTAACTCAACTGGAATTTGTTCAAAAACAGTTTGAGTCCCTATTTGAACCAACTTCAAATGATTGTCTAAAGCTGTGAAGTCAGGAACATTTGCTGACGGTTCACTTTCTGTAATAGTTCCATCTCCCAGATTCCAACGGTGAAATTTCACACGCTCGATAACTGGTAACTCTAAACTCTCAATCTTATCAAAAGCTTTTTGACGGAGGTCAGCCAACCAGCTTGGTTCAGCGTGCATTTCTGAAAAAAGTTTAATATTCTCTTTAGTCATTTACTTCTCCTAAAAGATACGAGGAAATTACAATTCTTCCTTGTAGTCGTAGCCAAGTTCTTCAGCTAGTTTTGCGTATCCTTCACGTTCCAAACGGGCAGCCAATTCTGGACCACCAGAAAGGACCACACGACCTTCCATCATCACGTGTACCACATCCGGTGTGATGTAGTTCAAAAGACGTTGGTAGTGTGTGATGATCATAGCACCAAAACCTTCGCCACGCATAGCGTTGACGCCTTTTGATACAACTTTAAGGGCGTCAATATCAAGACCTGAGTCAATCTCATCCAAAAGGGCAAAAGTTGGTTCCAACATCAAGAGTTGAAGAATTTCATTACGTTTTTTCTCACCACCTGAGAAACCTTCGTTGAGGTAACGCTCTGCCATTTCTTCTTTCATGTTGAGCAATTCCATTTTCTCGTCTAGTTTAGTAATGAACTCACGAACTGAAATCTTTTCATCATCTTCTTTGCCAGCATTCATAGCTGCACGAAGAAACTCAGCATTGGTAATTCCTGGGATTTCTGATGGGTATTGCATAGCAAGGAAAAGTCCCATACGCGCACGCTCGTCCACTTCCAACTCAAGGATGTTTACGCCATCAAACAAGACCTCCCCTTTTGTAACCTCATAGTTAGGGTTCCCCATAATAGCTGCAGAAAGAGTCGATTTACCAGTACCATTTGGTCCCATGATAGCTGCGATTTCTCCTGTTTTCAGGGTCAGGTTAACCCCTTTCAAAATTTCTTTTCCTTCAATCTCAACGTGAAGATCTTTGATCTCTAATACTGACATGATAGTTCCTTTCTTTTTCTGGCCTACTTCCTTTATCCTTAGAGAAATCACTTACATTTCTCTAAAAAATACAAGAAAAGGTCCATAAATATACTCTACTAGTATAACAAAAAAAAGCCTAAAAGGCTTTGATTTTGTTTAGAAGCTAGTGACTAATCCTTGCGGTTTAGGTGCTGATCAATAGCGTCTACTATTTTCCCCATTACATAACTTAACCTAAAATTTCGAAAAAGAAGAATGGCCCAAAAGGCTGCCATGAAATAGCGACCCGTCATCCAAGCTTCATTGAAAAAATAAGTCTCAGCAGCAGTAAATAGTGCTATCACGATAAATTGTTGTCTAGTCATAGGATTATTGTACCATGAAATCCACTTTTAGTCTTCTTCGACCATGACTTTATCAGCCAGAAATTCAAATCCCTCTGGAATCAGGCTATCTTCTTCTACCTCTTGATCTGCTTGAGAAGACTTGTTTTTAGATGAAAATGCTGCACGAACCTCTTTCCATTCCTCAAGGGAAATTGCCAGGATTTCAGGTGAAAATCCAGCCGCTTGGCTAAGAATATTGCCAAACATGGTATTGAGGTTATCCCGTTTCATAGTTTGTCCAGCATTGAAATTAGATTCAAAAGCTAAAATAGCATGGTGTTCGTTGGCCGCAACTGGTTGAGAACCAACAAGCAGAGCCTTATCAGGACCTGCTAAGCTTTCAATCACTTCTCCCCATGCATTCTGGAGGCGAATCAAGTTTTGCCGTGCCAATTCAGGATTTTCAACAGCTTCTTGTAGGATAGCCTGAACTTTATTACGGTCTACTCGATAGACAGTCTTGGAAGTGGTTGGACGGCTAGGGACTGGCGTCACTTGTTTAGGAACTGTTCCAACATTAGCAAGTTCTTGCTTGAGACGAGCGACTTCCTGTCTCAGTGCAGAAATTTCACTTTCGACAGCTCCTGAAAGCACTGGTTCAGGCTTAATCTCCGCTAAACGAATAGTCATCATCTCAGCATAAATCTTAGGTTGTAGGCTTGCTTTCATATCCGCCAAGCTCACAGTCGCTATTCGAATCATTTCAAAGAGACTTTCCTGAGAAAGAGCTAGATTGTCCATAAAAACTGGACTATGATGAGTATTTTCGCCACCTGTCTGAACAACTAGTAGATCACGCAAGTACTGTAAAAGATCCGTCACAAAACGAATCATGCTCTTGCCATTTTCAAACAAAAGATTCAAAGAATCAAGAGCTTTTGAAACATCCTGCTGAGACAAGGCGGCTACATAGTCATCAAGCGCTGATAGACTAATGGTGCCTGTAATCTCCTCAGAGATAGCTGTAGTTAAAGCATTCCCTTGAGTCAAACTCAAGGCTTGGTCCAGAATAGACAAGGCATCCCGCATTCCACCTTCAGCTCGTCTGGCAATAATTTCTACAGCATCTGGTTCAGAACTGATATTTTCTTTTTCTAAAATATGATGAATATGTGCCGTGATATCTTGCGTTCGAATCGACTTAAACTCAAAACGTTGGACACGCGATAAAATAGTTGCTGGAATCTTGTGCAATTCAGTGGTCGCCAAGATAAAGACAACATTTTGAGTTGGTTCTTCTAGCGTCTTTAAAAGCGCATTAAAAGCTCCTGTAGATAGCATATGAACCTCGTCTATGATATAGACCTTATAACGTGCCAAACTAGGTGCATAGGTGGATTTATCACGAATTTCTCGGATTTCATCAACTCCGTTATTCGAAGCTGCATCCATTTCGATAACATCTTCTAAGCTACCTTCTGTCACAGCCTGACAGATATAGCAGTTATTACATGGTTC
Source organism: Streptococcus sp. FSL W8-0197 (assembly GCF_037963785.1). GTDB lineage: Bacteria > Bacillota > Bacilli > Lactobacillales > Streptococcaceae > Streptococcus > Streptococcus oralis_CQ. Next base: position 864,481 of record NZ_CP150168.1, on the reverse strand, counting down.
TCCGTCCACTTGGTTCGGACAGTTCATAGCCTTGGCAAAAATCTTGGCTACACTGGTCTTCCCAGTTCCACGAGGTCCTGAGAAAAGATAAGCATGACTAATCTTTTCCTGCTCGACCGCTTGTTTTAGGGTTTTAGCCACAACCTCTTGGCCTACCAGTTGTGAAAAAGTCTGGCTTCTATATTTTCGATAAAGTGCTTGATACATTAGGCTTTCTCCTCAAACATCGTAAAGTCCCATTCTGTCTTCTCAAGCAAAATAGCGACAAATTGTTCCAAGTAATCACGGTCAACGGCATTGTAATCATCAATAAGTGAAGAATCTAGGTCTAAGACACCCAGCAATCGACCATTCTTGAGCATGGGAACCACGATTTCACTCTTTGCCATACTATCACAAGAAATGTAGTTTGGATAGGTGCTCACATCGCCAACCAAAACAGTCTCTTGAAACTCAGCAGCTTCTCCACACACGCCTTTCCCAAGCGGAATGCGAATACAAGAAACACCACCCTGAAAAGGCCCTAAAACCAACTCGCTACCATCAAACAGATAAAATCCTGCAAATACAGTATTCGGAAAGCGAGATTTTAGGAGGGCACTAGCATTCGAAAGATTGGCAAGAACATTGCTCTCACCTTCAAGTAAATAAGAGAGTTCCTCATTTAAAAATTGATATTGTGATTGTTTTTCTGAATCTAACATAGAACTATTATATCAAAAATGAGAAAGAGACAAAAGAAAAATCCCTTGTTTTAAACAAAGGATTTTGTGATTATCAATTTGATTAAAGTTCGATATCACCGAACAAATCAGCCATTGAGAATCCTGTTTGTGTTTCTGGAAGTTCGAAATCACGTTTTTCTTGACGTTTTGGACGACGTGGACGAGCAGCACGTTTTTCTTCTTTTTGTCCTTCTTCTTGAGCTGGACGTTCTTCAAGAGCTTTGATAGAAAGAGATACGCGTTCTGCGTCAGCGTTAACATCAAGTACTTTAACAGTAACTTCTTGACCAACAGTAAGAGCTTCTTTTGGATTTTCGATACGTTTGTGTGAAATTTGTGATACATGAACAAGTCCATCGATACCTGGCAATACTTCAACAAATGCACCGAAGTCAGTCAAACGTTTAACTGTTCCTTCTACTACATCACCTTTAGCCAATTTTTGCTCAACGCCATCCCATGGTCCAGGTGTTGTTGCTTTAAGTGAAAGTGATACGCGTCCTTCTTCTTCGTTAAGATCAAGGATCTTCACTTCGATTTCTTCACCAACAGTTACAACTGATTTAGGTGATACGTTACGTTCGTGTGACAATTCAGTCAAGTGAACCAATCCATCAACTCCACCAAGGTCGATGAAAGCACCAAAGCTAGTGATACGAGCAACTTTACCAGTTACGACATCACCAACAGCCAATTTACCGAATACTTCAGCACGAGCTGCTGCAGTAGCTGCTTCAACAACTTCACGACGTGAAAGGATGAAACGGTTTTCTTTAGGATCAACTTCTTTGATTTTAGCATCAAATTCTTGGCCTACGAAACGCTCAGTGTTACGTACGAAACGAGTATCCAACATTGAAGCTGGGATAAATCCACGAACACCTTCAAATTCTACTGCAAGTCCACCTTTAACGGCACGAGTTCCTTTAACAGTAACAACTTCTTCTTCGCGTCCTACAAGTTTGTCCCATGCTTTGCGAGCTTCAAGGCGTTTTTTAGATACAAGGTATGTAACTGTATCAGTATCTTTACCAACTACTTGACGAAGTACAAGAACATCCAATACTTCTCCTACTTTCACAAAGTCATTGATATCTGCATCGCGATCGTTTGTCAATTCGCGAAGAGTCAAGACACCTTCAACACCAGTCCCAGAGATTGCAACGTTAGCTTGAGTCGCATCAACTGTCAATACTTCAGCACTAACAACATCACCAGGCTCAACTTGGCTAACGCTATTTAGCAAATCTTCAAATTCGTTCATCTAAAAAATCCTCCAACAATCAAGTTTTTCCAAACTTGACATACTTATAATTTTTTTCCTAAGCACCCGCAAAGACATGTTCATATCGTTCACGTCTTTCAATTATAAAAATAAAATACCCTAAGATATTTTTCTTTTTATCTTGAATTTATTACCTAAGAACTGGGGTAGCTGGATTCGAACCAACGCATGAGGGAGTCAAAGTCCCTTGCCTTACCGCTTGGCTATACCCCATTGATAAATGGAGAGAGAGGGATTCGAACCCCCGAACCCGAAGGAGCGGATTTACAGTCCGCCGCGTTTAGCCTCTTCGCTATCTCTCCAATGTTTAACGAGAACTATTATATCATGAAATTTTCAATAAAACAAGTATTATTTTGTCAAATTATAGTTTTCAATCAAAATTTCCACAGCTTTTTCAAGTTTTTTATAAAAACTATCGACATTTCCATTCTTTATGATGGCAAATTGGTTATCTAATTCGGCAATTTCTCCAATGACCTTTTTCCCGATCGTCAAAACGTATCCTTCATAGCTGTCTTTTCCAACAGTCACTTTTGCATCTGTTAATTGGATTTCAATTTTCTTATCTTTTTTACTCATACTGTACCTCTTTTCACTTTTTCTATTGTACAAGAAAAAGCTAAAACTAGCAAGAAAAAACTCCATTTCAGCTATTACAACTGCTATGGAGCTCTTCTTTATTTCATATCTTTTAGTCCACTTTGACAATCCATCCCTCTGGTGCTTCCACATCACCAAATTGGATACCAGTCAATTCATCATAGAGTTTACGTGTAACAGGACCTACTTCTGTTTCACTATAGAAAACATGGAAATCATCACCATGTTGGATGCCTCCAATTGGCGAAATAACCGCTGCTGTTCCACAAGCACCTGCCTCTACAAAACGCTCCAAATTATCGATTGGGACATCACCTTCAATCGGAGTCAAGCCCAAGCGATGTTCTGCCAAGTAAAGCAAAGAATACTTGGTAATAGATGGTAAGATAGATGGACTCAATGGCGTAACAAATTCATTGTCTGCCGTGATTCCAAAGAAGTTGGCTGATCCGACTTCTTCAATCTTTGTATGTGTAGATGGGTCTAGGTAGATAACATCTGAAAATTGGCGTGACTTGGCCATCTTACCTGGAAGGAGACTAGCAGCATAGTTTCCACCTACCTTGGCCGCACCTGTACCATTCGGAGCTGCACGGTCGTATTCATCCTGAATCAAGAAGTTGGTTGGAACTAAACCACCTTTAAAATAGTTACCAACCGGCATAGCAAAGATGGTGAAAATATACTCTTCTGCTGGTTTTACCCCAATAATATCCCCAACACCAATCAACAGCGGACGAAGATAAAGAGTTCCACCTGTTCCATATGGTGGGACGTATTCTTCATTTGCACGCACAACTGCTTTACAAGCTTCTACAAACATTTCTGTCGGAACTTGTGGCATCAAAAGACGGTCACAAGTACGTTGCAAACGCTTAGCATTTTCGTCAGGACGGAACAATTGAACACTGTCGTCCTTGGTACGATAGGCTTTCAATCCCTCAAATGCTTGCTGTCCATAGTGGAGACTTGGAGAAGACTCTGAAATATGCAAGGTTGCATCCTCTGTCAATTCTCCTTGATCCCATTGACCATTTTTGTAGTGAGCGATATAACGGTAAGGTAGTTTCATATAAGCAAATCCAAGGTTTTCCCAATCAATTGCAACTGTCATGTGTTTCTCCTTTATACTATTCAAACTATGTGTTCTATTCTACACTTTTCTAGTAAAATTTCAAGTATTATTTGTAATTTTCTGAAAATTTTTTCAACATAAAGAAATCAGCCCTCTGGACTGATTTTTTTATGAATTCGCTTTATCCTCTTTAAAGATTTCTTTGAGGTAAGCATCGAAAACTTCCTCATCTGAAATGGTGTCTGAAATAAAGCTTCCATTGCTAGTACGTTCTGACAAGTTGAGATCTTGCAATCGACTCTCATAGATTGTTCCCTTGTTAGATTGAACAAGTAACGTTTGGTCGTTTTCTTCTACTTCTGTACTAAAAAGATCACCAACGAAACCTTGCTCTGCAACTGCTCCAGCCAAGAAGACACGATGCGGTTTGTTTTTCAACTCACGCAAGACTTGTAGGCCTCGTTTAGCACGGCTGGTCGCCGGAATTTCCTCACAAGAGACGCGTTTCAAGCTACCACGTTGGGTCAAGAGGTAGAAGGATGAAGTGTTACAGATAAAGGCAGCCTGAAGTGCATCATCTGCTTTCAGGTTCATAGCCTTGACACCTGCAGCCTTGGCACCAACAATCGGAACCTCTTCGATATTGAAACGAAGGGCGTAACCGTTTTGACTAATCAAAAGAACATCATCTAGTTTAATCGGAGCCACTGCTACAATCTGGTCTGTCTCGTCTTTGAGTTTAGCGTACTTAACAGACTTCGACTTGTAGGTCCGCCATGGAGAGAATTCTTTGCGTTCTACACGCTTGATTTGACCAAGGCGAGTTGCTGCAAAATAAGTTGTCGCATCATCAAACTGATCCACGACTTCTGCATGAAGGATTTCTTCGTTAGTTTCAAAGTTTGTAATGGTCTGGCTCAGATGCTCTCCGATATCCTTCCAACGAATATCTGCCAATTCGTGGATTGGTCGATAGATGACATTCCCAAGAGTCGTGAACATCAAGAGGTGCTGGGTTGTCTTAGCAGCTTGAACAAAGATCAAACGATCATCATCACGTTTACCAATTTCTTCCAGAGTGGATGCCGCAAAGGAACGTGGGCTAGTACGCTTGATATAGCCTGCCTTGGTTACGCTGACATAGGTATCTTCCTCGGCAATCAAACTAGCTGTATCAATCTCAATTACGTTTGCTGTATCTTCTAAAGCACTCAAACGTGGAGTCGCAAATTTCTTCTTGACCTCACGAAGCTCTTTCTTCATGAGATTGTACATGGTCCGTTCATCACCGATAATGGCCGCAAGCATGGCAATTTTTTCACGAAGTTCCGCTTCTTCTTCCTGCAAGACAACCACGTCTGTATTGGTCAAACGGTAAAGTTGTAAGGTAACGATGGCCTCAGCCTGCTCCTCTGTGAATTCATAGCTGACCTTGAGATTTTCCTTGGCGTCAGCCTTATTTTCAGAAGCACGGATAAGAGCAATCACTTCGTCCAAAATCGAAATTACGCGAATCAAACCTTCAACGATATGGAGACGTTTCTCAGCCTTTTCCTTATCAAAACGGGAACGTGCCAAAATCACTTCACGACGGTGGGCGATATAGCTAGATAAGATTGGAACAATTCCAACCTGACGAGGTGTGAAATTGTCAATCGCCACCATGTTAAAGTTGTAGTTGATTTGCAGGTCAGTGTATTTGAAGAGATAGTTGAGTACAAGCTCGGTATTCGCATCTTTCTTAAGTTCAATAGCGATACGAAGACCGTCACGGTCAGACTCATCACGAACCTCAGCAATACCAGCTACTTTGTTATTGACACGAACATCATCAATTTTCTTAACTAGATTAGCCTTATTGATTTCATAAGGAATCTCAGTGATAACGATTTGTTCCTTACCACCTTTTAGCTTTTCAATCTCCGACTTGGAACGAACAACTACGCGTCCTTTCCCAGTTTCATAGGCCTTCTTGATTTCATCACGCCCTTGGATGATAGCCCCTGTAGGGAAGTCTGGACCAGGTAAGAATTCCATGAGCTTGTCCACCTTGGCTGTTGGGTGATCAATCATGTAAACCGTCGCATCAATGACCTCAGCCAAATTATGCGGTGGAATATCTGTGGCATAACCAGCCGAAATCCCAGTAGATCCATTGACCAAGAGGTTTGGAAAGGCTGCTGGCAAAACCGTCGGTTCTTTCTCGGTATCGTCAAAGTTCCAAGCAAAAGGAACTGTCTTTTTCTCGATATCCTGAAGAAGGTACCCAGCAATTTCAGACAAACGCGCCTCGGTATAACGCATTGCCGCCGGTGGATCTCCGTCCATAGAACCGTTATTACCGTGCATTTCAACTAGAATCTCACGATTTTTCCAGTCCTGAGACATACGAACCATGGCATCATAGATAGAAGAATCCCCGTGTGGGTGAAAATTTCCCATGATGTTCCCGACAGACTTGGCCGACTTGCGGTAGCTCTTGTCAAAGGTATTGCCATCCTTATTCATAGAATAAAGAATACGACGCTGAACCGGCTTCAATCCATCACGAATGTCTGGCAAAGCCCGGTCTTGAATAATGTACTTGGAGTAGCGACCAAAGCGCTCTCCCATGATGTCCTCAAGGGACATGTTTTGAATGTTAGACATAGGATACTAAGCCCGTAAAATGCAAAGTGAAAATAGGAAATTATTGCAGTGAGCGATGCTCACAAGAGAATTTATCTTTTTCACACAGCATTTAGAGCGTGTTCAACTCCTTTCAAAGAATGTAGAGTGGTTTTTACATTAAAATTGGTATTAAGAAAAATATTTTTAGATACTATTTAAGTCATTCACAAACACTTATTTAGATTAAGCAAAGGCAACTATTTCCTATGGATTATTCTTTCTTCTTTGAAGTGTGTACAAATATTGACAAGGTAAATAAGAAACTATAGCAGTTGATATCAGCAAGATATTAAACATAAACTTTTGCCCTCGAAATAGCTCCTCCCAATGCATTGTATTAAGATAATGAAAAATTAAACCGAATAAATAACAGAAACTTATAGGGAGACTCTCCACTTGATTGATTTGTATAAATAATATAAGCGTATTGAGTGATAGAGTGTGGAAGAAATAAGCATAGGTAAACAAAAAGAAATTAGAAAGAAAGAAAATCTTAAAGCATCATCAAAAAGCTCTGTACGATTTATTGAAATAAGCCAAATATTACACATCGTTATAATAATCGGGAAAAATAATCCATACACCCTTTTATGTAACTTATTTCTTTTGATAGCTAGAAATATAGAGGACACCAATACTAAAATTTGTACTCCTGGGAATCCCATAAAAAATGTAGCAAATACATGATCTAACATACTAGTTCAACCTCTCCTTAGCATACTGAATCATCTTCTATGTTGTCTGCATATATCTTTTATAGAGTCATTTTTCATAGCCGTCTTGCTCCTCTTGTTTTTGGATGCCTCGTATTCTTTTCTTCTCAAGTTCCCCTACAATGAATTGGATAGTTGAACAAATCCCCAAAACAATTAAAATATAACAAATAGATATTATGTTACTTCTTTGGTAATTTTTTATGATTTCCCATACAACAAATATATTTACCAATGAAAGGAGAAAGATGAAGGTGGCATTGATCAGAAGTATTATAGCAAATTTACTCGTAAAATGCCTACAATGGATTACACTCTTATATAGAGTATAAAATGAATAAACAAACATCAAGGGGGCGAAATAGTCATGATAAAACAAAATAAATTTTAACCCAGAGTACAAGTTACCTTTCACTGGTATATCTGATAGACAGACACCAATAGTGAAAATGGACAGTAAAAACAGGGATATTGAACGAGCATACTCTTTTCTCCCCAAGTTGGAGATTAAATAAATTATAATTCCAAAAATTACTATGACAACAACGAAAATAGAAATTATAGATTCACTACTCATTACTGAACCTCCATTAGTTCTACATATTATTTACACAACAAATATGATAATCATTTTTACTTGAACGATGCAATTTTACTGTATGGTAAAGGTTATACCCTTCGTAATAATATGAAGCATCCACACCCTTAAAGAAACGGGCCTGAGTAAGGTCATCCGTCAGATTATTGAGGAGGAGATACTTGAGTTCTTATCAGCGTCAACTTTTAAGGTTTAACTATTCCAAAAATCATTTCAAGTATTTCCTGGTTAGTTCTCATCTATGTCACCCTCATCTGAAACATGGTTAGTAAAAGGATCATCTTCTTTCTTTTGTTGTTGTAGTTTTCGAACTCTTTTTCTTTCAAGCATCCAAAGTAGGAATTGAATTCCTGAAAAAAGGCCTTGCAAGAAAATAAGTATATAGATTTCTTTAATCCCTCTAAATAATACTAAAACATTTACAATTGAGAGTAGAAATATAAGTGCAACGTTAGATATTAAGATTCGTGCAAGCTTACCAGGGAAATACTTGACGTGCTTGATACTCTTATAAAGACTAGTAATCGCATACGTTATGCACAGAGGCGCATGAGTATATAAAGAAAATACCCGTACAAATACTCCTAAGTAGGGTTCATCTAAAAATGGATTGAACACTACAAACATTCCTATATTACACGCCATAAATACTAGGGAACTTAAGGAGCTTGAATATTCTATTTTCTCTTTATTGGAGATTGCATCAAGAATTATCCCAGCAATAACAATGATTTCGAGAAAGAAAAATATCATTATTAAACAACTGTTCACTATTCACTCCCCCTTTGCTTACTGATTTCGTTTAGTGTAATGGAGATAGAGAGGAGGAAGATAGGAAACTAGAATCATCAAAATCATTACCAAGAATGTCAACAGATGGATCTGAACTAAATTTACCACATACGATCCCAGAACACCTACAGATAGGGGACCTAAAATATAGGATAGGAAAATCAAAAAAGCCTTCCACCGTTTCTCCGGATAGACATAACACAATCGAATAAGTGTGTAGATTAAGGCTCCTGCTATCAAAGGAAAACCAAATAAAATCATGACAAAGGATGCCACTAAAGAACCGGATTCTGACGAATCCATATTGAATAAAAGCATCAAGATCATAAACAAGGTAAATACAATCGGTGCATATAAACCTTGGAAGCTTTTTTTTCGACTATTGATGTAGAATGCAAGAATAGCCGAGGGTAAAGAAACTAAGAAAATCAAACCCAAGTAACTACCAAAAATCGAATGTCCTGAATCAACCATTATTCATGCCCCTTAAAACACTGTCGCTTCTTCCAGCGTAAACTTGACATTATCCTCAATCCACTTACGGCGTGGTTCGACCTTATCTCCCATAAGGACATTGACACGGCGTTCGGCGCGTGCTAAGTCTTCAATCGTGACACGGATAAGAGTGCGGGTTTCTGGATTCATGGTTGTTTCCCAGAGTTGGTCCGCGTTCATCTCACCAAGACCTTTATATCGTTGGAGTGTTGCTCCTTTACCAAACTGCTTGCGGAGTTCTTCTAGCTCTCCGTCCGTCCAAGCGTAGGCCACTTCTTCTTTCTTACCTTTCCCTTTGGACATCTTGTAAAGAGGCGGAAGGGCGATATAGACATGGCCTGCCTCAACTAGCGGACGCATATAACGGTAGAAGAATGTTAAGAGAAGAGTCTGGATATGGGCTCCATCGGTATCCGCATCGGTCATGATAATGATCTTGTCATAGTTGGCATCTTCAATAGAAAAATCTGCTCCCACACCCGCACCGATGGTATAAATCATGGTATTGATTTCTTCATTTTTGAGGATATCCGCCATCTTGGCCTTGGCTGTATTAATAACCTTACCTCGAAGGGGCAAGATAGCCTGGAACTTACGGTCACGACCTTGCTTGGCAGAACCACCGGCAGAGTCCCCCTCGACTAGGTAGAGTTCATTCTTTGCAGGGTTTTTAGACTGGGCTGGAGTCAATTTTCCAGACAACAAGCCCTTGTCTTTCTTGTTTTTCTTACCATTTCGGCTCTCATCACGCGCCTTTCGTGCTGCTTCACGAGCATCACGCGCCTTGATAGCTTTGCGAATAAGATTGGAAGCCAGTTCACCATTTTCCATAAGGAAGAAGGTCAACTTATCAGCCACAATCCCATCCACAACAGGACGAGCCAGAGGGCTTCCTAGTTTATCCTTGGTCTGACCTTCAAACTGGAGGTGTTCTTCAGGAACCAGAATTGATAGAACGGCTGCTAAACCTTCACGGTAGTCTGACCCTTCAAGGTTTTTATCTTTTTCCTTGAGAAGTCCTGTCTTACGCGCGTAGTCATTCATGACCTTAGTAATGGCTGACTTGAGTCCTGTCTCATGTGTTCCACCATCTTTCGTACGAACGTTATTGACAAAGGATAGAATGTTATCTGAAAATCCATCATTGTACTGGAGGGCAACTTCCACTTGGAAACCATTGTCTTCGCCTTCAAAGTATAGGACTGGCGTCAAGGTTTCCTTGTCTTCATTGAGGTAAGAAACAAAGTCCTGAACCCCGTTCTCATAATGGAACTCGATTGCTTCATCTGTTCGCTTATCTGTCAAAGACAAGGTAACATTTTTTAAGAGAAAGGCTGACTCATTGAGTCGTTCTGAAATGGTATTGTACTTGAAGTCAGTCGTAGAAAAAATCGTCGCGTCAGGCATGAAGGTAACCTTGGTACCTGTCTTAGACTTGGGTGCTGTACCAACCTTTTCAAGAGTTGTTACTGGCTTACCACCATTTTCAAAACGTTGCTTGTAGACTGTACCGTCACGAGTAATTTCAACTTCTAGCCAGCTTGATAGGGCATTAACGACTGAAGATCCCACCCCGTGGAGACCACCAGATGTCTTATAACCCCCTTGGCCGAATTTTCCTCCAGCGTGGAGAATGGTAAAGATAACCTCAACAGTTGGAATTCCCATGGCGTGCATCCCAGTCGGCATCCCTCGACCATGGTCTTGAACCGTTAGACTGCCGTCTTTATTGATGGTCACATCAATGCGGTCACCAAATCCAGACAAAGCCTCATCGACTGCATTGTCCACAATTTCCCAGACTAGGTGATGGAGACCAGCACCGTCAGTCGATCCAATATACATCCCTGGACGTTTACGGACCGCATCCAACCCTTCTAGCACCTGAATGGCGTCATCATTGTAGTTATTAATATTGATTTCCTTTTTTGACACAAGGAACCTCCTATTTGTTCATCTTTTCTATTTTACAGGTTTTCTAGCGATTTTGCAAAGCTTTTCCCTTTCAGCTGTCACAATTTCACAGGATATTCTCTGACTTTCTATACCATTTCATGGTATAATAGTTCTATGATGACATTTGTATTATTAATTTTAGCTTATCTGCTAGGTTCGATTCCATCTGGTCTTTGGATTGGACAAATCTTCTTTCAAACAAATCTGCGTGAACATGGTTCTGGAAACACCGGAACAACCAATACTTTCCGTATTTTAGGTAAGAAAGCGGGTATGGCAACCTTTGTGATTGACTTCTTTAAAGGAACCTTGGCCACTCTCCTTCCTATTCTTTTCCACCTTCAAGGTGTATCACCTCTTGTATTTGGACTTTTGGCTGTAATTGGACATACTTTCCCTATCTTTGCAGGATTTAAAGGTGGTAAGGCTGTCGCAACCAGTGCTGGAGTGATTTTCGGATTTGCGCCTGTTTTCTGTCTCTATCTAGCAATCGTATTCTTTGGAAGCCTCTATCTAGGTAGTATGATTTCACTGTCTAGCGTTACTGCTTCTATCGCAGCCGTTATTGGAGTTCTCCTATTTCCACTATTTGGATTTATCCTGAACAGCTATGACCCTCTCTTCATTTTGATTATCCTAGCACTTGCTAGCTTGATTATCATTCGTCACAAGGATAATATCACACGTATCAAAAATAAAACTGAAAATCTCGTTCCTTGGGGACTAAACTTGACACATCAAAATCCTAAAAAATAAAACGCCAGTTTGAAACTGACGTTTTTTTGTATGCTTATTTTGACTTGATGTAGTTGATACCGTCTGCCTTAGGTGCAACTGCTTTTCCAAAGAAGGCTGCCAAGACAAGAATGGTCAAGACATAAGGCGCGATTTGAAGGTAAACCGCTGGCACTCCTTGCAGGAAAGGTAATTGAGAACCGATAACTGCCAAACTTTGTGAAAGTCCAAAGAAAAGACTAGAAAGCATTGCACCAATTGGGTTCCATTTACCAAAGATCATCGCAGCAAGGGCGATAAATCCAGGACCGACAATAGTTGTCACTGAGAAGTTAACTGAGATTGATTGAGCATAAATCGCTCCCCCAATTCCACCAAGTAAACCTGAAATAACAACCCCAAGATATCTCATTTTGTAGACATTGATCCCCAAGGTATCCGCTGCTTGAGGGTGTTCACCAACAGAGCGAAGGCGAAGACCAAAACGTGTCTTAAAGAGAATAAACCATGCAAAGAATGAGAAGGCAATCGCGATATAACCTAGTAGACTGGTTGACTTGAAGAAGATATCTCCAATCACAGGGATATCAGCCAAAACTGGGAAATCAAAACGTCCAAAAGTCTGGCTTAAGTTATCCGTTTGTCCTTTGTTATAAAGAACTTTAACCAAGAAAACTGCTAGGGCAGGAGCCATCAAGTTCAATACTGTACCACTGACAACATGGTCCGCACGGAAATGAACTGTAGCGACTGCATGGATGAGGGAGAAAATAGCTCCCACGATACCAGCAACTAACAAGGAAATCCAAGGGGTCGCCGCTCCAAGTTGTTCTGCAAATTCAAGGTTAAAGACAACCCCAGAAAAGGCTCCCATAACCATAATTCCTTCAAGACCAACGTTAACGACACCACCACGTTCAGAGAAAACTCCCCCGATACTCGTAAAAATAAGTGGTGCTGAATAAATCAGCATAGAAGAGACCAAGAGGGTGAGTAATGTTGTAATAGACATCCTTACTTACCTCCTTTAACTTGTTTTTTAGGTTTGACAAAGCGTTCGATAATGTAGTGAACGCTGACAAAGAAGATAATAGACGCTGTTACAATGCTGACAAGCTCAGACGGAACTTGTGCTGCATTCATACCCGGTGCTCCTACTTGCAAAACTCCAAATAAGAAGGCTGCAAAGAGAATTCCAATTGGTGAATTTCCAGCAAGCAAACTAACTGCCATCCCGTTAAATCCGATAGCCAATGATGATCCCTGAACGTAAACGTTTTGGAAGGTTCCAAGACCTTCGACCGCTCCCCCAAGACCAGCCAGAGCACCAGAGATAATCATTGATAGGATGATTGTACGTTTTGCTGAAATACCAGCGTACTCTGAGGCATGGGGATTGAGACCAACTGCACGAATTTCAAAACCGAGAGTCGTTTTCTTGAGCAAGAACCAAATCACGCCAACAGCAATGATTGCAAAGAAGATTCCGATATTCATACGGGAATTTCCAGTCAACTCTGATAACCATGGTGTCTGGTATGTGGCGTTGGCACTAACACGAATCGTTGAGTCTGTACTTTGCATAATATCTTTCGGAAAGGCATGAATAAAGGCATTTCCCACATACAATACAATGTAGTTCATCATGATGGTCACGATAACCTCTGACGTACCGAGATAAGCTCTGAGGATACCTGGAATCGCACCAACAATTCCACCTGCGATCAAAGCAATAATCACTGTCAATGGAATCAAAACGAGACGAGGCATATCTGGATTCGATAAGGCAAACCAACCACTGAGAATCCAGCCTGCAAGTGCTTGACCAGGAAGTCCGACGTTAAAGAAGCCTGCTCGACTGGCAACTGCGAAACCAAGACCTATCAAGACAAGAGGACCCATGGCACGGAAAATTTCTCCAATCCCACGGAGGCTACCAAAAGCTGTATAGAACAACTCCTCATAACCCCAGATAGCATCATATCCGAAGATCCACATGACAATGGCTCCGAGCAAGATCCCTAAGAATACGGAAATCAAGGGAACCGAAATTTGTTGTAATTTTTTAGACATCACTCTTCTCCTTTCCCAAGTTTCCACCTGCCATCAAGACACCAAGTTCTTGTTTGTTAGTTGTTTCTGGCGATACAATACCTTGAATCTTACCATCGTGAATAACAGCAATTCGGTCTGAGACATTTAAAATCTCATCCAATTCAAAGCTGACAACAAGGACAGCCTTCCCGTTATCACGCTCTTCAATCAAACGTTTGTGGATATATTCAATGGCACCGACATCCAAACCACGAGTTGGCTGGCTGACGATAAGGAGATCAGGATCTCGATCAATCTCACGAGCGATAATCGCTTTTTGTTGATTTCCTCCTGAAAGAGCTGCCGCTGGAACAAATTCGCTTGCCGCACGGACGTCAAATTCTTCCATCAATTTCTTAGCATGTGAAGTGATATTGGCATAGTTCAAGATACCATTCTTGCTGAGTGGCTCTTTATAGTAGGTTTGAAGAGCGATATTTTCTGAAATCATCATCTCCAAAATCAAGCCATCACGGTGACGGTCCTCAGGAACGTGCCCCACGCTTAGTTCTGTAATTTGTCGAGGATGCATCCCTACGATTGATTTTCCTTTTAATTCAACGCTACCTGACTCAACCTTACGAAGACCAGTAATGGCTTGAATGAGTTCAGATTGACCATTGCCATCAATACCTGCAATACCGACAATTTCACCAGCACGAACATCCAAGGATAGATTTTTGACTGCTGGTACACCGCGGTTTTCATTGACAACCAAGTCTTTGATAGACAAGACCACTTCTTTGGGTTGTGGTGCTTGTTTTTCCGTTTTAAAGGAGACTGAGCGTCCAACCATCATTTCTGCCAAGTCCGCATTTGTTGCTCCTGCGATTTCAACCGTCTGGATTGATTTCCCACGACGGATAACCGTCACTCGATTCGATACCGCACGAATCTCATCCAGTTTATGGGTAATCAAAATGATAGACTTCCCTTCTTTGACAAGGTTTTTCATGATTGCCATCAACTCATCGATCTCTGAAGGAGTCAATACGGCTGTAGGTTCGTCAAAGATAAGGATATCAGCACCACGATAGAGTGTTTTCAAGATCTCTACACGTTGTTGGGCACCAACGGAAATATCCGCCACCTTAGCAGCAGGATCTACTGCCAAACCATAACGTTCAGAAAGAGCCTTGATTTCTTTAGTAGCACCAGCTATATCTAGAACACCATTTTTAGTGATTTCACTCCCTAAAATGATATTCTCAGCTACTGTAAAAGCCTCAACCAACATAAAATGTTGGTGAACCATCCCAATTCCAAGACCAGCGGCTTTAGATGGTGAGTCTAGTTTTACAACTTGACCATTCACCACAATTTCACCGCTCGTTGGTTCAAGAAGTCCTGCCAGCATATTCATCAGAGTGGATTTACCCGCTCCATTTTCTCCTAAAAGTGCATGGATTTCACCTTTTCGCAGTTGCAAGTTGATTTTGTCGTTTGCTACAAATTCACCAAACACCTTGGTAATATCCCGCATCTCAATGACATTTTCGTGTGCCATATGCTCTTCCTTTCAGAGGTTTATTTTATTTCAATAAAACCTGCTAATCACATTAACAAGCTCTATTGAGACAAAAATTGCCTCAATTCTTAAAGAAGCGACCGATGGCCGCTTCCTAAGAAATGACTTTTATCCATTATTTTTCAGGAACTTTTACGCTTCCGTCAAGGATCTTAGCTTTTGCATCTTCAACAGCTTTTTTACCTTCTTCTGAAAGGTTTGTTACTGCTAGCTCAACCCCTTTATCTTTCAATGAGTAAACAATCACTTGTCCACCAGGGAATTCACCTTTTTCTGTTTTGTTGGCAATATCTTTTACAGTTGTACCAACTTGTTTCAATGTAGATACAAGAACGAAGTTAGATTCTTTACCATCTTTAGAAGTGTATTTACCTTCTGCTGCTTGGTCACGGTCTACACCGATAACCCAAACTTTTTCGTTTTCATTTTTGTTTTCGTTCAATGATTTTGCTTCAGCAAAGACACCAGCACCTGTACCACCAGCTGCTTGGTAGACAACGTCTGCACCGGCAGCATATTGAGCTGCTGCAATTGTTTTACCTTTGGCAGCATCACCAAATGAACCAGCATAGTCAACTTGGACTTTGATAGATGGGTCTACTGATTCAACACCAGCTTTGAATCCAGCTGCAAAACGTGAAATAACTTCAGATTCAATACCACCTACAAAACCAACTTGTTTTGTTTTCGTAGTTTTCGCTGCTGCAACACCAGCAAGGTAAGCTGCTTCATTATCTGCAAATCTTACGCTCGCAACATTCTTTTGACCTTCAATCACATCATCAATCAAGACATAGTTTAGGTCAGAGTGGTCTTTTGCTGCTTCCTCAACTGCATTGTGAAGGGCAAAACCAACACCGAAGATCAGGTTGTAACTTCCAGCCGCTTGTTGCAAGTTGTTAGCATAGTCTGCTTCGCTTGTTGATTGGAAGTAAGTATAACCTTTATCTTTAGAAAGATTGTGTTCTTTACCCCAGTCTTGCAAACCTTCCCAAGCTGATTGGTTAAATGATTTATCATCAACACCACCAGTATCTGTTACGATTGCTGCTTTGGTCTTCATTTCTGATGAAGATGAAGCTGCGTTACGAGAAGAGCGGTTACCACATGCAGCAAGTCCAACTGCTGCTACTGCAACTAGACCAAGGCCTAGCCATTGTTTCTTGTTCATTACTGAACCTCCTAAATAAGATGTGCAACGATGTTGCAAGTATGGATTGGTTGGCCACAAGGACCGCGTCACTCAGAGAGTGACTCAGACTAGTTTAAGTCTGTAAATGAGTATGGAAGTAACTCCCCGACCGTCATCTCGACCGTCGATTTATCTTTAGCGACTAATGTCACTTTTAGATCTTGTTCAAAAAATTCAACCATGACCTGGCGGCAAGCACCACATGGCGAGATGGGTTTTTCAGTTTGTCCGTAGACAATCAACTCTGAAAACTCCCGTTGCCCCTCCGAAACTGCTTTAAAAATAGCAGTACGTTCTCCACAATTAGTCAAGGGATAACTAGCATTCTCGATATTGACACCCGTATAAATGCTACCATCCTTGGCAACTAAAACAGCTCCGATAGGAAAGTGAGAATAGGGGACATAGGCTTGTTTGCTGGTTTCAATTGCTAGTTCAATCAACTCAGTAGTCGCCATCTGCCAATTCTCCTTTTAAAATCGCTACACCAGCAGATGTTCCGATACGGGTAGCGCCTGCTTCCACAAAAGCGACAGCATCTGCATATGAACGAGCTCCACCAGCTGCCTTAACTCCCATATCTGGCCCGACTGTTTTACGCATCAACTGAACATCCTCAATAGTGGCACCACCAGTTGAAAATCCAGTTGATGTTTTGACAAAGTCAGCGCCTGCTTTCTGGGATAATTGGCAGGCCACAACCTTTTCATCGTCTGTCAACAAGCAAGCTTCAATAATGACCTTAACCAACTTGTCACCACTTGCTTCTACGACAGCACGGATGTCCGATTCAACCAAATCCAGATTGCCTGATTTGAGGGCACCAACATTGATAACCATATCAATCTCATCCGCACCGTTTTGAACAGCTTCTTTTGTTTCAAAAGCTTTCACAGCTGAAGTTGTTGCTCCCAAAGGAAAACCTATTACTGTACAAACTTTTACATCTGAGCCATCAAGCCCTGTTTTCGCATGTTTAACCCATGTGGGATTGACACAAACGCTGGCAAAGTCATACTCACGCGCTTCAGATAGCAAACGATCAATTTGTTCTTGACTTGCATCTTGCTTTAAAAGCGTATGATCAATATATTTATTTAACTTCATATTCGGATTCTCCCTGGTTTTATGAGATAATTTCTATAATTTCTCGTAAACTTTGCACTCCATCATTTATTTTAACATATTTTTGAAATTCTGTAACTAGTTCAGAAGAAATTTTTCCATTTGTATAAACTTTTGCAACAATTTCCCCTTTTTGAACGGGGTCTCCAACTTTCTTTTCAAAAACAATCCCTGTTTCATAGTCCAAGTCATCAGACTTGACTGCACGACCAGCTCCTAATCTCATAGCATAGAGCCCAAATTCCATTGCAGGAAGAGCTGAAATAACACCCGTTTCTTGAGCTGGAATTTCCACCACATGAGCAACCTTGACTGGACGATAAAGATCTTCTAAATCACCGCCTTGTGCTGCTACCATTTCTTCAAACTTAGCAAGTGCTTGGCCATTCTCAAGATGTTGACGGATTTCCTCGATCGTTTTCTCAACATCAGCCAAGCCAAGCATAATCTGAGCTAGCTCGCAGATAAAGTGACTAATATCTTCTCGGCCTTTTCCTTGGAGAATCTCGATTGCCTCAAGGATTTCGAGACGATTCCCAATGGCTTTTCCCAAGGGTTGGCTCATATCGGTAATGACTGCTACTGTCTTTCGGCCAACAGCCTTACCAAGTTCCACCATGGTTTGAGCCAATTCACGCGCCTCATCGACTGTCTTCATGAAGGCACCCTCACCGACCGTTACGTCTAGCAAAATGGCATCCGCTCCTGCAGCAATTTTCTTGCTCATAACAGAACTAGCAATCAAAGGAATCGTGTCGACAGTTGCTGTCACATCACGGAGGGCATAGAGAAGTTTGTCTGCTTTAACCAGCTGATCGGACTGCCCAATGACAGATACACCAATATCCTGTACCTGACGAATGAAATCTTCTTGACTTCGCTCGACTTGATAGCCCTTAATGGACTCCAATTTATCAATTGTCCCACCAGTATGGCCGAGACCTCGACCACTCATCTTAGCAACAGGCACGCCGAAACTCGCAACAAGGGGGGCCAAGATTAAGGTCACCTTATCACCTACACCACCTGTCGAGTGTTTATCTACTTTGATTCCCTCTATGGCTGACAAATCAAACTCTTGCCCCGTCTTTACCATGTTCATCGTCATGTCAGAAATCTCACGTGTGGTCATTCCTTTGAAATAAACAGCCATAGCAAAGACAGACATTTGATAGTCTGGGACTGTTCCAGCCACATAGCCCTCTACCAACCACTTGATTTCACTTGAAGACAGTTCTTGACCATCTCGTTTCTTTTGGATTAAATCAACTGCTCTCATGATTTCACACTCCTAAGGATATAATACCCCTTGTCCTTCTTTATGATTTCACAATTTCCAAAAACGTCTTCCATCTTGCTTTTGGCACTAGGGGCACCCTGTTTTTTCTGAATAACGATTGTTAAGTCGCCATCGTCTTCCAGAAAATCCATGCTCTTTTCGATAATCTCATGAACAACTTGCTTGCCCGCACGAATCGGAGGATTGGAGATGACATGATCAAATTTCCCTTCAACTTGCTCATAGATGTTGGATTGGAAAATCGTTGCTTCTACTTTATTACGTTCAGCATTTTGTCGCGCTAGGTCCAAGGCACGATTATTGATATCAACCATGGTTGCTTGGACTCCGTAAGCCTTGACCAAAGAAATCCCTAAGGGACCATACCCACAGCCGACATCTAGCACTCGCTCGCCTTTTTCAACCTCGAGGCACTTTAGTAAAAGCTGACTACCAAAGTCAATCATCTTTTTACTAAAGACACCTGCGTCCGTTAAAAAGGTCAATTTATGTCCCAGCAACTCTACTCTCAACTCATGAATGTCGTGAGCAGCATCAGGATTTTCTGCATAATACATTTTACTCATAAAACTATTTTACCATAATTTGGCTTGAATTGTAAATCGTTTACAAAGTGATGATCAAATGAAAAAGACTGAAGAAAGCTAGTAAGTAAAACCTTTTCTTCAATCTCTTTCAATGATTAGAAATACATTACAATCTATCGGGAACTACAAATTATCATAGTCAGTAAAAAACAGATCGTCTGCAATCAGGCGCATTTTTATCACTATTTCTTAACCTTAAGATACTTTATTATCAACAAGATTCCCAATATGATGTTTAGATAAAAACCCAACTGATAAGTTTGTGTCAAGATTTCCAAACTTGTCCAAAGTCGTATCAAATCTTCTAGTGACATACGGAATAGATATCCTTCTGTAGCAATCCACAAAATCAAAAATAGATAACTACCAGCAGCAAGCCATTTCGTCCACTGCTTTTTTACTAGACAGGCAATCAAGAGCGAACAGATAAAGACAGCTGTTACAATGAGATGATCCATTAAGAAGGTAAAACCGTAATAAGTTTCCACAAAGCGTCTACCATTATCCGCATTGACTCCTTTTATAAAAGGCAAGGCAAAACTTAAAATAAAACAGAGTTCCAATATATAACTTTTTAAGATTTTCATGACACACCTCCTATAAGTTGCGAACCCAAAAGCTCACTTTTAATAACTGATAAGTCTTCAGAAACCATTCCCTATCTCATCATTAAATTATTCAACCTCCATCTACCTCTATTATACGATATTGACTTACTACCATCAAGAAACCGCTTTATTTTTTTAACTTTTTATGGTATGATTAACAAAATATCTAGGGGAAAACAAATGACCAACGAATTTTTACATTTTGAAAAAATCAGTCGCCAGACTTGGCAATCATTGCATCGCAAAACAACCCCTCCCTTGACAGAGGAAGAGTTAGAATCCATCAAGAGTTTCAATGACCAGATTAGTCTGCAGGACGTAACGGACGTCTATCTTCCCCTTGTCCATCTTATCCATATTTACAAGCGCACTAAGGATGATTTGGCATTTTCAAAAGGAATTTTCCTCCAACGTGAAAGCAAATCCCAACCTTTTATCATTGGGGTTTCTGGAAGCGTTGCTGTGGGGAAATCGACTACTAGTCGCTTACTTCAGATTCTTCTATCACGCACTCTCCCAGATGCTACTGTAGAATTGGTGACAACTGACGGTTTTCTCTATCCCAATCAAACCTTGATTAACCAAGATATCTTAAATCGCAAAGGTTTTCCTGAAAGTTATGATATGGAAGCCTTGCTGAATTTTCTTGATTGCCTAAAGAATGGGCAAGATGTCGATATTCCTGTCTATTCTCATGAAGTGTATGACATCGTTCCTGGAGAGAAACAACGTGTCAAAGCTGCTGACTTTGTCATTGTTGAAGGCATCAATGTCTTTCAAAACCCTCAAAATGAGCGTCTTTACATCACTGATTTCTTTGATTTCTCCATCTATGTGGATGCTGCTGTCGAGGATATTGAAAGCTGGTATCTGGATCGTTTCTTAAAACTACTCAGCTTTGCCCAAAATGATCCCAACAGCTACTACCACCGTTTTACGCAAATGCCAATTGGAGAAGTTGAAGCCTTTGCACATCAGGTTTGGACCAGTATTAATCTCACAAATCTACAAAACTATATCGAACCGACAAGGAATCGCGCCGAGGTTATTCTCCACAAGACTAAAAACCATGAAATCGATGAAATTTACCTAAAAAAATAATTTCCCCTTGTCAAAACATAAGTTTTCAGATATAATAGTATAGTTAGTAAATATGGAGGTAAGAACATTGGCAAACATTAAATCAGCTATCAAACGCGCTGAATTGAACGTTAAACAAAACGAAAAAAACTCAGCTCAAAAATCAGCTATGCGTACTGCTATCAAAGCTTTCGAAGCAAACCCTTCTGAAGAACTTTTCCGTGCTGCTAGCTCA
This sequence comes from Streptococcus sp. FSL W8-0197, assembly GCF_037963785.1. GTDB lineage: Bacteria > Bacillota > Bacilli > Lactobacillales > Streptococcaceae > Streptococcus > Streptococcus oralis_CQ. Next base: position 843,085 of record NZ_CP150168.1, on the reverse strand, counting down.
GCTATCGACAAAGCAGAAACTAAAGGTTTGATTCATAAAAACAAAGCAAGCCGCGATAAAGCTCGTCTTTCAGCTAAACTTGCTAAATAAGAAACAGTCCGCAGAGGCTGTTTTTTTGTCCTATAATCAGAAAAGGTAAAAAATGAAAATAGCAATCATCGGATATTCTGGAGCCGGCAAGTCAACTCTAGCTGAAACGTTATCAAACCACTACTCCATTCCTAAACTGCATATGGACACACTCCAATTTCAACCTGGTTGGCAAGACAGTGACCGCGAATGGATGTTGGGCGAGATGAAAAACTTTCTCACAAAGCATGAAACTTGGATCATCGACGGCAACTACTCTTGGTGTTGCTATGAAGAAAGAATGCTGGAAGCTGACCAAATCATCTTTCTCAATTTTTCACCATGGACTTGTCTCTTTCGAGCCTTTAAACGGTATCTCACATACCGAGGTAAGGTCAGAGAAAGCATGACTGCAGGTTGCCCTGAACGCTTTGACTGGGAGTTTATCAGATGGATTCTCTGGGATGGGCGGACAAAGAATGCTAAAGTACGCTATCAACAGGTTCAAGAAACCTATCTAGAGAAAGTAATTGTCCTCCGGTCGCAAAAGGAGATGGACCACTTCTTAGAAAATCTCGTAAACAACAAGAAAAACCAACGTGTCTAACGTTGGTTTTTTGCTTTTACCCAATCACACTTCCATTTGGTACAGCTGGATCAACTGTGAGAAGGGTTAATTTGCCATCATGTTCAGCTGAGAGAATCATCCCTTGGCTGACATATTTTTTTATCATCTTCCGTGGTTTGAGGTTGGCAACGATTTGGACTTTCTTGCCGACCAATTCTTGTTCGTTTGGATAGTATTTTGCAATCCCTGAGAGGATTTGACGATCTTCGCCATCACCAGCATCTAGGCGGAATTGGAGCAACTTATCAGAACCTTCCACTTTAGAAACTTCTTTGACCTCTGCAACACGGATTTCTATCTTATCAAAGTCTTCAAACTTGATTTCATCCTTGTTGAGTTTGAGCTCGACTTCGTCTGGATTCCATTCTTTTTCGACTGCTGGTTTATTACCTTCCATTTGTTCCTTGATATAGGCGATTTCTTCTTCCATATCCAGACGTGGGAAGATTGGTGTCCCTTTGGCAACTACAGTCACATCTACTGGGAAGTCAGCCAAGCTCAAGTTCTCAAGACTTGCTACTTCTTCCAAACCAAGTTGAGTCAAGACTGCACGACTGGTTTCCATCATAAAGGGCTCAATCAAGTGAGCAACGACACGAAGGCTAGCTGCCAAATGGCTCATAACACTTGCTAATTGGTCGCGAAGGGCTTCATCCTTAGCCAAGACCCATGGGGCTGTCTCATCGATGTATTTGTTGGTACGAGAGATAAGAGTCCAGACTGCTTCCAGAGCACGTGGGTAGTCAACTGCTTCCATGTGTGTATGGTAGTCTGCGATAGATTGCTCTGCTACTTGAGCAAGAGCATTGTCAAATTCAGTCACACCTTCTACATAGGCTGGAATTTGCCCATCAAAGTACTTATTAATCATGGAAACTGTACGGTTAAGGAGGTTCCCTAGGTCATTTGCCAATTCATAGTTGATACGACCTACATAGTCTTCAGGAGTGAAGGTTCCATCTGAACCAACTGGAAGGCTACGCATGAGGTAGTAACGAAGTGGATCGAGGCCATAGCGTTCTACCAGCATTTCAGGGTAAACGACATTCCCTTTAGACTTAGACATCTTGCCGTCTTTCATGACAAACCAACCGTGGGCAATCAAGCGGTCTGGCAATTTGATATCCAACATCATAAGAAGGATTGGCCAGTAGATTGAGTGGAAACGAAGGATGTCTTTTCCGACCATTTGGAAGACTGTTCCGTTCCAGAACTTGTCAAAGTTACCATGCTCATCTTGACCGTAACCAAGAGCTGTCGCATAGTTAAGGAGAGCATCAATCCAAACATAGACCACGTGTTTTGGATTTGATGGGACTGGTACTCCCCATGTAAAGGTTGTACGAGAAACTGCCAAATCTTCTAAACCTGGCTCGATGAAGTTGCGAAGCATTTCATTAAGGCGACCATCAGGAGTGATAAATTCAGGATGAGATTTGAAAAATTCAACCAAACGGTCTTGGTATTTGCTGAGGCGAAGGAAGTAAGACTCTTCTGAAACCCACTCCACTTCGTGACCTGATGGAGCGATACCGCCCGTCACATTTCCAGCTTCATCACGAAAGACTTCCGCAAGCTGGCTTTCTGTAAAGAATTCCTCATCTGAGACTGAATACCAACCAGAATATTCACCTAAATAGATGTCATCTTGAGCAAGTAAGCGTTCAAAGACTTGCGCCACTACTTTTTCATGGTAGTCATCCGTCGTACGGATAAATTTATCGTATGAGATATCGAGTAATTGCCAGAGTTCTTTGACTCCAACCGCCATGCCATCAACATAGGCTTGTGGTGTAATACCAGCTTCTTCTGCTTTTTGTTGAATCTTTTGACCATGCTCATCTAAACCTGTTAGATAAAAGACATCGTAGCCCATAAGACGTTTGTAACGTGCTAAGACATCACAAGCAATGGTTGTGTAGGCAGAACCGATATGAAGTTTACCAGATGGATAGTAAATCGGTGTTGTAATATAAAAATTCTTTTCAGACATAATATTTCCTTTCCAGGCTAATGAAACCTGTTTTTCTAACACTTCATTATATCATATTTTTAGTGATTTTCGATAGAGAAATTCATACAAAAACAAGACAGACAAATGTCCATCTTGTTTTTTCTGCTCTATATCTTATTCATAACGAAGGGCTTCGATTGGATCGAGCTTAGAGGCTTTATTGGCCGGCAAGACTCCAAATATCATACCAACGCTGGCTGACACAGCCAAGCTAAAGAGAGCGATTGGGAGGGAAACCCCAACTTCGATACCTGCAATCATGTTTTGAAGCAATACTCCGGCTAACATGGTCATTCCAGCAGCAATCCCAAGACCGATGACACCACCTAGCAAGGTCAAGATCATAGACTCAATCAAAAACTGTACCAAGATATTAGCCCGTGTAGCTCCGAGAGCTTTCCGCAGACCAATCTCACGCGTGCGTTCTGTCACCGAAACCAACATGATATTCATAACACCAGTTCCCCCGACAAAGAGAGAGATTCCTGCGATGGCACTGATAATGGTTGTCATAAAACCAAAGAGTTGTTGTACCTCTTGGAAGGCTGCAGTTGCATCCGCAACTTGGTACTCCCCTTGCTGAAGACCTGCAATCTCAGTCAATTTTCGAGCCAACTCTGGACCCAAGGTCTGTGTTAGACTAGTATCATTGACACGAAAGACGATGTTCGAGATTTCATCAGTATTAAAATTGGCTGCAAGAGAGATATTGGTCGTAATTGGAAGACCACCAATCCCAAAGGCTTTAGCAGTTTTAGCTTCATTGCTAGTATAAACGCCAATCACACGGTAACTAAATTCATTGACAGAGATGACTTGATTAACCGCAGCTTCTGGACTATCAAACAAACTCTTGGCTAGTTCTTCATCCAACAAAATCACACTGGCAAATTCCTTGTAGTCTTGCGGTCTTAGACTTCTACCCGCAACGATTTCATTTTCAACTGCGTTCATGTAGGTGCTATTTCCGCCTGTCAGAGTCGCTCGTTCAACCTTCTTATCCTTATAAGATAGGGTAACGTTGGTCGAATTAGTGACATAGTAACTGTCTACTCCTTTGAGTTTGGCAGCCTCCTTGACCCAAGACTCCAGTGGTTTTGGTGGTTCAACATGAACATCCTCTTCTCTCCCACTGACTGTCAAAGCGGATTGTTTCTGCGTGAAGGAGCCGTCCTTGCTTTTGATAGGAGAGAAAAAGACATGGATATCCTTTTGTGATTTGGTCATGTTTTTATTGACCTGGCGAGACATGGAGTCTCCCAAAGCCATGATGACGACGACAGACGAAACTCCGATGATAATCCCGATCATGGTGAGGAAGGAACGCATCTTGTGGGCCATAATGGATGAAAAGGCAAATTTCAGATTCTGCATCTAGTTTTCCTCCTTTTCTACCTGAGCACTGTCTGATGAGATAACCCCATCACGAATGACAATTTGGCGTTTGGCATAGGCGGCAATCTCAGGCTCATGCGTGACCATGATAATGGTCTTCCCTTCCTTGTTTAACTCCACCAACAGTTGCATGATTTGATTTCCTGTCTTGGTATCCAAGGCTCCTGTGGGTTCGTCTGCTAGGATGATAGAGGGATTATTTACCAAGGCACGCGCAATCGCTACACGTTGCTTTTGACCACCTGATAACTCGGAAGGCAAATGCTGACTGCGCTCCGTTAGCTCAACCTTTTCCAGAAATTCCTCAGCCAATTTTCGACGTTTTGAAGCTGAAACTCCAGCGTAAATCAAGGGCAATTCGACGTTTTGAAGTGCATTGAGTTTGGACAAGAGAAAGAACTGCTGAAATACAAAGCCGATTTGCTGGTTGCGGACCTTGGCAAGCTGTTTCTCTCCAAGACCTGCAACTTCTTGCCCTTCAAGATAGTACTCTCCACTAGTTGGTGTATCCAACATTCCTATGGTATTCATCAACGTAGACTTACCAGAACCAGATGGTCCCATAATGGCAACAAACTCACCTTCATGAACTTCTAAGTTAATATTTTTTAGGACCTGCAGTTCTTGGTCACCATTTCGATAACTCCTGCAGATATTTTTTAGACTAATTAATTTTTTCATCAGCCTTCACCTCTTTTCCTTCTTCCAAGGAAGATGTTGGATTACTGATGACCTTGGCTCCGTCTGTCACACCTGAAGTAATTTCTTGGTTGTCTGCGTCGGCATTCCCCAATGTAACTTCTACCTTCTTCGCTTTTTTCTGGTCGTCTACAAGCCAGACATAATTTTTGTCATTTTCAGTAATGACACTTGTCAAAGGAACAAGGATGGCCTTACTCTTATTTTTGACTTCCACACTGACAGAGAAGCCTTGTTTCAACTCACCGATATCGCTAGTCACATCAACAGTATAAGGGTACTTAGATCCAGTATTTCCTCCAAGGGCTGCATTTGCTGCTTCTCCATTGTTTTTAGGATAATCAGAAATATAGCTGATTTTTCCTGTCCAGCTCTTATCTTGGTAAACCTTCGAAGTAAAGGTAACTTCTTGGCCTACAGAAAGGTTAGCAAGGTTGTATTCAGACAACTCCCCTTTGACCTGCAAGTTTTCATTACTTACGACATGTACTACCACTTGGCTATTACCTGTTGGCGATTTGGAAACATTACGATTAACTTCAACTACAGTCCCTTCTAGTGTACTGAGGACAGTTGCGGCATCTAGCTGTGCTTGAGCCTTGTTGAGCTGAGCCACAGCATCTGCACGGTTATCCTTGGCATCACTGATTTGAGAGTCGATAGAGGATACGGAAGAAGTCGCTGCTTGCGCTTGTTCTGGGAGTCCTGCTTCTGTTGGAATCTGTGGGGAAGCTGGTACAGCTGATGCATTTTCACGAGCTTTGTTTAACTCCTCTATATGACGGTCTGCCTTTGTAACTGCACGATCAGCTGCATCATAGGCAGCTTGAGCATCTGCACTGCTGTATTTGACCAAAGCTTGCCCTTCTTCGACCTTGTCTCCAACCGAAACGAGAATTTCATCTAAATCTCCCTTACTAGCATCAAAATAAACGTATTGTTCATTTTTTGCTGTAACCGTACCTGACAAGAGGACCGATGAAGCAACAGAACCTTCCTTAGCAGTAACGATATGAGAGGTTTCCTCCTTGACTGCTGACTGGGAAGGTTGTCTAAAAATCAAAATCCCCGCAGCACCGATAACAATAGCACTGGCAACACCAATCGCTGTGTATAATTGCCATTTTTTTGCCTTTTTATTTCTTTTCATTTTCAAGCTCCTTTATATTTTTGCCTTACAAAACCCATTATATCAGAAACACCAAGCCCAAACAATGACAGTTCAGATGGAAACAATGACAATTCAGGATCATTATTTCGTTCGGCATTCGTTTATTGGGTTATTGTTCTAGATATATAATACAATATCTTTTGGAATTTGGCAAGCGTTTTTATAATTTTTTTATCGTAGCAGATTTTTGCATTCAAAAAATAAAAACGATAGAATATGACTATCAAAGCTATAAGGAGTTTTCTATGAGAGAATATGATATCATTGCCATCGGTGGAGGGAGCGGTGGCATTGCCACTATGAACCGCGCTGGCGAACACGGTGCTAAAGCAGCTGTTATCGAGGAGAAAAAATTAGGTGGAACCTGCGTCAATGTCGGCTGCGTTCCTAAGAAAATCATGTGGTATGGAGCGCAAATCGCTGAAAGCTTCCACCACTACGGCCCTGACTATGGGTTTACGAGTTCAGATGTTCAATTTGATTTCGCAAAACTTCGTCAAAACCGTGAAGCCTACATCGATCGTGCCCGCTCGTCTTATGATGGAAGTTTCAAGCGCAACGGTGTTGATTTGATTGAAGGTCGTGCTCATTTTGTTGATTCCCACACCGTTAGCGTCAATGGTGAATTGATTCGTGCCAAGCATATCGTGATTGCGACTGGCGCTCGTCCAAGCATCCCAACTATTCCTGGAGCTGAACTCGGTGGTAGCTCAGACGATGTCTTTGCTTGGGAGCAACTTCCTGAATCCGTTGCGATTCTTGGAGCTGGCTATATCGCTGTTGAATTAGCAGGTGTTCTCCACGCACTAGGAGTAAAAACCGATTTGTTTGTCCGTCGCGATCGTCCCTTGCGTGGTTTTGACAGCTACATCGTTGAAGGACTTGTCAATGAAATGGAAAAAACAGGTCTACCTTTGCACACACATAAGGTACCCGTCAAGCTCGAAGAAACGGAGCAAGGTATTACCATTCATTTCGAAGATGGTTCTAATCACACTGCAAGCCAAGTTATCTGGGCTACCGGCCGCCGTCCAAATGTAGACGGACTGGAGTTAGAAAAGGCTGGAGTTACACTCAACGAACGTGGGTTTATCCAAGTGGATGAATATCAAAATACAGTTGTAGATGGCATCTACGCCCTTGGAGACGTCACTGGTGAGAAGGAATTGACCCCAGTAGCCATCAAGGCAGGACGCACCCTATCTGAACGCCTCTTCAACGGGAAAACAAATGCCAAGATGGACTACACGACTATCCCTACAGTTGTCTTCTCCCACCCAGCAATCGGAACCGTTGGTTTAACTGAGGATCAAGCTATCAAAGAATACGGCCAAGATAACATCAAAGTCTACAAGTCAAGCTTTGCATCTATGTACTCAGCCGTTACAAACCATCGTCAAGAATCTCGCTTCAAACTCATCACCGCCGGTGATGACGAAAAAGTTGTTGGACTTCACGGACTTGGTTACGGAGTGGATGAGATGATTCAAGGATTTGCAGTCGCTATCAAGATGGGAGCGACCAAGGCAGACTTTGACGCTACAGTAGCTATCCACCCAACTGCTTCTGAAGAATTTGTGACCATGCGCTAATTATCGCAAGAGACCTGAAGAGGTCTCTTTTTACATGTAAAATCGGCTGTTACAAAATTGTTACCCCATTATAAAAAATAGGTTGACTTTTGTTTCTGAATCAGTATAATAGTTACTATAATTTTGAAAAGAGGTTAACAGTTTTGAAAAAAGCTCATATCTATGCTATCCCTGCTATCGGTGCTGCTCTCATCGCCGTATTGGCACAAATCAGTCTCCCTATCGGTCCTGTACCTTTCACTTTGCAAAACTTTGCGATTGGTCTGATTGCTACTGTTTTTAAACCCAGAGAAGCTGTTCTATCTGTAGCTCTCTATCTCTTGCTGGGCGCCATTGGTTTACCTGTTTTTGCAGGGGGAGGAGCTGGATTTCACGTTTTAGTCGGCCCAAGTGCAGGCTATCTTTGGTTCGACCTTGTCTATGCTGGACTTACATCTTATCTCATCCATCAAAATAGTGGCTACATTCGCATTTTCCTAGCCAACCTCTTGGGTGACTCCCTCGTCTTTGTCGGAGGTATTCTCAGCCTCCACTTCCTTGCCGGGATGCCATTTGATAAGGCACTAGCTGTCGGTGTCCTTCCCTTTATCCTCCCTGATCTTGGTAAGATTATTGCCATTAGTTTCATTAGTCGTCCCCTACTTGAACGATTAAAAAGCCTTCCATATTTTTCAAGATAAAAGAATAGTCCAGAACAATTGTTCTGGACTATTTCCATTCTAAGAATCAACTGTACACTATTTAGCTACTCTACTATTCTTATACCAGTATGAATATTAATCGTTTTATTCTTCAAATTATAGCTATTCACAATATGCAAAGTAGAAAAGTATTCTAATTGATTCAAACCAAATATGCTTCCATTGATTTCGGAAGGTTGGCAATTGTATACTTTTCAGAAAACGCATTTTCACTGAGAGAGCTATATTTTATAAATTATTTGTGATACAATAGAGCTACCTAAAAGATTCAGAAAATTTAATGTTCATTGATTGTTTATATTAACTTGAACATTCTGATTTTTCTTCATTCAAAAATAACTGTAAATAATTATAAGAAGAATGGTAATTCTATGGCAAAGAATACTCGTGAGCTAATCATTAAAGCTCTCATCACGCTAGCTAAGAAAAATCCTCAACGTAGTTCCTTTACAATGACTGAAATTGCTGCTGAAGCTGGTATTTCACGACAAGCGATTTATCAAAAGCATTTTAACAACTTTGAAGATATTATCGAATACATTCACGAAGAGACCAATCAAGACATTTTTAACGTCTTTAATAAGTACTGCGCTAGCAATGATGGAGATCCTATCAGCTTTTTAGCAGACCATATACTTCCTCTCATATACGAAAAAAGGGAAGTTATTAACACCTTGTATACCACACAAGTCGACCCATGTTGGAAGGAATTTCTGCGTGGAATATACTCAGAGTGGGTACTAAAGAATGTCAATTACCAACTGAAATATAATTTTAATAAAGAGGACATCGCTTATATCATTACGACCATGGCAATCTCTTTCATTGAAGTCTGGATTCGTAAAGATGATCCAATTCCACCTGAAGAATTTAGAAAGACTTTCATTCAATTATCTAAAACTTCTCTGTGTGACTATATTGTATCCTAAAAAAAGAATCTTGAGTTGCACTCAAGATTCTTTTTATTGTTGCCCTTTAAAGGCATCGACCATTACCTGAAATTCTTCATTGGAAAGCGTGATTCCTTTGCCCATTTTAGTATGGTCAGGACTCCAAGAACGAATATCAAACTTTGCTGGTGCTCCATTAAAGCTAACGCGATTTAGTTCTTTTGTCCATCCTTTGTCATTTTCAGACAAGGTGAGCAAGTGTTCTTCGATCTCAAATGTAAATTCTGCCATTTTAACTCCTTTATGTGATATGCTTTCTATAGTCTATTCGTAAAAATCTTGTGGTTTTTAGGAAAATTTTATATAATGTGGATATATAAGAAGGGAGGATTCTATGAGACAGACATTCAAACTAGTTCTAGATAAACTACATGGTTTTCTCAATGGGAATGATGATCATCCTCAAATCGAGGACAACTCCCTAACTGCTATGATTGAACAAGCCATCCAGAAAAAGTCGGCTATTCATGTCATACTTGCTGAGACAAGTTTTACGGGTGATATTGTTAAACACGATGCTAATCGCCAACAAATTATCATCAAAAATTTTTCAAAAAACGTAACTCGAATCATTCGTATCAGTGACATTAAGCGACTTCGTTTCGTTCCCTCAACTGTACAAAAAGCTCAGAAAAGTCTATTTAAGAAAGAGTGAGATGTTCTTTGCATCCCACTCTTTTTCTTAACGGATTTGTTCAAAATGAAGGTGAACGGCGATATGGTCGCCATAACCACTTCTCTCCAAATCACGTTGCAAGCGATAAGAGATATAGTGTTCTGCAATGGTAATGTAGCCAGCTCCAAGTAAGCGGTGCTCGACCATTGATTGGATCATGCTGATAGTGGCACGTTCTACTTTTGCTTCTTCCAAGTCCAAAACGACTTTTTTAGTAACTTGAGCTAAGTTTTGACGTAGGTCATCGGTCAAAACATAAACTGTTTGAGCTGCTTTTAGGACAGCTTGGTAAATTTTATCTGGATCAAATTCAGCAATTTCTCCATTACGTTTAATTACTTGCATAAGGTTCTCCTTTATTCTTTGTTTTCTTTGATTTCAGCCAGCATCTTTTTTTCTTCGGATGTTAGTTGATAGTTTTCTAGCAGGTCAGGTCTGCGCTCGTAGGTTTTCTTTAGACTCTCATACAGTCGCCACTGGCGAATCTTTTCATGGTGCCCACTCATGAGCACATCTGGCACGACCATGCCTCTATAGTCATAAGGGCGAGTATACTGAGGATATTCGAGAAGTCCCGAAGAGAAGCTATCATCCTGGTGACTAGACTCCTTACCAATCACTTCTGGAATCAAGCGCACGGTCGCATCAATCATAGTCATGGCTGCCAACTCACCACCAGTCAGGACATAGTCTCCTAGGGAAATTTCATCGGTTACCAAGGTCTTGATACGCTCGTCATACCCTTCATAGTGACCACAGATAAAGATCAGTTCCTCTTCCTGGGCCAAATCTTCAGCGTAAGCCTGATTGAACTGTTTCCCAGCAGGATCAAGAAGTATGACACGGGGATTTTTCTTTTCAATAGCATCAAAAGCATCGAAAATGGGCTGAGCTCGGAGCAACATCCCCTGACCGCCTCCGTAGGGCTCATCGTCAACATGACGGGCCTTTTCAGCATATTCTCTGAAATTATGATACTGGATATCCAAGAGCCCTTTTTCTCGAGCCTTCCCAACAATCGAGTGTTCCAGCGGAGAAAACATCTCCGGAAAGAGGGTTAAAATATCAATCTTCATCATCTAACCCTTCTAAGATGTCCACATCAACCCGTTTGTTTGGAATATCAACATTGAGAACTACTGGCGGAATATAAGGTAAAAGCAAATCACGCTTACCTTTTCGTTTGACCACCCAGACATCGTTGGCACCTGGTTGTAGGATTTCCTTGATAGTTCCGATCAAGTTATCTCCCTCGTAAACATCCAAACCGATAATCTCGTGATAGTAGAATTCACCATCATCTAAGTCATTTAGGTCTTCCTCAGAGACCTTGAGACTGTATCCCTTGTACTTTTCAATCGCATTGATATGGTACATATCTTTGAACTTGATAATGTCAAAGTTCTTCTGCTTACGATGACTTGCAATGGTCACTGTTTGGACAAACTGATCTTTTTCATCAAATAAAGCCAGCTCTGCCCCTTTTTTAAACCGTTCCTCAGCAAAATCAGTCACAGACAAGACTCGCATCTCACCTTGTAGACCCTGCGTATTAACGATTTTCCCAACATTAAAGTAGTTCATCTTGTCTCCTGTACTCTCCTTCTTTCCATCTTATTCTGACAATTCTCGAATAATATTCGCAATTTTTTCTGATTCAGACCATTGTAAATAATGGTGATTCCCTCCTAAAATGAGTTTAGTATTGGAAGTCCAATATTCTGAGTCTCTGTATTCTTTTTCTCTATAAGCCTGACAAAAAATAAATACAGGGACATGAGCTTCTATAGATACATTCTTAAAATCTTCCTCAGTAATCTCACAATATATATGAAATTCTGGAACTTGTCTTTCCAACTCTGAATCTTTTTCTTGCACTAAATCCCAGATTTCTTCATTAGTTTCAGAGCTAAATGCTGCTTGAGTTATGTTCTTAAAATAGACTTCGGGGCCACACTCTTCAATCAGTCTCATTTGCTCTTCCATTTCTGGATAAGGATTTTCTGAAAAATCAGAAAACATTACTTTTTTAGTTGTTGGTTCAATTGCTACTAAAGCCTGACACTTAATTGATTTGTTCATCAATTTGCAAGCTAAAATTCCACTCAAACTATGTGCACAAAGTATATATTCATAAATCGCCAATTCTTCAAGTACTTCATAAACCGCGTCTACAAGATTGTCCAGATTTTTTCCAGATTGGTCATGAATCGGACTCCTACCTGTGTTTGGAAAATCAATTGTCAAATAACCAATTGTGGGAGGAAGTTTTTCAAGTATAAGTGAAAAATTTTCATAACTTGGTAGCAAACCTGCGCCATTTAAACAAACAAGCACTTTCTTTTGCTTTTTATAAGTAACAGAGAGGCTGCCAATTTTTGTAGTTACTTCAAATCGTTTCATAAAGAAATCCACTCATTCTATAACAATGATTTATTAAAAACCCTTATCCTTTATTTTATCACGTTCTAGGGATTTTCACAAGTTGAAGAAAAAAGACACTATAGATATTTTCCCTCCAAAAATTCTTCCAAATCTCGTTCATGTTGGTACTTAATGGCAGCCTTCTTATCTTTGTCAAAGATGGTTTTGGTTAGATCAATGTCGTTTATGGTCGCGATTGCGACGGTGTAGTGAATGATATCAGCTAGTTCTTTGGCTAGTTCCTCATTTGAGTCCTGGACAGACTCTTTTCGACCAGAGCGCCCGTTCAAGACCTCGGCTACTTCTCCGACTTCCTCCACTAGCTTGATAAAGAGACCTTCCTCAGTCCGAGATTGCTGGTAATGTTCGAGTAAGTAAGCTTGTAATTGTCTAAACGTTAAATCCTTCATCTTCTCCTCCTCACAAAAAAGCGAGACTTCTGTCCCGCTTTCTTTATTTTTCATCGATAACGATTCTTACTTTCTTGTCTTCAGTTGGGACAGAGTAGACAATCGTTCTTATCGCTGAGATAGTGCGACCTTTACGACCGATAACACGACCGACATCGCTTTGGTCAAGATCCAAGTGATACTCCAAAAACTCTGGTGTGTCTTCGATCTTGATAGTTAAGGCATCAGGTTGTGAAATCAAAGGTTTCACAATCGCAATAATGAGATTTTCAATCGTATCCATCTGTCAACCTACTTTAAACTTATTTTGAGAATTTAGAATCGTGGAATTTTTTCAATACGCCTTCTTTTGAAAGGATGTTGCGAACTGTATCTGAAGGTTGAGCTCCATCAGCCAACCATGCAAGAACGCGGTCTTCTTTCAAAGTTACTTGGTTTTCAGCAACAAGTGGGTTGTAAGTACCAACTGTTTCGATGAAACGTCCGTCACGTGGTGAACGTGAGTCTGCTACGTTGATACGGTAGAAAGGTTTTTTCTTAGAACCCATACGAGTCAAACGGATTTTAACTGCCATTTTTTAATGTCTCTTTTCTTATTTTTTTATTTCGGTGAAATAGCTGAGCTATTTAGCACATGTTCTATTATAGCAGATTTCTGACAGGTGTCAAGAAAAAAACTTGACAGAGTTTTAATTTTTTTAACTCCTAGAAATTTTTAGTAAAATCATTAACATTTGAAATCACCTCCCTTTTAGGGTACAATGGTAGAAATGAATTTTTGAGAGGAAAACAATGAAAAAACTAGCAACCCTTCTTTTACTATCAACTGTAGCCCTTGTTGGATGTACTAGTATCCAACGTAGTCTCCGTGGTGATGAATATGTCGACTCCAGCATCTCAGCTGAAGAAAGCTCAAAAGCAGCTGCTCAGGCTGCCAAAGATTTGAATGACGCATTGACCAATGAAAATGCCAACTTCCCTCAACTTTCTAAGGAAGTTGCTGAAGATGAAGCTGAGGTCATTTTACACACAAATCAAGGCGATATCCGCATCAAACTCTTTCCAAAACTAGCACCTCTTGCGGTTGAAAACTTCCTTACTCACGCTAAGGAAGGCTATTATAACGGCATTACCTTCCACCGTGTCATTGATGGATTTATGGTCCAAACTGGAGATCCTAAGGGAGATGGTACAGGGGGCCAATCTATCTGGCATGATAAGGATAAAACAAAGGACAAGGGAACTGGTTTCAAAAATGAAATCTCTCCTTACCTATACAATATCCGAGGAGCCCTTGCTATGGCTAACACTGGTCAACCAAACACCAACGGTAGCCAGTTCTTCATCAACCAAAACTCAACAGATATTTCAGCTAAACTCCCTACTAGCAAGTATCCAAAGAAAATCATCGAAGCCTATAAAGAGGGCGGAAATCCTAGTCTAGACGGCAAACACCCTGTCTTTGGTCAAGTCATCGATGGCATGGATGTTGTCGATAAGATTGCCAAAGCTGAAAAAGATGAGAAAGACAAACCAACGTCTGCTATCACCATTGATAGTATCGAAGTGGTGAAAGACTACGACTTCAGTAAAAAATAAGCCATCAACAGATAAGGAGACGATGACATGATTTTATTTTGGGGTTCTAAAGGTTATCAGAAAGATTTGGGACATACGCAAACAGCGATCGAATGTGGTCATTGTAACAATGTCGACACTTGGGAGATCGTAGAAACTGGGCGCAAGTTCACCCTTTACTGGATTCCACTTTTTCCTTATGGTAAAAGTTACTTCGTTTCTTGTCCGATTTGCCACTACGGTAAAGAAATTGAGAAATCTGAAGTTGAAAACTATTTAAATTACTAGTCAAAAAAGCCAAGTCATTTCGACTTGGCTTTTTTAGCGGCTTTAAGTTAGCTTGTTAAAATCCCAGATTTGGTCCATCCAGCCTTCATAGAAGTCTGGTTCGTGGCAAACCATAAGAATGCTTCCTTTGTATTCTTTAAGAGCGCGTTTGAGTTCATCCTTGGCATCTATATCCAAGTGGTTGGTCGGCTCGTCCAGCACTAAGACGTTGTTTTCACGGTTCATCAAGAGACAGAAACGCACCTTGGCTTGTTCACCACCTGATAAGACCTGAATTTGGCTTTCGATATGCTTGGTCGTCAAACCACAGCGGGCAAGGGCTGCACGAACTTCTGCTTGGTTAAGGGCAGGAAAGGCATTCCAGACAGCCTCTAGTGGTGTTTGACGATTGCCACCTTCTACTTCCTGTTCAAAGTAACCAAGTTCTAGATAGTCACCGCGTTCAACTTCCCCAGCGATTGGTGGAATAATTCCCAAGAGAGACTTCAAGAGGGTTGTTTTCCCGATACCATTTGCACCGATAATAGCAACCTTTTGATTGCGTTCAAAGGTGAGGTTTAAGGGTTTGGTAAGGGGACGGTCATAACCAATCTGCAAGTCCTTGGCTTGGAAGATAAAGCGCCCTGGCGTACGAGCTGGTTTGAAATCAAAGGATGGCTTTGGTTTCTCGCTTTGGAGTTCGATAATATCCATCTTATCCAATTTCTTTTGACGGGACATGGCCATATTACGCGTTGCAACACGCGCTTTGTTTCGAGCGACAAAGTCCTTGAGGTCAGCTATCTCTTTCTGCTGACGTTCGTAAGCCGCCTCTAGCTGAGATTTCTTCATGGCATAGACTTCTTGGAACTGGTAGTAGTCACCAGAGTAACGCGTCAACTGTTGATTTTCCACATGGTAAACGATATTGATTACGTCGTTGAGGAAAGGAATATCATGCGAAATGAGGACAAAGGCATTTTCATAGTTTTGGAGATAGCGCTTGAGCCAGTCAATATGCTCAGCATCCAAGTAGTTGGTTGGCTCGTCCAGCAATAAGATATCTGGTTTTTCAAGGAGGAGTTTAGCCAAAAGCACCTTGGTTCTTTGTCCACCTGATAAGGCAGTTACATCCGTATCCATGCCAAAGTCCATGACACCGAGAGCACGCGCTACTTCATCAATCTTAGCATCCAAGGTATAGAAATCTCGACTCTCCAAACGGTCTTGGAGCTCTCCTACTTCTTCCATGAGTGCATCAATATCCGCCCCGTCTTCTGCCATTTCCATATAGAGGTCATTGATACGAGCTTCTGCTTTAAATAGCTCATCAAAGGCTGTACGCAAGACATCACGCACGGTTTGACCTTCCTTTAGCACAGCGTGCTGATCCAGATAGCCAGCAGTCACATATTTGGACCACTCCACCTTCCCTTCATCTGGCAACATCTTACCAGTCACGATGCTCATAAAGGTTGATTTCCCTTCACCGTTAGCACCAACTAGACCGATATGCTCTCCCTTGAGGAGACGGAAAGACACATCTTCAAAAATTGCACGATCACCAAAACCGTGACTCAAATTTTTAACTTCTAAAATACTCATTCTAATTCCTTATCTTGTTTTTATGCAGTCCTTTATAGAGAACCCAAGCCAGATAGCCTCCCAGGGTATTGGTCCACAAATCATCAATCTCAAAGACGCGATTAAAATCAAAGAAAAAGTCTAAGACCAGCTGCGTACACTCGATTCCTAGGCTCAGTAGAAAGCTGAGAAGGATGATTTTTTTGGTTTGTCGCAAGTTTGGACAGAGATAGATCAGTTGAAAGACTAGCGGGAAAAGCAAGAAGACATTTAAAATGTTCTGCAAAAAGATCCAAAGGACTTGTCCCAAACTGGTCACTTCACCCAGATTCCAAAGGGAGTTTAAGGGAGTTAAAAGAAAAACCAGGCGTCCAAAAGTTTGAATACCTGGAGTTTCCACTCCTGTAGGAAGCTGAGGTTGGGGAGTGAAGCAAAAACAGACAATGCAAAGGCTGTAAATAGCCACTCCCAATCTCAAGATTAATTCTCTTTTTCTTGTCATTTTATGGATTTACCGCTGCGACTGCCTTCTGGCGGTCACGTTTCATTGTATTGGAGCGCAATTGTCCACAAGCTGCATCAATATCTGTACCATGCTCTTGACGGACAACGCAGTTAATCCCTTTCTTCTTGAGGGTATCGTAGAAGGCCATCACACGCTCTTTGGGACTACGGCTATATTGGTCATGTTCACTAACTGGGTTATAAGGAATCAAGTTGACATAAGACAATTTCTTGATGTTCTTGAGCAACTCAGCCAATTCCAAGGCTTGTTCAACGCCATCGTTGACTTCATTGAGCATGATATATTCAAAGGTCACACGGCGATTGGTTGTTTCGATATAATACTCAATAGCTGCGAAAAGCTTTTCAATCGGAAAGGCACGGTTAATTTTCATGATGCTTGAACGCAATTCATTGTTTGGTGCGTGAAGGGAAACAGCCAGATTGACCTGTACGCCTTCATTAGCAAAGTCACGAATTTTATGGGCCAAACCTGAGGTTGAAACCGTGATATGACGAGCACCGATTGCCATCCCCTTGTCATCATTGATGGTACGGACAAAATTCAATACATTGTTGTAGTTATCAAATGGTTCACCAATTCCCATGACAACGATATGGCTGACACGTTCGTCCTGACCACGCTCATCAAAGTATTTCTGAACCAGCATGATCTGCGCTACAATTTCACCGTTATTAAGGTCACGTTGCTTCTTAATCAAGCCTGACGCACAGAAGGTACAACCAATATTACAGCCAACCTGAGTGGTCACACAGACTGACAAACCGTAGTGTTGACGCATGAGTACTGTCTCAATCAACATGCCATCTGGCAACTCGAAAAGATACTTAACAGTACCGTCAGCTGACTCTTGTACGATCCGCTGTTTCAAAGGATTGACCACAAACTGGTCATTGAGCCTGGCAATCAAATCCTTGGAAAGGTTGGTCATTTCTTCAAATGACTGGACACGTTTACGGTAGAGCCATTCCCAGATTTGATCTGCACGGAATTTCTTTTCCCCTTGTTCTAATACCCATTCTTGCATGGCTTGACGTGTTAAACTATAAATAGACGGTTTCATCTCTTCTCCTTATTTCTCTATCTATTTCTGACGAATGATAAAATGGCGCTGTCCCTTGTCCTCTTTCTGAGACTTTTGATCCTTATGACGACGTCTATTTCGCTTATCCGCATTTGGTTTTCTCTTGTTTTGAGAAGGTTTCTTTCCTCTTCTAGGAAGATTCTCCTCTTCCTTTTTACGCATTTTCTTGTCAAACGACGCACGCTTCGGTGCTTGGTTTTCTAGGACAAAATAAGCACAACCATAACTACAATACTCTAAAAGATAATCCTGTAAGCGACTGATTTTTTCAATTTTTTCCTCTGTTCGGTCGTCTTTATAAAAGCCACGTAGACGGAGCTGTTCATTGCTCCAGTCCCCCACGACATAATCAAACTTGGTCAACACTTCTGAGAAGCGTTGATTAAAGACGGTCACATCGAAAGCATCCTTGATATTTTCAACCAAGGTAAAAGCAATCCCTTCAGTCTCAACCTTATCCCCATTCACATGAAATTCTGGGCCAGGAAACTTGTTATAATTGTATAATTCAGGTGCAATTTCTTTACGCATAGTCTTCCTTTTCCACGATTACTTAACACTCTATTTTACCATATTTTCTACAAGTTGGCACGAATATCCTGAAAATGAAAAAAGTCTGACGATTCTGTCAGACTTCTGCTTTATAACTTTAAAAAGAGAAGAACAATTCTTCCCTCCATATTTTATTATTTAGCTGCTGCGTAAAGCTCGTCTACCTTATTCCAGTTAATGACTGAGAAGAAAGCTTTGATGTAGTCAGGACGCACGTTGCGGTATTTCACGTAGTAAGCATGTTCCCAAACGTCCAAGCCCAAGATTGGTTTTTTTCCTTCTGAGATTGGTGTATCTTGGTTTGCTGTTGAAGTTACTTCAAGTTTTCCTTCTTTGTTGACAACCAACCAAGCCCATCCAGAACCGAAGCGAGTTGTAGCTGCTGCTGTAAAGGCTGCTTGGAACTCTTCAAATGAACCAAATGTTGCATCGATTGCTGCTGCAAGTTCTGCTGAAGGAGCAGTCTTTTCAGGAGTCATCAATTCCCAGAAAAGAGCGTGGTTCAAGTGTCCACCACCATTGTTGATAAGTGCTTGACGGATATCAGCTGGGATAGAGTCTACATCAGCAAGCAAGGCTTCAAGGTCTTCACCAATTTCAGGGTGTTTTTCAAGAGCTGCATTTGCATTGTTTACATAAGTTTGGTGGTGTTTGTCATGGTGCAAGTGCATTGTTTCTGCATCAATGTATGGTTCCAAAGCGTCGTATGCGTATGGAAGGTCTGGTAAGATAATAGCCATCTGTAATACCTCTTTTTCTTTCTATATGAAAATGATAACGCAATCATCCTCTTTTTTCAAGTTTTTTGCTCAATTTGCTTCTGCCGCGATCTGCAAAAGTGCCTTTTCAAACAAGTAACCTTTTTCATAGATACCTGTCTTAATCTGATAGTCTGTTTCAATCAAATAAGAAATCGCTCGCTTGAGAAAAGCCAAGGAAATCCCTCTCGAATCTCTTAATGCAAACTTCATTTGATAAGGATTAGGATTGCGCCCCAAATAAGTTCCCAGACTGCTTGCAATCTGCGATTCCGTCTGACCAGTCTCTGATAAAATCTTCACTTGGGTAAAGGTACGAAACTGTCCTAACATGACAGCTATGAGCTTGATTTCATCCTCCCCTTGCAAGGTCAAGTCTCTAACCAGGTCACGGGCCAGGTCAATCTTCTTAGCTAAAATAAGCTGAGTCAAATCAAAAATATTGTCCTGCAGGGTCTTTGGTATAGCCTCGACAATATCCTTCTCCTCAATCACGCCGTCTGACTTATAAGACTGCAAAAAAAGGAGATTTTTCTGGATTTCACTAAATTGAAAACCAGATTTGAGAAGTAGATTTTCAAAGGACTGCCCCACAAACTGCAGACCTTGTGTCTGACTCCATTTTTGGAAATACTGGCGGAGTTCTTGTTCCTTGGGTTCAATAGCATCAAATACAGTCGCATCTCGTTTGAGCAATTTGGCCAACCGTCTTTTACTATCCAACTTTCCTTCCACAAAAATCAAGAGTTTAGTCGTCGGTGAAGGGTTATCAAGGTATGCCTCAAACGACTTGAGCTCATCATCTGTTAAAAAACGTTTCTTGGCTGTTGTAATATCGACAAAATGGTCTAATATCACGATTTTTTCATCCGCAAAGAAAGGGAGACTGACCAACTCCAACTCTAAGTCTTTATAGGCTACTTCTTTCATATCAAAGTAAGCAAAATTGAGATCAGCTGGATCATAACCAATCTGTTTCAACACTTGACTCTTCATAACTTCAAACTGGCCCTGGTCTGTCCCTGTAAATAGAATCAAGCTAGATAAATTTGATAGAGATACCTTTTGACTCTCTTCTATGGCTAGCATCTTCTCTCCTTTCTTCTGATTTTTTTCTAACTTTAATCAATATAGCGCAATTTCCCACGGAAATCTTCTAGGTTCTCGTACCCTTTTTCCGCCATAATAGCTTTCAGTTCATTGGTAATGCGTTCAAAAGCACTGATACCTTCTTTGTGAAGAGTGGTCCCTACTTGCACCATACTCGCACCGCAGAGGATATGTTCAAAGGCATCACGCCCCGTTAAAACGCCACCCGTTCCGATAATTTGGATTTGGGGATTTAAACGTTGGTAAAAGGCGTGCACATTCGCTAGAGCGGTCGGTTTGATATACTCTCCACCAATTCCACCAAAACCATTCTTAGGACGAATCACGACCGACTCGTCTTCTATATAAAGGCCGTTTCCGATAGAGTTAACACAGTTAACAAACTTGAGCGGGTATTTGTTGAAAATAGCTGCCGCTTGATCAAAGTGAACAATATCAAAATAAGGTGGCAATTTGATTCCAAGAGGTTTGGTAAAGTAGGCAAATACTTCTGCCAAGATACAATCTGTTGTCTCAAAATCATAAGCAATCTGAGGTTTTCCTGGAACATTTGGACAAGAGAGATTAAGCTCTGTCAGTCCTTTGAATTCACTCTCTTGCACTTTTTTCAAGATGGTATGTGTTTCTTCTGGAGACATGCCAACTAGAGATAGGAAGAAAGTTCGGTTTGGCTCTTTTTCCTGCAAGTCCAAAAGATAGTTCAAATAGTAGTCTAAGCCATTATTTGGTAAGCCCATGGAGTTGATAGAACCAAGTGGAACATTCTGGTATCGTGGCTCAGGATTGCCCTGACGAAAGTCCAAGGTCGCAGTCTTCGTAACAAAAGTGCCTGCCGCTGAGTTTTTGACCCCTTCTAGTTCCTCTATCGTCATACAAGCCACACCCGCTGCATTCATCAAGCAATTATCAAACTCAAAGCCAGCTATTTGTGTTTTCGTTGATACCATGATTCTGATCCTCCAGATTCCTTTTATTTCTAATATTATACCATACTTTAAGATTTTCTCTTTGAGAAACTAATTTCTATATAAAACGTTCGGTTTTGTAAATTGAAAGAATTTTTAGAAAATTTCTGTTTTTTTCTTTACACTCAAAAAAAATTCTGCTATAATGGCTCATGTAATAAAATATAACAACAAAAAGGAGAACGATATGACATCTGCTAAAGACTATATCCAAAGCGTGTTTGCAACTGTGAAAGCTCGTAACGGGCATGAGGCTGAATTTCTCCAGGCAGTTGAAGAATTCTTCAGCACTTTGGAACCTGTATTTGAAAAACACCCTGAGTATATCGAAGAAAACATCTTGGCACGTATCACTGAGCCTGAGCGCGTGATTTCTTTCCGTGTTCCTTGGGTTGACCGTGAAGGTAAAGTCCAAGTCAACCGTGGTTACCGTGTTCAATTCAACTCAGCTGTTGGACCATATAAAGGCGGACTTCGTTTCCACCCAACTGTAAACCAAGGGATCTTGAAATTCCTCGGCTTCGAACAAATCTTTAAAAACGTTTTGACTGGACTTCCAATCGGTGGAGGTAAGGGGGGATCAGACTTCGATCCTAAAGGGAAGACTGATGCTGAAGTGATGCGCTTCTGCCAAAGCTTCATGACTGAATTGCAAAAATACATCGGACCATCACTTGACGTACCTGCTGGTGATATCGGTGTTGGAGGACGCGAAATTGGTTACCTTTACGGACAATACAAACGTCTTAACCAATTTGATGCGGGTGTCTTGACTGGTAAACCTCTTGGATTTGGTGGTAGCTTGATTCGTCCAGAAGCAACTGGTTATGGTTTGGTTTACTATACTGAAGAAATGCTCAAAGCTAATGGTAACAGTTTTGCTGGTAAGAAAGTGGTTATTTCAGGTTCTGGTAACGTAGCTCAATATGCTCTTCAAAAAGCGACTGAACTCGGCGCTACTGTTATCTCTGTATCTGACTCAAACGGTTATGTCATCGACGAAAATGGTATTGACTTCGATCTTTTGGTTGATGTTAAAGAAAAACGCCGTGCTCGTTTGACTGAGTACGCAGCTGAGAAAGCAACTGCTACTTACCATGAAGGTTCTGTATGGACTTACGTTGGAAACTACGACATCGCTCTTCCATGTGCGACTCAAAACGAAATCAACGGCGAAGCAGCTAAACGTTTGGTTGCTCAAGGAGTTATCTGCGTATCTGAAGGTGCTAACATGCCTAGTGACCTTGACGCGATTAAAGTCTACAAAGAAAACGGAATCCTTTACGGACCTGCCAAAGCTGCCAACGCTGGTGGTGTAGCCGTTTCAGCGCTTGAAATGAGCCAAAACAGCCTTCGCCTTTCATGGACTCGTGAAGAAGTTGATGGACGTCTCAAAGACATCATGACAAACATCTTCAATACAGCTAAAACAACTGCTGAAACATACGGTCTTGGTACTGACTACCTTGCAGGAGCAAATATCGCTGCCTTCGAAAACGTAGCAAACGCTATGATTGCACAAGGTATTGTTTAATTAGTCGATACATCCTATCGGAGGACAAATGATGAACTTACGGCCAATGGAAGTAAGAGATAATCCAGCTGTAGCGCAGCTCATTCGAGCTAGTCTTGAAGAATTCGGGCTTGACAAACCTGGAACTGTCTACTTTGATTCTCATCTAGATTATTTGGCCGACTACTATCAACAGCAAGAGAGAGCAGCTTACTTTATTCTGGAAGATGAAGGTCAGCTGGTTGGCTGTGGTGGCTTTGCACCTGCGTCTGATAAGATTGCTGAATTACAAAAACTGTACGTCACTAAAAATAGCCGTGGCAAAGGTTATTCCAGCAGGTTGATAAAGAGGATATTCCAGGAAGCCCATCTAGCTGGTTATGAACAGCTTTATCTAGAAACCTCTACTGAACTGGCTACGGCTGTGGCCATCTATCAGCACTATGGTTTCACATCACTGCAACAACCACTTTCTAACGCTGCCGGCCACCCAGCTATGAATATCTGGATGATAAAATCCCTCTTATCAGATGAATAGATGGCAGTATACTCTGGTCGACTCGAAGACATCATGACCAAGAACCACAACACAGCTAAAACAACTTTTAACAATGTAGCCAAGGCTATGATAGTAAAGGTATTGTTTCAATTTATTTTTCAATCCCCAATCACTCTGATTGGGGATTTTTATATTGGTTTAAAAAAGCTCACTATTTTTAATAGTAAGCTTAAAAATCAAAATTCACTTTACTTCTACTAAGGCAAAAGACAGGCATTCAACAATTTCGTTTACTGCTTCATCTATGTTTACATCTTCCTTATCATTCAACATCATTGGAATAATATAAGAAAGACTCAAAGCTAAAATATAACGAACGATTCTTTCATTTGACCAATCTCGGATAACACCCTTTTCTTTAAACTGATTCAGGACTGGACTAATTGGCTTAATGATAGAGTGAATAATAACATTCCCTAACTGGTCAGAAATAGTTTTATCAATAAAAGAACGACTCAAGAGAATTTTAACTTGCATTTGATTCTTCTGAATGAAAACTAGTCTATCTCGAACAATGCTTCTCAGAAATAGCGGAAAAGACTCTTGGTTTGCTGTAAATTTCTTCTCAGAAAAATCAGCAATCACATCTGGAATAACCTGTTCGAGAAAAGTTGACAGAATAGCTTCTAAGATGCCTTCCTTGGTTTTAAAGTAACTAAAAACTGTCCCTTCTGAAACTCCAGCCTCCTTAGAAATAAGGCTAGCTGTTGTATTTTCAAAGCCAATTTCTGAAAATAACTTTAGACTTGATAATAAAACTTGACGTTGTTTTAAACTCAAGTTGCTATTTTCTAATGTCTGAGCATACTTTTGTTCTAAACTTTCCATTGCTGGCACCTCTCTGCTACTCTCTTACTTTTACAACCTTCTTACCTCGAGTATGTCCCGACTTCAGGCTACGATATGCCTCTCTAACTGACTTTAGAGAAAAATCATAAACCTGGTCAATATTCAGCCGAACCTTCCCATCTGAGACCATTTCCGCTAGAGTGTTAAAATCATCATATGTGGAATGTCTCGGACCCGTGAACTGAGCTCCTCTTATAATAACATATGGTGAAGGTACTAGCGTTCCAATAGCCGTGCCCTTCAATCCCAAACTGAAAGCCAATTTAACATAATCACTTCCATAGCAATCCAAGAATTTTGTAATTGGCTTTGCACTTGCTGATAGAAGAGCATTCTGGATGTTCTCTTCGTAGGCTACCGGTATAGCACCTAAAGACTTCAGATAATCTGAATTTTTCTTACTCGCAATTCCAATAACTGTCGCACCTTTAGCAACCGCATACTGTACTGCGATACTTCCAATACCTCCTGCTGCTGCTGAAATCACTACAATATCTTTAGAGTTTAGCTCAATCTTTCTAAAAGCACCTCCCACTGTTAGAGAGGCTACACCCATAGTAGCTGCATGGTTCATATCAATCATATCTGGTTTCGATATGATTTCCGATTCATTGACACAAATTTCTGTTGCCAAAGCTCCCCTCTTGGTTCCCAATCCAGGGTCACTGATCATTGTTCCAAAAACCTTATCCCCTACTGCAAATCTATTTACTCTTTCACCAATTTCTATGATAACTCCAGCAAAATCCCGACCAACACCTCTTGGAAAAAGAGATGATTTTGACTCAAACCAACGACTTGGCTTCCTTAGTTTTGTCATAAAAGATAGAAATCGGAGTGGCTTTGCACCTTCAAAAGTCTTATAATCAATAGGATTTAAACCAACAGCATGAACTTCTATCCTAACTTGATTCACTTTCAAAGCGTCAGATTTAATGTTCACTAAATCTAACACTTCTTCATCACCGAAACGACTATATTGTATTGCTTGAACAACCATTGTATGAACTCCTTTACACATCTACAAAATTGAGTGAGCACTCAATCATTTTTCTTGATTATACACTTATTCTTCATAGATTGCAACTATACTGTTTCCAAAACTTCTAACTAAGTGAGCTGTTCATGATAAAAATAGATCTATTTTTATCATGAAAGATTATCAAACTAGAACTCAAAGAAATCCGACTGCTTATAAAAGCAGCCGGATTTTTATATATCTAACTTTTCAAAAAATTTGCCTGTTAACTGCTTTTCTTTTAGCTTCTCCAGCAGCTCGTTCTCCAGAAAAGGACTTAGTTCGTCAAAATCTTGACAAACCTTAAAAACAGTCTCTCTGTCCAACTGACCATAAACTAGTTCGTAATAGTCCTTATCATGATGCCAGTTCTGGTCATAGTTGACATCTGTCCGTTGATAGTAAACAATGTTTTGCTTCGGTGTCAGGTAAATCTTCTGTGTTAGAATGCTTTTCTGATCTTTAGATAACTTACTACGGCTGAAAATCTTAACACCTTGAAAAATCTTACGCTCATGAATTCCTTGATCTGTCACCTTCAATTCAATTCTTTTATAGTGCATACTATCACCTCCAAAAATTACTTTCATTATATCAGACTCTGGCAGATTTTCAAGCAAAAGTGTCATTTCCAAAAATCTTTAGTCACCTCTAAAATCTGTTTCGTTGGTGTCACTGTAGCCTCAATAATGTTCTTACCAGTCTTTTTCAGATAAGCTTGTATCAGATGATAGCCATAGGCATAGCCTGCAGCATAGGGCATACCGACTGGTATCTGACCCTGTATCTCAGCTATTTCATCACCGTAAAGATAAGGAGCCATTTCCGCCATCCCTGTTAGCTGAAGCCGACTGGAGATGATGGGCTTAATCTCTTCTAACTGCTCTGGACTGATTGAAGTAACCCAAGGCCCAATGAGATCTTTGCCATAGAGCTCAGCTGCAAAAGACTCTGCCAAGCCTTCACTGACTACCCAGTCTGCTAATGTCGTCTGCTGGTTCCATTTGATAAATTGGAAGCGGACATTATGATTGCACTCGTGGGCCAGTGCCGCTTGCACACGTGGCAAAGTATAGTCATTCGGTAGCAGACTAAGCATGAGGTAACCTGGAATTCCACCATCTCCGCTATAACCCTTATTGAGCTGTAACATGGCCTTTTCAGGGTTGCCCAATAAAATAGTAAAATGGTAATCCTCAATCTCTAAATCATAGCCAGCTTGCTTAAAAAGACCGATACTCCTCTTGATGGTTTCCTGGCAGTCCTGCCAGAGTTGATCAGAGCTCAGAGCGTCGATAGCTGGTCTATCCTTTTCTGAGAGAGTTGCGGGCAACTGATTCATAAAGCCAAGCAGGAACAAGGCATCAAATCCTCCAGGATACTTCGCTTTCAGAGGAATGTGTTGCGTTTGGTATTTGGTTGCAAAAGGTGCTAATATTTTAGCTCGAAAGCAACCTTCTCTCTTTTCTAAAGGGAGCTCGAGCATCTCTTGGTAAACTTTATCTGAACGAATCATATTGATTTTCATAGTAATCTCCTTTCTTATCTACTATTAGTATAATCCCTTACCTAAGGTCAGAGTCAAGAAGAAAATTGAAATATCTATTAAAATTTCATTGAAATTACCTCAAACCGTTCGAAAATTACCTTCAATAAAGTTCTTTAATACTGAGATTGTAATATCCGGAGTATCAATAAATTAAAAACTTACTTTTCTACTGTTCATAGGAATGATGATAGCAGAAAAAAATAAATCCTGAAGGGTAAAAACTTGTATCATTTTTTATGGAAAGCCTATTATTCAAAACTTGTTTGTCTCCTAGAT
This sequence comes from Streptococcus sp. FSL W8-0197, assembly GCF_037963785.1. GTDB lineage: Bacteria > Bacillota > Bacilli > Lactobacillales > Streptococcaceae > Streptococcus > Streptococcus oralis_CQ. The sequence goes on along the minus strand of NZ_CP150168.1, from coordinate 816,168 downwards.
AAACTATATAATTAGTTCGCCCCTTTTTTGCCCCTTCTTGAACCAAAAGAAAAAACCGCTATTCCTAAGAATAGCGGTTTAATCATGTTTTTAAGCTACAAATGTAGTCGCTCTCTTATTTAAGAGTAACTGAAGCTCCAGCTTCTTCCAATTTAGCTTTGATTTCTTCAGCTTCTGCAGTTGGAACGCCTTCTTTGATGACACCTGGTGCACCATCAACAAGTTCTTTAGCTTCTTTAAGTCCAAGACCAGTGATTTCACGTACAACTTTGATAACGCCGACTTTCTTGTCACCAGCAGCTGTCAATTCAACGTCAAACGAGTCTTTAGCAGCACCAGCGTCAGCAGCACCAGCTGCAGCAACAGCTACAGGAGCAGCTGCAGTTACACCAAATTCTTCTTCGATAGCTTTTACAAGGTCGTTCAATTCAAGGATTGAAGCTTCTTTAATTTCAGCAATAATGTTTTCAATGTTCAATGCCATTGTTATTTCCTCCAAATAAGTTTAAATTTAATTTTGTTATTTTTTTGTAGCTAGGCTACGCTACGTAGCTTATAATTAAGCTGCGTCTTCTTTGTTGTCTGCAACCGCTTTGACTGCAAGAGCAACGTTGCGCACTGGCGCTTGAAGTACAGAAAGGAGCATAGAAAGAAGTCCTTCGCGGTTTGGAAGAGTTGCAAGAGCAACGATTTCTTCTTTTGATGCGACAGCGCCTTCGATTGCACCACCTTTGATTTCAAGTGCTTCAGCGTTTTTAGCAAAGTCGTTCAAGATTTTCGCTGGTGCGATAACATCTTCGTTAGAAAATGCTACTGCAGATGGTCCAACAAAAACAGATGCAAGATCTTCAAGTCCAGCTTGTTCAGCCGCACGACGTAAGATTGAGTTTTTAATAACTTTATACTCAACTTCGCTTCCACGAAGCTCACGACGAAGAACTGTATCTTGCTCAACTGTCAAACCACGAGCGTCTACAACGACGATAGAGGCAGCAGCTTTCATTTTCTCAGCCACTACGTCAACTAGTTCCGCTTTCTTAGCAATAATTGCTTCACTCATTAGTGTGTTCACCTCCGTAATTATTTTGCTTGGGGAAATTTTCCAAAAGAAAAACGCGCCCAAACCTAGACACGAAAGTACAATACGCTTCTTTTTACATGATACGTTTTGTCCTCGGTAGGATATTTATGAGTCTCGCTCCCCTACTGTCTTAGGCAGTTTTTTCAAACCGTATATAAGTATAGCATAGACAAAAAAAGAATGCAAGATTTTTGCAGACTTTTTTTGAAATATTTTTTTAAATCTCTACTGTCAAAACTTGTCCTTGCTTGACAACCTGTTCTCCTGCAATGTAGACATCATCAACATCACTGGATTTGACTGCATAAACGAGGTGAGAGAGCATATTTTCCTGAGGTTGGAGATGGATTTTTCCTTGTGGTTGAATCACGAGAAAATCTGCCTGCTTGCCAACTTCTAGGCTTCCTATCTGCTTTTCCATTGCTAGAACCTTAGCCCCTTCGATTGTCAGTGCCTTAAGGGCTGTCTCGATAGGGAACTGGCTGGCATCTCCACTCTTCATTTTCTGAAGAAGGGCTGCTGTCCGTCCTTCCTCAAACATATCTAGATTATTATTGGAAGCAACTGAGTCAGTCGCAATTCCGACTGCTACTCCTGCTTTTTGCAGTTGGATGATTGGAGCGATCCCTGAGGCCAGTTTGAGGTTACTGATAGGATTATGGGCGATTGCCACATGAGAAGTTGCCAAGCGTTCAATTTCTCGTTCGTTTAACTCGACCCCGTGAGCAAAGACGGACGGATGATCTAAATAACCCAGTTCTTCTAGAAATGCGAGGGGGCGTTTGCCGTATCGTTTGAGGATAATTCCTGACTCCTCCTTGGTCTCCGCCACATGGATATGGAGAGGAATATTTAGCTCTTTTGCCATTTCTAAACTCGCTTGCAGCAGGTCTTGATTACAGCTATAAGGGGAGTGCGGTGCTACCATAACTTTGAAATTTGGATTTTCATATCCTAAGATTTCTTCTATAATGGCACGTGTTCTACTTATAGTCTCAGCAGTTGTTTCTGTCTCTGAAGAAAAGAGGGTCGGTGAGAAATAACAACACATCTTAGACGCCTTGACTGTCTGATAAATTTGCTCAATATCCACACCATTGGGATTATACATATCGTTGAAGCTTGTTGTTCCTGACTGGAGCATTTCTGTCAGAGCTTCTTTGACCGCCTTGGTAGTCATATCGGGAGTAAATCCTGCTTCTGCTGGCCAAATATAGTCATTGAGCCATTCGTGGAGATTGCTATCATCCTGAATCCCTCGTAAGCCTGTCATAGCAGAATGGGTATGGCAATTGACCAAACCAGGCATGATCCAGGCTCCCTGATAGTCTATAATCTGCTCAGCCTGCTCTAAAATCTCTGGCTCCTCTTGGCCGACATAGACGATTTGAGAGTCCTTAACGGCTAAGACACCATCCAAATAAACATGGAAATCTTTGTCACAAGTCACGATATTTACATGCTGATAGACTTTCATTATAGGCTCCTTTTCTATAAGACAATTTACAGTGAATAATTTTTCTAGCTATTGTAACAAAAAAGTCACCCGAAGGCAACTTTTTTCCATAATATTGCAAAATAGAAAGGATTATTCAGAGCTAAAAGCCGCAGCTTTTTGCATTTGGTAATACTTGCCCTTTCTAGTCATGAGATCCTGATGGTTCCCATACTCAACAATGTCGCCATCTACCAAGACTAGAATCAGATCCGCATCCTGAATGGTTGACAAACGGTGAGCAATAATAAAGCTTGTGCGCCCCTTCATGAGTTTGGCAAAGGCATCCTGTACTAGCACTTCTGTTCGTGTATCGATGGAAGAAGTTGCTTCGTCTAAGATAAGAATCTTTGGGATAGCTAGAAAGACTCGGGCGATGGTCAAGAGCTGGCCCTGACCGACAGATAGAGATTCTCCTGCATTTTCCAACTTGGTATCGTATCCCTGTGGCAACTGTTGGATGAAAAAGTCTGCGTTGGCTGCTTTGGCAGCAGCAATCACCTGCTCCCTACTGGCATCAGGATTTCCAAAGGCAATATTGTCATGAATGGTTCCTTGCTTGAGCCAGGTTTCTTGGAGTACCATGCCAAACTGCTGTCTCAATGACGCTCGGGTATAGTCGTAAATGGAACGACCGTCTAGCAAGATATCTCCCGAGTTAATAGGATAAAAACGCATGAGGAGATTGATAAGAGTTGACTTACCAGCACCTGTCGGACCAACGATGGCTACCTTGCTGCCAGCTGGGATATCGATAGACAAATCCTTAATCAAGATCCTTTCGGGATTGTATCCAAAAGAAACATGCTTAAAGGAAATGGCTCCCTTAACTTGGTCACTGGTCAAGATTTCCTTACCTGTTTCAACAACCTCAGGACTTTCTAAGACAGCATAGACACGCTCTGCGCAAGCGAGAGCACTTTGCAACTCAGCTAGCACTGAAGAAATATCATTAAAGGGCTTGGTGTACTGTTGGACATAGTTCAAAAAAGTCACTAAACGTCCGATGGTCAAGGTGGACCCCATCATGATACGATAGGCTCCCACTCCAGCAAGAAGGGCATAAATGAGCGCATTGACAAAGCGAGTTGAAGGATTAACCGTTGATGAATAAAAGATGGCTGACTGAGAATAATCTGCGTAGTTGGCATTCGCCTCGTGCAGTCTTTGGATAAACTCTGTCTGAGCATTGAAGGACTGGATAATGGTCTGCTGGCTAAGCGACTCTTCAATCAACTGAGTCTGAATTCCTCTCGTCTCTGTTTGCTTCTGGAAGAGATGATAGGAGCGTTTGGCAATAAAGCGTGAAATCACCATGGACAGGGGCGTCAACAGCAAGACCAAGAGGGTCATGAGAAGGTGAATTTGGAGCATGGCTAGAATACTAACCAAAATCATCAAAACACCAATGAAAAATTGGTTAAAAATCATGGTCAAGCCAGTTGCCAACTGTTCTATATCTGTAGTCACACGACTGACCATCTCTCCACTGCCCTGCCGATCCACAAAAGCAATCGGTAACCGATGAAGTTTATGGATGATTCGCTCTCGCAAGTCTCTGGTATAAGAGAAGATTAGACGATTATAAAGAAGAGGATTGGCCCATTGTACCAGAGTATTTCCTATGACTACCAAGATCATCTGAATGAAAATCTGCCAAAAAACTGGTGAAGAATCAGCAACTAGGACCTGGTCAATGACCTGCCCAATCAGAATAGGTAAGTAAATTGATAAGCCAACTTGGGCAATAGTTCCTAGAAAGGCTAGGAAAAGGAGGAAAGGATGGCTTAATAAATCCTTAGCCAAACGCTTGAGCGTCTGGTTTGCAGTTTGTCGTTTCATGCTAGTCCTCCTTTCCATGTTGGGATGCATTGATTTCGCGATAGACTTGGCTGGACTTCATCAAGTCCTCGTGCTTGCCGATAGCTAAGAGCTCACCTTTTTCCAAGAGGAGAATCTGGTCAGCCATACGAAGTGTCGAAGTCCGTTGAGAAATCAAGATTAAACTCGTGTTAGGTAAATTTTCTCGGATAGCTTTCAAGAGCTTGGATTCTGTGATGGTATCGAGAGCTGAGGTCGCATCATCTAGGATGAGAAATGGAGCTTGACGCAAGACTGCTCGGGCGATAGACAGCCTTTGTTTTTGTCCGCCTGAGAAATTTCGCCCTCCTGCCTCAACTAGGGCATCCAAGAGTCCTTCCTTTTCACTGACAAAATCCTTAGCTTGCGCAATCTCCAAGGCTTGCCAGAGTTCTTGGTCAGACACTTCTCGATTAAAACCCAGAGTCAAGTTGGAACGAATAGTTCCTTTAAAGAGTTCGACCTTTTGGGGCACATAGGCAATCCAAGACCGCCACTGCTCAAGATTAAGAGGACTACGTCCATTTCGATAAAGGTCAATGCTCCCCTTGTCTGCTGGATAAAGACCAAGTAAGACTTGCACCAAGCTTGATTTACCTGAACCAGTTCCCCCGATGATACCAAGGATTTGCCCTTGCTTCATATCAAAGGAAATGTTTCTCAGAGAAGGCTGGGCCGCATCAGGATAGGTAAAGGTTAATTCTTTGACTTGCAAAACCCGATCACCGGTAGCTTGTTTTTGTTCTAATTCTGAAAAAATATCTTCTGGAGCTTCAGTAAAAACTTCCTCAATTCGCTTGGCTGAGATATAGGATTGGTTGAGTGAATTGATCAGCATGGCGAGCTTAACCAATTCTACCAAAATCTGCAAGAGGTAGTTGATAAGAGCAATCAGGGTACCTTGACTGAGTAAACCTCCTTGAATTGAAATATAGCCCTGCCAGATGATGACGAGAAGAGTTCCATTAACAATCAGATAGGTCAGAGGTGTTAACAAACTAGACCAGAAACCCGTCTTTTCTTGTAATCTAGCATAAACTTGGTTAAGAGTTTGAAAAATATGTAACTCTCGTTTTTCCTGACCAAAAGCACGAATAACTCGCATGCCTTGTAATTGCTGACGCGTTTCCTGAACCAGCTGATCCGTTTTCTTTCTGAGACTGCTGTAGAGAGGATTGACCAGTCGAGAGAGACCGACAATGACAATCGTCAAAATGACAACCATAACTAAGAACCAGAAAGTCAGCTCAGCCGAGATGCGATAGGCCATAAAAATGGCTCCAAAAACGATAATAGGCGCTCTCAAAAAGAGGCGCAGGAATTGATTGATACCAGTCTGAATCTGGTAAGTATCCGAAGTCAAGCGGGTCACCAAGCTAGAAGTTGTCAAACGATCTCTGCTGTCCTTGGGTAAGGAAAGAATATGACGATAAAGGTCGTCTGTCAGTTCTTTGGCAAAACCCACCGCTGCCTTGGCTGAGTAAAACTGGGCTACCAAGGCCACTAAAACACCAATCACTGCAAAGATAAGGAGCAGACCAATCTGCATCCATAGATGCCCTTGATCTCTCTGGGGCAAGGATTGGTCAACAATCCCAGCAATCACCATGGGAACCAAGAGCTCAAAAACAGCTTCTAGCAACTTGAACAGGGGAGCCAAAATTGATTCTTTGATATAGGGTTTGAAGTAAGATAGTAAGTGTTTCATAGATCCCTTCTATTCTTATTCTGGAAATGAAGAAAGTGGGAAGCCCCACCCTCTCAGTTTTATTTGTTTAAGTAAGGTAATAGATAGCCATATCCTGCTTTTTCCATCTCATCCTTGGCTATAAAGCGTAAGGAAGCAGAATTAATACAGTAACGCAGGCCACCTAACTCCCGAGGTCCATCTGTGAAAACATGACCCAAGTGAGCATTTCCTGACCGAGAACGAACCTCGATTCGCTCCATTCCATGACTCAAATCCTTGTAGTAATGAATCAATTCCTTAGAAATCGGACGACTAAAACTTGGCCAACCACAACCTGAAGCAAACTTATCCTTAGCGAAAAAAAGCGGTTCACCCGTCGTGATGTCTACATAAATCCCCTCTTCAAAGATTTGGTCGTAGGCATTGGTAAATGGAGCCTCTGTAGCAGCTTCTTGTGTAACACGGTAGGATTCCTCAGTTAAGCTTTCCTTCAACACCTCTTGACTAGGTTTTTCATAGTTAGAGGCATCAATCAATGGCTTCTCAGCATCGGTCACATCGATATGACAATAACCGGAAGGATTTTTCTTGAGATAGTCTTGATGGTAGTCTTCAGCCAAAATGTAGTGGCGAAGTTTCTCCACTTCTACTGCAATCTTTCGACCCAGCATACGCTCCTGCTCCTGCACTACTCTATAGATAGCGGGCAAGTCTGCTTCATCCTGATAATAGATTCCCGTTCGATATTGGCGACCACGGTCATTCCCCTGCTGGTTAATAGACAAGGGATCAATAACACGGAAATAATAAAGCAAAATCTCTCTGAGTGACACAGCTTTCTTATCATAAATCACTTGAACAGTCTCTGCATGGTCTGTTTCCTTGAGCAACTGGTAATTGGTCGTTTCGACTTGGCCATTAGCGTAGCCGACACTGGTTGCTAGCACTCCAGAAATACGTGAAAAATACTCCTCTAGACCCCAAAAACAGCCACCTGCTAGATAAATTTCTGCCATCTTTATTTCTCCTTTATCAAGGTTTTTAACTAATACTCTTCGAAAATCTCTTCAAACCACGTCAGCTTACATCTGCAACCTCAAAACAGTATTTTGAGCTAACTTCGTCAGTTCTATCCACAACCTCAAAACCATGTTTTGAGCAACCTGCGGCCAGCTTCCTAGTTTGCTCTTTGATTTTCATTGAGTATAAACTTCTTTTCAAAAAAAGGATAGGAAGCCCTCTAATCAAGAGTTTCCCTATCCTATCTTCTATTTCTTTACTTTGTTTGGACACGGACACCTTTGGTATCAACTTTCAAGTCATGTAGTTTGCCTTTGAAAGGTTGCTTTTGCAATTCAGCTTTAATCTTGGGCATCTTGTCATGAGAAGCCAGAACCATAACTGTCGGTCCGGCACCAGAGAGATAGGTCGCATAGGCTCCATTCTCTTTAGCTACTTGCTTAATCGTCGCAAATTCACGGACCAGACTTTGACGATAGCGCTCGTGGAAGAGATCCCCCTCGATTGCTTGTCCAGCTGTCACCATATCTCCTGCTAACAAGGCTGCAACAGCAACATTGGCAATTGAACTAGCTGCAACAGCTTCCTTGTAGGACAATTTCTTAGGAAGGACACCACGACTGTCGCGAGTGCGCAATTCATAGTTGGGAATATAAGCTAAAAAATCACACTCTGGGAAATCTGCCACAATCGCCGAAACCTGCCCTTCAACAGAACTCGCAACAACAAGATTTCCATAGATAGCTGGAGCCACATTGTCAGGATGTCCTTCAATCTTGGTAGCCAGCTGCAATTTGTCGTGGTTAGATAAGTTGAGATTGCCCAGTTGGTTAGCCAGTTCAATTCCAGCAACAATAACCGAGCTTGAAGAACCCAAGCCACGCGCCAAGGGAACATCGCTGGTCATTTTCAAACGTCTCGGTTGCAAGTCAGGCGCAATTTGCAAGGCAATCTTAAGCAAAAGATTACGCTCGTCATGGGGAATCCATTTGCCAATCTGGTGTTCAATCAACCACTCATCCCGTTCTTCACAGACCTCAATTTGAAGATACTTGGTTACAGCTACACCGACCGAATCAAAACCTGGCCCAATATTGGCACTGGTTGCTGGTACAATAATCTTCATCCTATTCTCCTAACACCTTGAAGGTATTCAAGAGGTCAAATTCTGAAGCTTTGGCCAACTCAGCTGAAACATTCTCAAGCTGCGCTTTATTAATCTTATGAGTGATAATCACTACACGCGCCTTGTCACCCTCTTTGCCATCTTGGAGGATTTGCTTGAAGGAAATATCTTGAGCATTAAAGATTTCAGCTAGTTTCAAGACCTGACCTTTTGAGTCTGGAGCCAAGATTGAGAAGTAGTAATTAGCTTTGACATCTTCTGGATTAGCCAAGACCAAGTCACGGCTGTATTCGTTGAAGTCTTTACCAATGGTACCATCATTCAAACGACGAACGATACGGACAATGTCCGCTACAACACTTGTTGCAGTTGGTTTTTGACCCGCACCTGGTCCGTAATACATAGACTCACCGATACCGATAGATTCTACAAAAACAGCGTTCATTACCCCATTCACACTGGCAAGTGGATGTGCTTTAGGTAGGAAGGTTGGAGTCACTTCTGCAGCAATACCTGAAGGAGTTTCCTCGATAGAACCAACCAATTTCACTACATAGCCAAGGTCTTGGGCTACAGCTACATCTTCTGGTGTGATGTTGCGGATTCCCTTGTGGGCTACATCGTCAAAGGCAACCTTCATACCAAAAGCAAACTGGCTCAAAATCACCATCTTGTAGGCTGCGTCAATCCCATCCACGTCATTTGTAGGGTCGCTTTCTGCAAAACCAAGTCTTTGCGCTTCAGCCAGAGCATCATCATAAGGCCAGCCTTCTTCGACCATCTTGGTCATCATGAAGTTGGAAGTTCCGTTAACGACACCAAGAACGCGCGTGATTTTATCAGAAGCCAATGAATTTGCTAGAGTGCGAAGAATTGGAATCCCACCAGCAACAGCTGCTTCGTAGTAAAGTGCTACATTATGCTCTTTAGCGATTTCTAACAATTCTGCACCATGGACAGCCAAAAGGTCCTTGTTAGCAGTAACAACGTGTTTCCCAGCTTCTAAGGCACGAGTGATAAAGGTCTTAGCTGGTTCTATACGCCCCATCAATTCCACTACGATAGTAATGTCTTGATCTGCTAAAATATCATCTACATTGGTTACAAAGTTAAAGCCATTTCCTGCTGCAAGCAAGCGGTTCTTTTCATCTTCATCCTTGACCAATACCTTGGCTACTTCAATCTCAGAATGAGCTGATTGAACGATTTTTTCTCCATTTTCCTTTAGGAGGAATGGCACGCCACTTGCAACGGTACCAAATCCAAGTAAAGCAATTTTAACTGTCATGTTTGTCTCCTAGAAATTTTCTGATATAGCCATTATAACAGAATTTTATGAAAATTCCTATTATAGTAAATCACTATTTCGGTCTAGAAAAGAAAAAACGAATCCCATGATTCGTCTTTCTTGATAAATGAAAATTGATTTTAAAATTTATGAACGAATCTTTTGCAGACCGAGAACTGCATCGTGGTTAATCAATATTTGCCCATACTCTTGCAAGACTGAACGACTGATGTCACTGTCGTCTGCAAACTCACGCATACGAGCCAAGAGCCAAGCCGGATATGGACTTGGATGATTTTCCACATCGACTAAGATTGTCAAATAATAGTGTCCATTCATCTTATAGAGTTCAGATGTTTCCATCTGGTAGTTAACCGTCTTTGCAAAAGCAACTAAGTCAGCAAGGCTTGCAAAGCGTAGGATATAGTAGATATAAGGTTCTTTCTTATTCTCCGTCTCCTTGTCTGCCTGCTCTTGCTCTTCTTCCTTTGCTTCGACCTGCTCTAGAGATTGGATGGCCTCAATATCGTCCTTGGTCTTATCTGCAATGCTCTTTTCCAAGGTTTTGAGAAATTCATCTGGCGACATTTGGGCTAATTCTTCCATGTCTGGTAGATCCGCCAAATCTTCAAAATCCAAATTTTGGTCAATCTTGGACTTGGTCACAAAGACGTCGACCTTATCAGGTTTTGGCGTCACGCGGAAACTCAGCATGCCACTATCCAAGAAATTGTCTGGCATCTCTAACTCATCTAAAATAGCATAGAAAAACTCTTCGGTTTTTTCCTGAGGAACGAGAAAGTCTGCAATCTCCATTCCCCGATCCATCAAATCATCTAAAGTCATCGTGATTTTCAGTGTTGTATCACTAATTTGTTTCATCTTCATATCTAGTAACCTCATACTTTCAGTCTATCTATTATACTAGATTTTTACGATTTTATCAAAAGAATGAAGCGAGAATGTGATATAATACTAGATATGATTTTAGATTTAAGAAAGAATGTTCAATGAAAAATATAAAAGTAAATGCCTTGGCCAGCTTGCTGGTCAATATTCTCAATATCGTTTTTCCACTGATAACCAATCCTTATCTGACGCGGATTCTCAGCAAATCCAATTACGGTTATTTCAATACAGCCAATACCTGGGCAAGTTTTGTTATTCCACTAGCTGCCTTTGGAATATACAACTACGGGATTCGAGCTATTAGTAAGGTCAAGGATGACAAGAATAAAATCAACTACGTCTTTTCTAAGTTGTTTTATATCTCGGTTTTTACCTCTCTCCTGACGACAGGTATCTACTTCCTCATTATCTTCTTTGACACCAGCATTGAGAATCTGAAAGTTCTCTACTACATCCTAGGGGCTCAAGCACTCTTCCAATTTCTCAATATCGAATGGATGAACGAAGCTTATGAAAACTATGCCTTCATCCTCTATAAAACATTAATTATTCGAATTACCATGCTGGTCGCTATCTTCGCCTTCGTTAAAACGGCAGATGATATCGTTCCTTATGCTATCGTTATGACAGCGACCACTGTCCTCAACTACCTGCTCAGTTTTCTTTGGATTAAGAGAGAAGTTTCTTTTGTTAAGATCGGTTTCGTCGAATTAGCTAAAGCTTCTAAACCACTCTTTACTATGCTTCTCTTAACGAACGCTAATATGCTTTATACCCTGCTAGATAGAATGTTTATCACTAAGGGACCGGATGAGAACTATATTTCCTACTATACAATTGCCTATAGTATCGTCATGCTGATTGCCAGTGTCTTGAGTGGAGCTATCAACGTCAGTATTCCACGCCTCGGCTACTATCTCGGGAAAAAGGATTACAAGTCCTATAATTATCTCGTGAATCAAGCGGCATCCCTATTCTATTTCCTTATGGTTCCAACTAGTATCGGGATTATGATATTGGGACGGTACGCAACTGTTATTTATTCTTCTGAAAAATATCTTGAAGCGGGTATCGTAACTAGCGTCTTCGCTTTTCGTACCATCATTTGGGCTATTGAGTTGATTCTTGGTAAACAGATTATCTTTATCAACGACCATGAAAATCGCTTAACTGCCTTCTACTTCCTTGGTGGTGGTGCCAATATACTATTAAATAGCATCTTGTATTTCAATAATATTTTTGCACCTGAGTATTACATCGCTACGACCATTATCGCAGAAACTATCGTTGTTTTACTTGAAATTCATTTTATCAAGAAACACCAACTGATTAGTTTAAAAGAAATTTTTATAACCTTAACACGTTATAGCCTCATATCCCTTGGTTTTATCCCAATCTTCTATATTTTCAAGATGATTTTCCAAATCAATTCCTACACAGTAAACTTTAATATGATTCTCATGGTTCTTTCTACCGTGGCAACTTGTGGTATCTATTACCTCTTGACCCTCTTTATTACCAAAGACAAAACACTCCACTATGCACTGAACCTTTTACTTGCTAAATTAAAACGAAATTAAAAAAATCCCCTACTGATAAATTAGTTGCCAGTAGGGGATTTTTTCTTTATTCGTTTTCTTTCTTTTCAGAAGCGTTGGCTTCTAGATTTGAATCTTGTTTAGGTTGTTCAACAATAGAGGAATTAGCTTCTTGTTTCTGTTCTGGCTTGACTGCCTCGCTATTTACAGCAGCAACAGCCTGTTTCCAGATACCTTCTTCGTTTACTTTGTAACCATCAGGTGTTGTTGCGTTCTTCAACAAAGAACCATTAGCTTGGAAATAGTACCAATTACCATCAAGCTGTTTCCAACCTGTCTGCATAGCTCCTGATTCATCAAAGTAATAATGATCACCATTTACTTTATGAAGGCCAACCAACATGATTCCATCTTCGGGATTTAGATAATACCAGACGCCTTTGTATTTTATCCAGCCAGTTTTCATAGCTCCATTTGATTCAAAGTAACGATAATGATTATCAAACCATTTCCAGCTTGTTTGCATGGCTCCAGATTTGCTAAAGTAATATTGCTTACCATCTACTTGATGGAGGCCGACTAACATAACGCCTTCCTTACCTTCAAGATAATACCAAGCATCACCATCTTTCAACCAACCAGTTTGGAGTGCGCCAGACGTAGCGTAGTAATGCCAAGAATTATTTGACCACTGCCATCCAACTTGCATAGTACCTGCTGAGCTGAAGAAATAGTTCTTACCGTCAATCTCTTTAGATCCTACAGCCATGATACCTGTTTCTGGATCCAAATAATACCATGATTCTTTATCTTTCAACCAACCAGTTTTCATAGCACCTGAGTTCGTATAGAAGTACCAGCTATTTTCTTGCCACTTCCAGCCAGTCTGCATGGCACCACTAGCATTCAAATAGTAACGAACACCATTTATATCTTGTCTACCAGTTAACATGATGCCATCTTTATCCAGATAATACCATGTTTCCTGATCCTTGACCCAACCAGTTTTCATAGCTCCAGAACTTGCAAAATAGTTCCAGTGACCATCAACAAAGGCCCAGCCAGTTTGCATGATACCTTCTTGATTAAAGTAGTATGTGCTTCCATTGATATTCTTTTTACCGATGGTCTTTAGCCCATCCTCATCATAGAAATACCAATTTGAATCAATCTTTTGCCAAGTTGAAGGCTTACCTGCTGTTTGGAGTGCACCACTTTCGCTAAAGAACATCTTCTTGCCATTATAGACTTGATGTCCTGTTAGCATCTTCCCATCTGCTGCAAAGAGATACTTTTTCCCTCCGATTTCAGAGAGCTCGCTAAATCGTCTAGCACCATTTGATTGGATATAATACCAAGAGTCATCTAGTTTGAACCAACCACCAGTTTGCATTTTACCATTTTGGTTCAGATAGTAATCATTCCCTTTGGCATTTTCTCCCCAGTCGTCGTTAAGGTGAAGCCAGCGACCTGCTTGCATTTGTCCTTTTCCATTAAAGAAGTAAGTGGCTCCGCCAATCTCTCTCCAGCCGATAGCCATTTCTCCGTCAGTCAAACGATATTTCCAATAACCATCTTCTTGATACCATTTTTCGTCAACTACAGGGATATCAGGGAAGGTATTTGAAACATTAGCAAATCCTTTATCGCTAATATCAAAAACGGTAGCGTCTTGAGTTTGGCTCGCAGCATGAAGAACCTGAATGTTTTTCTTCTGAAGGTATTCTCTGGTTGAAGCAACATTAATATCTCCACCAGTTGTCTGAATAATCATTTTTGGTGATAAGTTTTCAAGGAAATTAATCGTATTTGAAATTGTCGCATCATAATGGTGGTTCCATTTCATCATATCAACCTTGCCGATAACTGGACCTAACTTATCTTCTGCTCCTTCTGCATTATCCAAATCTCCACCAAGATAGATTCTCTTTCCTGCCACAGTCACTACTGAAACAATGGAGTTGGAGTTATCATCTCGAACTTTTTTCAGATTCCCGTTAGCATCATATTCATTCTTATAGTTGTAGAGTTGGATATCCATATCACCTAATTTTAGGTGGCTATCCTCATCTGAAATATTCTGGATAAGAGTAACTCCTCGTTTTTGAGCTGCTCTCAAAGCATTATCATAATTGAAAAGATTATCCCATAGTCCCCAGTTTGCTGTAATCCGATCATCTGAATATTTTTTCAAATAAAACTTACCGACTTGATATCGATTGAGTATTTCGTCCGCTCCACCAATATGGTCACTATGAACATGAGTTCCTATAATAAAATCTAATTTTTTTACACCTATTTGATCCAAGTGGCGAATCAATCGATCCTCCAATACTTGATAATTTCTCATGGAAATTCCCCAGCGGCTTGGATAGCGTGGATCACTCCCATCAGGAAAATCATAGTCTTCTCCCATATCAATCAAAGCATAGTGACCATTGCTTTCCAGAAGGATGGCGTCACTCCCAGATTTTGCTTTAGTATTTATGAAATGGATACGATTGCCCGAACCTGCAGAGATGGTATCTGCATCTACTCCTTGCGATAACTGAATCAATAATAGAAAGAATGCGAGAACACTATATCTAATTGATTTTAATAACCATTTATTTTTCACCTTGAAAACTCCTTTATCTTAACAATAAGCAACTTTGACTAATCTAATCAATCCAGTAGTTTTTATCCCCTCCTGGGACTTGTTGCTCAATAGGCGGTGGAGTCATATAGTTTTCTCCAAATTCGTAGACAAGTATTTCATGGTATTTTCTCGGAACCTTGACCACAATGTTTTCATAAGGCATATCAATCAAATCATAGAGCCATTCTTTTTTTATACCATTTGGATAATAAGGGTCATAGATAGTACAAGTAAGATCTGTTGCTTGATCTACACTATACTTCAAAGCAAGGCTCTCTAATTTTTGATTCCATAGCTGTGGGGAAGTTAAGCGGAAAATAGCTGATCCCATATAACGAGGGAGGTTTTTAAGTCCACCATTCTCAGACTTGATCCCTTTAAAATTCAAAGAAGAAAGGCGAATGAAATATTTGTAGAGCTTCATTTTTTTACGGTCACTTTCCTCTGTGACGACACCATCATATGGAAAAATGTCAACGCAAGTTCCCAATACGACCGTTGGGTCTACGAGGTTAGCATCTCGACGAGTCCTTACATCATAGACTCTCATATAACTGTATGGATATCCCTTTGTTTCTCTGAATGAAATCAATTTGTAGTAGGGATGATTTTCATTTTGTAAAACCTTGTACAGTTTTTCAAATTCATCACGCGCCAAGGAAATATCTGTATCATCATCCCAAGGGATAAATCCTTTATGGCGTACAGCTCCTAGTAAGGTTCCAAAATCAATAAAGTATTTGATTTGATGTTGTTCACAAAGATCATGTAGATACTTTAAAATATCCAATTCTACTTGCTTTATTTCTTCAAGAGTTAAAGTTCTTTCAGACATAGGTTCTTTTCTCCTAAATTTGACTATATTTTTAAACGTTTCTTAATCCCAATCCCGTCATTTAGACCTTTTAACAATCTTCCATAATTTAAAATCATGATGAGATACTCTTTGTTCAACCGGTGGCAATTGCATATAGTCTCCGTAGTCTGAGGTCAAAATTTCATGATAATTTTTCGGAATGGTAAATTCCTTACCTTCAAATATTCCAGTAGTAACTTGTTCCAGCCATTCACGTCTCCACACTGGTTTGTTCATATCCTTGTAGATAAGATAATCCACTTGCTCATAATCTGAGACTTTACGGGATTTTGCAAGCTCTTCAATCTGGGCAACGTATTTGTTCGTATTGGTGAAATAGAAAATAATAACTGACACATAGCGTAGCAGCGAATTCAGTACACTTTTCGTATTGGTAATGCCTTTAAAGGTGTAGCAACTCAATTGACGTTTCTTTATCAGTTTCGTCATCTTGTTTTTAAATTCTACGTCATCCTCGTAGCCATCTACAGGGAAAATATCTACATAGATTCCCATATTCGAATCGATGCGAACATCTTCTTCTAGCAAGTAAGTATGGTTATCCTGCACTTTCATGAAGGGATAGACATAGTTGAGATTATTTTTATAAGACATGACCTCGTAACGTTCATCAGGGTTAGCGATAAGGTAGTCTTGCAATTTTTCATAATCTTCTCGTAACATGCAGATATCGATGTCATCATCCCAAGGGATAAATCCTTGATGGCGAACAGCACCAATTAGACTTCCATATGCTAAGAAATACTTGACTCCAATTTTCTGACAAACTTCATGAATATACTCCATGATTCCAAGTTCCATCTGTTGAATTTCATTGACATCTGTTACTTCTTGGTACCGAACTCCTTCATCCCGTTTGCAGACTACGAGTCCATAGCCAATTGCTAGCCAGAAGATGATATTAATAAAGTTGGTTGAATACATAATCTGACTTTCAAATAATTGACCAAACAAGATACCAAAGAATAGGATCATGATCAATTTATCAGTATTTTTCTTGGAAACAATCAAATACGTTAAAAAGCGCTTGATGACATAAGCCAGTACAAGAAGGAAGGATACCAAACCTAGAACTCCCGAACTGACAAATATGGTCACAAAAATGTTATGAAAATTCCCACCGATAAGGGAGTTTTGAATCTCAAATTTACTGAAATATTCTGCGTAATAATCTGGAACGTTTCGTACACCATAACCAAAAATTGGTTTGGCACTTCCCATCTTGATGGCATTTTTCCAGATATAGGTTCTACCACTTGGTGTTGTTTCAATCAGATGGAGCTCACCGTTCTTCTTAGTGACAGACGAATCTGTCTCAGCATAGGATTGTCCTTTGTTTAAATCTAAGACAGTCGCAGTTTCAGATGAGATATAGATTGAAGTTACATAGCTTAATCCAATATTAGTTGCAGTAATCAGCAAACCAGCAACTATAAAAGTGAGGAATCGTTTAACGATACTTCCTCTAGTAGCAAAGAAACTATAGAGTCCAATCATGAGAAGTAAAGAAAGTAAGGCTCCTCGACTTTGCATCGTTGCGAAGTAAACGAATTGAATCACATTGTTCAGTTTAAGATAAACAGAATATTTACTTCCTTTATGGATCAAATACATAGCCAAAATAATGCTAATGTATGAAAATATCGCACTAGCATTTGGATTGACAATCCCCCACAGACGTCCATTCATGACACCATAGTAATAAGATTGTTCGCCAATCTTAAATAGGATAAGGACTCTACTTACCAATAAACCAAACGCAAAAATTGCTGAAGAAAAAGATACAATTTGAACCGTATAGGCAATCCAGTCAAATAATTTTTTAAGTTGCCCTGATTGTAACATGGTAAATAATAAAACATAGGTTACCATGAAGAGAATTTCAATCACATTTCCAATCAGATGTCCAGAGCGATTGAAAATAGCTGATAGCAGATGACTTCCAGCTAATAGTCCAAATAAGGATAGAAATTTACGATCTGCTGTGATTTCTTTCCACTTAAACAATAAGGTATAGCAAATATAAAGCACTACAATTGCTGATAATCCCTTGTAGAGGGGATTTGCTATCTTATAAACCAGTGAACTCATACTTAAAATCGAAATGAAAACAAATAGATACGCAATCCATAGTTTTGATTTTTCAAAGTATTCATCCATTTTTGAAAAATTCATTTTCAACTCCTTCTCATGATATTAGTTTTTTAATCCAACAATTTTCTTATATAGCCATGGAGAAATGACAAGTGAAAGGATCGCTACCTTGCGAAAAGTGGTGAAATAAGCATCTTTCCATATTTCGCGTCGGTGCTGAACAATCCAAGTCCTCAGCTCGGCTTTCTCCTTTTGATACTCTTCACGTGAAGTAAAGATAATTTTATCGTAAACTGTGATGTACGACCAACATTCTCTGTTTATTAATTCGTATTTTAAATTAGGGAAGGCTTGTGAAACTTGAGCAATTATTTGCTTATAAACTTCTATTGTGTCAAATACATGTCGATTAACAGATGTTGTTGCACTTCCCTCACGATGATCATAATAATAAACAGGTTTGTCAATAAATACGCAACTGCATCTTGTCTTTAGTAGCAATTCAGTTAAAAACAAGGCATCTTCAGCTAGGTGATAATTGGTATTAAACTTTTCATCGGCAAGCAGGTCTCTCTTAAACAGTTTTGCGACTGGAAAAAATGATGTTCTGGTAGTCATCAGTAGTTCCTTCATGGTTTCTTCTGTTGACCAGAGTTCTGTTTTTTCTGAATGTGAAGGTAGGTCTGTTACAATGCCGTTTTTGATATGGTGCAGAGGAGCAATTACAAAGCCTACATTCAACCCTTCAGCTGCACTTGCTAAAGTAGCTAGGTAATCCTGGGTAACGAAATCATCGCTATCAATAAAGGTAACCCAAGAACCCGTTGCTAGCTGAATTCCCATATTTCTAGCATTTGAAACACCAGCATTTTCGATATGATAAACCTTGATATTCTCATACTGAGACGCTAAGTGATCACAGATCTGTCCACTGGAATCAGTAGAACCATCATTGATTAGGATTAACTCAAAATGGGCATAAGTCTGTTGAAGAATCGACTCCACACATCGCTCCAGATAGGCTTCTACATTGTAGACTGGAACGATAACGCTTATTTTTTCTCCCATCATGCTCCATATTCTCCCTTGTACTCTGTGTAGCTCTT
Source organism: Streptococcus sp. FSL W8-0197 (assembly GCF_037963785.1). Classification (GTDB taxonomy): domain Bacteria; phylum Bacillota; class Bacilli; order Lactobacillales; family Streptococcaceae; genus Streptococcus; species Streptococcus oralis_CQ. The sequence continues at coordinate 797,446 of NZ_CP150168.1, read as the reverse complement.
GTCCATGTCTGCTATAATAGCATCATGATGCGGTACTTGCTTGTCTGCTGGTGGCGGTGTCATATAGTCCCCAAAAGCAGTGCTGAGATAGGCATCGTAGCCAACTGGGATGGGCATCTCAGTTCCTTCAAATGGCAAGAATAGATTGTCTTCAAAAGATGCGATTGGGTATTTGTTTCGCATGTAGCCGGGACCTGAGCATAATTCCGTAATTCCATCGCTCTCAGCCAGACCATACTTGGTCATTTCTTTTTCAGCTTTTTTCCAAATGCGATAACGTAGCGATTTAGGAGTTAAACCCAGTAAAATGCGACTTCCCCATTTCATGATGACACCATGCTTTTCTGGGATAGTTTGCGCGCAAAAGAGTGAATAAATCAAGGCCCAACGAACCTGTTTCTTACGCTCAGCTGGATTTTTAGGATAATAATCCAATGGTAACACATCCAAGGCCAAACCGTGTGGTAAATCCAAATCCTTCTGATAAGGCTTGATACAAGTAGTTTCCTTGTCACGAATGGTAATAAAAAGGTTACGGTCTACAAAATCTTTGTTACTCTTTGACAAGAAATAACGCTCATCTGCATAACGAGGCCATAGTTCTGCTAATTTTTCATAGTCCTTACGTGGCATGAAAAAGTCTAGGTCATCATCCCAAGGAATGAAACCTTTGTTACGTAGGGCACCAATGGCTCCTCCACCACAGAGATAGCACAACAAATCATGTTCTTTACAAAATGCGACGAAATATTCAGCCATTTCCAGACTACGAGCCTGAATCGCTTTCAAATCACTCATGTCTCTCCTCTTCTGTCCAATAACGAGTTATATCGTTTTATTATACCATAAAAACGCCCTAAAAATCCATCAGATACTAAGAAAAATCAAAGCCTAAACCACTTTTTCACTGGTGATTCAAACTTTGATTTTTTTATAGTATTCTATCTCATTCCCATTTGGGCGAGTTTGGTCTGGTATTTATTTTGATCAACTAGAAGTCCTTGTCCACCATAGATATCATAAGCGTCCACCCAGTCACCAAGTTCTGGGATGGTGAGTCTTTCAATGCCATTTTGAGCACCTTCTAGGACAGATAAGCCATTGGTCAACAAGAAGCTATATGGTAGATTTGTTGATGTCATGCCAAAGACTTTTCCAAGTGCCTCTGATCCCGTAAAGAGCTTGGTTGGATCTTTGATTTGCTCAAGAACTGCTGACATGACTTGTTGCTGACGTTTGGTTCGGCCATAGTCTCCCTCATCATCATCACGGAAGCGAGCATAGTTCAGCAAGGTGGACCCATTCATCTGCTGT